>JAYEPA010000195.1:0-2609 GCA_034723545.1 Thermodesulfobacteriota bacterium | reverse complement strand
TCGCTCATTTAGGCCTGCTTGAGTAGCACAAGTACGCTTCGCAGACCTAAATAAACGAATCTAAGGCACATCTGAACAGTTACGGAACTGTGGTTATGCCAATTTGGTGCCCAACCTGAATAGTTACTATGATTGCAGATAAACGTATTTTAGTGGTGGTTCCTGCCCGCGGTGGCAGCAAAGGTGTAAAACTGAAAAATATTCGCCCGTTAAACGGTGTCCCCCTGGTTGCCCTGGTCGGGGAAGTCGTAAAACAGCTTCCCTACGTTGACCGGGCTGTGGTCTCCACCGATCACCCCGAGATCGCCAAAGTCGCCGAAGAGTCCGGTCTGGGGGTGCCTTTCATGCGGCCTGAATCATTATCCGGCGACCTTGTCGCTGATGCACCGGTCCTCAAACACGCTCTGCTGGAATGCGAAAGGATCGATAATCAACGATACGACATCATCATTATGCTGCAGCCGACTTCGCCTTTTCGCAAACCGGAACATATTACTGCAGCAGTCAACAAAATGATCGACGGCGGGTATGATGCGGTCTGGACCGTCAGTGAGACCGATGCCAAGGCGCATCCCTTAAAGCAGCTTGTTATAAAAGATGATCGACTTGATTATTATGATCCAACTGCTGCTGACATTATTGCCCGCCAGCAACTGGAACCACTCTATCATAAAAACGGCGTCGCTTATGTCCTGGCTCGCGAACTGATCGCCGATCAAGAGACGATCAAGGGAGAAAAAACTTCGTATCTGGTTATTGACGATATAATGGTCAATATCGACACCGAGTTTGATTTCAAGCTTGCTGAGTTCGTCATACAAAACATGTAACGGAGCCAGATTTTCAAAAATTTGATCTCCCAGTTCATTACAAACGATGGCTAGCAAACCACCTCTCATCATCCCCGTTGAAAACCAAGTTCGCGAATTTGATGCCAAGCTTTTGCTGGCCCTAGTTGCGGCAAAACGTGGATTTCCTGCAATACTCGGTTCCCGCCTGGAAATCGATTTCCGAATCGGTTCGTTTCCCAGGGGAATCTACTTGTCTAAAAGCATGACGGCCCGTAGTCTCAAGATGTTTCGCATCATGCGTTTGCTTGGCCACCAGATCGCTGCCTGGGACGAAGAGGCTCTTGTTCACATGCAGCCCAAGACCTATTTTACCCGGCGACTTTCCAAGGAAGCGATCCAGTATGTTTCACACCTGTTCGCCTGGGGACAGGAGAACGCCGAACTTTGGCGTCAATACCCGCATCTTCCAGAGAATACTCCGATCCACATTGCCGGCAATCCGCGCGGTGATCTCCTCCGACCGGAATTACACGCATACTATGAACAGGAAGTGCAGAAATTGACTGACAGGTATGGTGATTTCATACTCATCAATACCAATTTCAGTAATGTTAATGCCTTTGTCCCGAGCCTGAACCTTTTTATGCCTGTCGAGAATCCAGGAGAGACTACCAGATTCGGCCGTGGAGCTGTCGGCATGGATAGAAAATTTGCTGAAGGTTTAAGGGATTTTAAGCAAGCTGTTTTTGAAGATATTAAAAATGTCATCCCGGCACTGGAAAATGTATTTCCGGATTTTTCCATCATTGTCAGGCCGCATCCAACTGAAAACCCGCAGGTTTACCGTGATATAGCCAATACATGTAAACAGGTGGAGGTTACAAATGAAGGGAATGTCGTCCCCTGGATCATGGCAGCCAAAGCCCTTGTTCACAACAGTTGCACCACCGGGATCGAAGCGTATATCATGGGTGTTCCGGCTGTATCCTATATGGCAACACGGGATGAATACTATGACCTTGGTTACTATAAGTTACCGAACAGGATGAGCCACCAGTGCTTCAGTTTTAGAGAATTGCAGGAAACGCTCGGGAAAATTTTTGCCGGTGAACTTGGTCCCGCTAAAGGTGACGAACGAAAAAGGCTTCTGGAATACTACCTGACAGCCCAAAATGGCCGCATGGCCTGTGAGCGTATCGTTGATGTCCTTGAAGGAATTATCGGCGACAGGGCCGAATTGCCTGCAACGCCTCTGCAAGAGCAACTGATCGGCAGATACAGGGCATTACGGCGGCGTTTTGTCAAGTGGCGCAAATCATTTCAATCAGGTTCAAAATACCAGCCGGAATTTCAGCGGCATCGGTACCCGGGTCTTACCATGGATCAACTCCATGAACGTCTTGCACGTTTTCAACACGTACTTGGTGACAAAACAAAGTTGAAGACTGAACAGATCAGTGATTACATCTTTCGCATTTCCACAGACCCTTGATGGCGTAAGACAACTGGTTGGTAAATATTCGGGTTGAAGATAAATTAGTGCTAAAATCTATAAATTGTAAATGTTTGGATAGTGCCCAAATTCGTTCAAGTCGCTTGGCGAGCTATATTAATCATATGTGAGTAAGGCGAATCGGACGAAATTGGGATACTAGCTGAATATTTACACTGGTTGGCGTTACAATTCAAACTTTTCCCCAAGGTAAATTTCCCTGGCCTTGGGGCTGGCGGCAATGAGTTTCGGCTCGCCAAATTCCAGGATTTCCCCATGGTTGAGAATATATGCCTTATCACAGACCCCGAGGGTTTCGCGAACAT
>JAYEPA010000194.1:40768-71193 GCA_034723545.1 Thermodesulfobacteriota bacterium | reverse complement strand
CAAGAGGGTCGGTGGCGCCCAGAAAGCGCATTACCCGGCGGGCCACCAGCTTGGTGCGCTGGTTAAGGACCAGGATTTTATCCATATCCTTCTGGTTGTAGATGCGGCTTTCGATCTCCTGGCCAAGATCATCTGTCATGCCTGGCGGTGGTTGCCAGCCTTCGATGTCCTTGTCGATATGGATGCGTATGACCTTATAGGGAGCCAGGAAACCGTCTTCAATACCTTGTTTCAGGCTATAGGTGTATACGGGGTCACCAAAATAGGCGAGGTTGGAAACGTATTTTGTTTCCTTGGGTGTAGCGGTCATGCCGAGCTGGATGGCGCCTGAGAAATAGTTAAGGATTTCACGCCAGGCAGAATCCTCTGCAGCACTTCCTCTATGGCACTCGTCAATGACAATCAGGTCAAAGAAGTCAGGTGAGACGTTCTTGAATATCTTATCCTTTTTTTCGGTTCCTGTGATGGCCTGATAAAGGGCCAGGTGGATTTCATAGGAGGGATCAATCTTTCTGTTTCTGACTTTGGCCATGACAGAACCAAAGGGTTTAAAGTCGTTGACCAGGGTTTGATCAGCCAGAATATTGCGATCGACCAGGAAAAGAATGCGCCTGACAGCCTTTGCCTTCCAGAGCCGCCAGATGATCTGAAAAGTAGTGTAGGTCTTGCCTGTGCCGGTGGCCATGACCAGCAGTATCCGCTTTTGACCTCTGGAAACGGCCTCGATAACCCGGTTGATGGCCTCTACCTGATAGTAGCGTGGTTCTTTGCCTGATCCGTCATCGTGATAGGGTTGCAGGATCAGTTCTTCTTCGTCGTCTGCAATGCCACGGTAATGTTTGTATCGCTGCCAGAGAATTTCCGGTGGGGGGAACTGATCAAGGGGAAATTGGGTTTCAGTATCTTCACCGGCTTCAGGTACTTTGTTGTGCGAGGCGAACCCGTCGCCGTTGGAACTCAGTGCGCTTGGTACGTCCAATATTTTAGCATAGCCCAAAGCCTGCTGCATGCCGTGGCTGACGGAATGATTATTGTCTTTTGCTTCGACAATGGCCAGCGGAACACCTGGTTTCCAGGACAGGACATAGTCGGCAAATTTCTTTTTCTTCTTGTTGCGGGCGCTCATGTTGCCCCGGACAATGACGGGACCTGGGGTGAGTGTCACTTCACGGCGGATCTGGGTCAGCTGATCCCAGCCACCATCTTTGATTGCCGGGGTGATGAATAGATCGCAGATATCTACTTCACTGAGCTCTTTTTTATTGGTTTTGTCCAAAATGAACCTCTACTGACTGCTTAAAAGTTACGATGAAACAACTCAACTTTTATTCATACTCTCCAGCTGGGTTTTTCATTACCTGTCCCACGGTCTCTATCAGCAGTTAACTGAGACCCACCATCATCAAAGCTGTTAGCCCAGTTAACATAAGGAATAAAAGGCGGGAAGATAGACGTTTTTTCTGCACCGGCCTCAGGCCCAATTATCCAAACGCAACCCTTCAACCCGCTCGAATTCACGCAGGTTGTTTGTAATTAAAACCATAGCTTCACTTCTAGCATGTCCGGCAATATGAAGATCATTAACCCCTATAGTGGTCCCTTTATTTTCCAGGTCCGCACGAATATCCCCGTAATGAGCGGCAGCTTTAATGCCGTAGTCCAGAATTTCTAACCGAGAAACAAAATCTTCTACCTGCCTCAAATTATGTTCAGGTTTAGCACTTTTCTCTACCCCATGCAGCAGCTCGGCAAAAGTAATAGAACTGATGCACATCTGACCGGCATGGAGATTGAACACTTCCAGAGCACTGATAGGCCGATTCTTAATCACATATATAACAATATTGGTATCCAGCATATACTTCAGCATTAAAAAGTCTCTCGATCCTGTTGCTCCTGCGATGCACGTTCAGTCATGAAATCATCAGTCACTTTCTCCTCTGACAAGAAGAAACTATCCCAGGTATTTTCAACAGGGGACAGTACCCGATCTTTTCCAAGCACACGCACAATAACTTTCTTAACTCCTTTAGGAAAACGGGTTTCAACCGGAAGTCTGACTGCTTGTGTACGATTATTTACAAAAATTGATCCTATTGCCATGAGAGTCCTCCATTAACATTTTGCTATATACATAATATATATACAGTTGTTGCATTGTACAAGCAACGATCAATTTTGATCTGGTGCAAGCCAGACCGTTTCATCTTGGAGTTGCTCTTCAAGGCGGGGTAAGCGATCACAGGCACCGAATTTTACCGCGATCAGGGCGTCGACATAGAGGGGCTATAGTCAGCCGTCCAGCTTACGGTAATCTCCGGCACCTGTGAACGCTTACAGAATAAGGAATTACTCGAAAGTTTGGTGATTTTACCCCGTGATTGGTTACAAGGCGGGTTGCACCGTCTTATGACTGGTAGATCAGGAGCTGGGAGCTGTTTTGGGCGCTTGGTTCAGTCATCTCTACCTGCCTCCCGGCTTTTATTCATAGTCTCCAGCTGCGTTTTTCATTACCTGGTCCAACAGGTCTTGTCGAAACGTTTCATCTTCAACAAGTCGACGGGCAATCACCTCGCATAATCCAGCAGCAAGACCAACCTGACCATGGTAGGCCATATCAACGCTTATGTTATTATCGTTGAGGTCGAGGATTAAGGCGGCTTGGTTGTCTTTTAGCGATATATCAGTCATGATCGATCCATTTTTGATGTTGGGGTGAGGGATTACTGTCTTTGCCACAAATTGGCAAAATTAAACATGATTGAGCAATGTTACATTTGAGTGACAGACAATAAAAAAAGGGAATTAACCCTTTGTTGAAGGCTAATCCCCTTGTTGCATACTGGTGCCGGAGGTCGGAATCGAACCGACACGGGCGCAAGGCCCGCTGGATTTTGAGTCCAGTGCGTCTACCAATTTCACCACTCCGGCAATCAAGCTTATTTTATAAAAACCTTATGTTCTGCTGTCAAGGAGAAAGACTATTTTGACCCAGCCGACTCAAGAAAGACCTTTTGAAAACGAAGAAAATAATCCATTCCGGACCAGAGGGTCAGGCCAAGGGCAATATAGAGGACGATTGTGCCGAGGTCGTGCAGGAACGGGATCGGCAGAAGATCCGGAGGGAAAATTAAGATGTTGAGAGCAATGAGCTGGAAAACGCTTTTCAGCTTTCCCAGCCGACTTGCGGCCATGACAATGCCGGATGTGGCGGCCAGGCCCCGCAGGCCGGTGACAATCATTTCCCTGGACAGGATCAGAAAAGTGATCCAGGCTGGAATTCTGCCCATGGGAATCAGCATCACCAGGGCAACAGTAACGAGAACCTTGTCGGCCAAAGGATCCATCAGCTTGCCAAGAACCGACTCGGAATGATACTTACGCGCCAGGTAGCCGTCGGCAAGATCGGAAAGGGCGCCGGTCAGGAAAAGAAAAAAACCAAGGAGACTGACCCATTGCCCAACCCCGGGCCTGAGGCAGAATAACAAAAACGGAACAACGGCAAAGCGATAGCCGGTGAGCATATTGGGTAAGGTGTAAATAGTATGATTCATGCCGGATTTGCCGGTGGTGTTCCCTCGGTGCTAGACATCCGGCGAGGTGATTTTATATTTCTGGTAATGATACAGTACCTTGTCAACATAGTTCATTGTTTCCGGAAATGGCGGAATGCGGCCAAGAGCTTTGACGCGTTCCGGACCGGCATTGTAGGCTGCCAGCGCCAGTTTAACATCGCCCTGGAACAGGTCAATCATCTTCCGCAGATAACGGGTGCCGCCAAATATATTATCCTTTGGATCAAAGGGATTGGCCACCCGCATGTCTCTGGCCGTGCCAGGCATCAACTGCATGAGCCCCTGAGCGCCTTTTTTCGATACGGCCCGGCAGTTAAAATTCGATTCCATCTTGATGACGGCCTTCACCAGACAGGGATCAACACCGTACCGTCTGGCTGCCTTCTCGATGTGAGACGAACACTGCCCAGGAGCAAGTTTGCTGTATTTTTTGCGACTTAAACGCTTGCTGCGGATTAATTTATAACGGGAATCAGTTGGCACATTGGAAAAATGCATCACGCCCTTTTCATCTACAAAGGTATACATCTGTGCCTTTGTGGAGCAGGGAAAGATGAGCAGGCCAAGTGTTCCCACAAGCATCCACGCCGCAAATATATTTTCAAGCAACCTCCGGTTCATTTATACATTATACATTTGGAGGCAGCCGGAAACAAATTGCAAAATCAACAAAAAATACAGCAGCAAGTCCCTTGCAATAATTACGGCACCTTACATCATAAAAAATTTTTTATTTTTTTCTTTTTTCCCAGTCAGCCAAAAATTGTTCCATGCCGATGTCAGTGAGCGGATGTTTTGCCAGCTGAGCAATGACCTTATAGGGGATGGTGCAGATGTCAGCGCCAGTCAAAGCGGCTTCCATAATATGCATGGGAGAGCGGACACTGGCCACAATGACTTCGGTCTGGTAACCGTAATTTTCATAAATGGTCATAATATCGCTGACCAGGTCCATGCCCTCCTGGGCAATATCGTCCAGCCGGCCGACAAAGGGACTGACAAAGGTGGCGCCTGCCTTGGCCGCCAGCAGGGCCTGGGCCGCTGAAAAAACAAGGGTTACATTGGTCTTGATATTTTCAGCTGCAAACTGTTTCACAGCCTTTAAGCCCTCGATGATCATCGGCACCTTGATGACGATATTCGGATTCATGGCTGCAAGCTTCCGCCCTTCCTCCAGCATTCCCTCGGCCTCAAGACTGACCACCTCGGCGCTGATGGGGCCGTCGACGATTTCACAGATTTCCGTGAGAATCGTCTCAAAGTTTTTATTTTCTTTTGCTACAAGAGAGGGGTTGGTGGTCACACCATCAACCATTCCCATATCAAGGCCTTTTTTGATTTCGTCGATGTTGGCGGTATCAATAAAAAATTTCATATATCGGCTCCTTGGTCAATTTTAAATGTATCAGTCCTGATCTAAAAAACGTTTTCGGCACTCTTCACTGCAAAAATAATATGTCTCGCCATCTTTTTTTTCACGCAAGGCCTGGCCCTTGGGGACATAGGTCTTGCAGACCGGATCCTGGACCAGAACGTCCTGGGCCGGAGACTCTACTTTGTTTACCTCCGGCTTGGGCGGCAGGTTGTCTTTTTTTCTGCCGAAGAGCAATCGGTAAAGAAGATAAAACAGGACGGCAAGGACAATGAAGCGGACAGGACTCATTTTTGCCAGACCTCTTTTTTGACGACCTCTCCCTTTGGAAGCTGTTTGAGCATGTGACGCGTTGTTTTTTGCAGAACCGGATGAAGATGGTCGGGAGCCACCTCATTCATGGGCGCCAGAACAAACATCCGGTTGGCAATTTCAGGGTGCGGCAGGGTCAGCTCCGGGCTTGAAATGACCAGATCATCATAATAAAGCAGATCGAGATCGATGATCCTGTCAAGCCCACTGGCACGGTCCCGGCCCATCTCTTTTTCAGTTTGCAAAAGCAAATCAAGAAGTTCCAGGGGAGAAAGCTTTGTTTCCAACACGCCCACTCCATTGGTAAACCAGAAGTCGCTTTCCATGCCAACCGGTTCGGTCAAATAGGGTGAAGACAAGGTCAACAGGGTTATCCTGTTGCTTTGTTTTAGCTGCTGCCAGGCCTTGAGCAGATTTTTCCTGCCGTTTCCCAGGTTGGAGCCCAGGCCGATAAAGGCCAGCCCCATTTAAAAGCCGACCTCGGCCATCCGATCCAGAGCCTCCTGCAGCCGTTCTTTTGAAACGGTAAGGGCGATGCGGAAATAACCCTCGCCTGGGGCGCCAAAACCACTACCCGGCGTGGTGACGATTCCGGCCTTTTCCAGGAGATGGGCGACACAGCTTGTGGAATCGTAGCCTTCCGGCGTTTCAACCCAGATGTAAAAGGTGGCCTTGGGAGCTTTAGCCTTGAGACCCATTTTCTCAAGTCCGGCCATGACCACGTCACGGCGCTCCGTGTAGAGTTGCCGCATTTCCCGAAGCCAGGCTTCATCATCTCGCATGGCCTCGATCCCGGCAATCTGGATGGCCTCAAAGATGCCCGAATCAATATTGCTCTTGATCTGGCCCAATCCGCCGATAATGTCGGCGTTGCCGGCTGCCCAGCCAATGCGCCAGCCCGTCATGTTGTAGGTCTTGGAGAGTGAATGGAATTCCATTCCAACCTCCATGGCGCCGGGAGTTTCCAGAAAACTCGGAGCCTCGTAGTTGTCAAAGGTCATCTCCGAATAGGCAAAATCATGGCAGACCATGATGTTGTTCTTTTTTGCAAACTCAACAACCTCGGCAAAAAATTCAGAACCGGCCGTGGCCGAGGTCGGGTTGTTGGGATAATTGAGAAACATCATCTTGGCCCGGTCAAGAATATCCGCAGGGATTGTACTGAAATCAGGCAGGAAATCATTCTCTTTCAGAAGCGGCATTTCATAAACTTCGCCACCGGCAAAAAGGGTGGCAACATTATAGACCGGATAAGCTGGACTTGGAACCAGGACCACATCTCCGGGATTGATAAATGCCAGGGGGATATGGGCGATACCCTCCTTTGAGCCGATCAGGGAAACGATTTCCTTCACCGGATCAAGGCTGACCCCCGCCCTTTTTTTATACCAGGCGGACACCGCCTCACGAAAGGAATTGAGGCCGGAATAACTGGGATAGGTATGGTGCTCGGCTTTCTGGGCCGCTGCCGACAGACTGTCAATAATATTTTGCGGAGTGGGCTGATCCGGATCGCCGACTCCCAAGTCAATTACATCAACACCACGGGCCAGAACCTCTGCTTTTTTTCTGTCCAGCTCGGCAAAGAGATAAGGGGGAAGCTGTTTTAATCTTTCTGCCTTTTCAATTTTGATCATTTTTATATTACTCTGTAAATATTTTGAGTTGAGGGGCAAAGAATCTCCCCTCTTAATCTTCTACCTTCTACCTTAAGCCTTCAGCCTGGCGCAGCAAATTACAAATCATCCAATCCCAGGACATCGAACATGGTGTACATGCCGTTTTTCTTCCCGCTTACCCAGGCCGCTGCCAGGGCCGCGCCACGGGCAAAATTATCGCGGTTATGGGCCCGGTGGGTCAGTTCGATCCTTTCCCCAGGTCCGGCAAAATAAACTGTATGCTCGCCGACGATATCTCCGCCACGAATGGTCTGAATACCGATTTCCTTATCTGTCCGTTCGCCGATAATGCCGTTACGTTCATAAACGCCGACTTCGTTCAGATCGCGGTTGACGCCGCTGGCCGCCATTTCGCCAAGCTTCAGGGCGGTGCCGCTGGGCGCGTCCTTTTTCATACGGTGATGGGCCTCGACAATTTCAATATCATAGTCATCACCGAGAATGGATGCCACTTTTTCGGTGATTTTAAAGAGAACATTGACGCCTATCGCCATATTGGGAGCCTGAACAATAACCATGTTTTGAGCAAGTTCCCGCAATTCGGCCAGGTTTTCCCGGCTGAGACCGGTGGTGCCGATGACCATCGCTTTTTTCTTTTCAGCCGCCTTCCTGGCGATCTTCATGGTGGCCTCGTGAAAGGTGAAATCGATGATCACATCACACTGGTCAATGACGGAATCAAGATCAGGAGCGATGGCGATGCCGACAGTACCATAGCCGCCCACTTCACCGATATCCTGGCCCACTGCGGGATTTGAGCTTTGTTCAAAACCTCCGTCCAAGGTCAGGTCCTGATTCCGGGTGACCATGTAACCAATACGTTTTCCCATCCGGCCGGCTGCTCCGGCAACAATAACCTTTGTCATCTTGTATCCTTGTTTTGTAACTTGTTGAATCGTGTCTGTATGGATTTACATCTTTTTTTGTACTCTCACAAAGTCGCATGGGAATCCGTAGGAGCTCGGCCCTCCGGGCGATATAGTGGCGGGGTGCAGCATCAGCCGAACATAATCGCCCGGAGGGCCGGGCTCCTACACCAAACAAGATCACCAATTATTGAGCAGTTACTGTTTTCTCTGTGATCTCTGCGACTCGGTGACTAACTTTTTTCAGCCCGAAATCAAACCGTATTCAATAATTACTTTTTTCATTTTGGCCAGGGCATCGTCGCCGATGGTCCATAATGGCTGACGCGGTGTTGCCGATTTGATCTTGCCCATGAGCTCCAGGGTGGTCTTGGCCGGCACCGGATTGGTGTCAAAGAACATGGCCTGCATCAGCGGGAAGAGCTTATAATGGAGTTCCCTGGCTTTCACCATATCATCGCCAAGGGCGGCGTCCATCATGGCTGCCATGCTTTTGGGCTCAACATTGGAGGTGACCGAGATTACACCGGTCCCGCCCACGGCAACCGTGGCCATGGAGGTGAAATCATCACCGGACATCACGGCAAAATCATCGGGACAGAGGCGGATCACTTCGCTGATCTGGTTCAGGTTGCCGGTAGCCTCTTTGATGCCGACAATATTTTTGAATTCAGCACAACGGGCCACCGTGGCCGGCAGCATGTTGATACTTGTTCGGCTTGGCACATTGTACATAATGATGGGAAGATCGACCTCTTCAGCAACGGACTTGAAGTGCTGATACAATCCCTCCTGGGAGGGTTTGTTATAGTAAGGAGTAATAACCAGGGCACCGGCTGCACCAGCTTCCTTGGCATGTTTTGTTAATTCAATGGTTTCACTGGTGCTGTTTGAGCCGGTGCCGGCCAGTACGGGAACCCGGCCGTTCACCGTTTTGATGGTCAATTCCACCACCCGGTGATGTTCTTCATGACTCATGGTGGCGGATTCGCCGGTTGTGCCGCATGGAACAATGCCATGGGTACCGTTTTCAATCTGGAACTCGATCAGGTCAACCAGTCCCTGCTCGTCAATTTTGCCGTCAATGAACGGAGTGACAATCGCAACAAAGGCTCCACGAAAAGGGGTCATGTTTTTCTCCTTATATAAAAATTAACAGTTATTTCAGTAGGTTTGGGCAACAGCCCTTAATGTTGAATATCGAACAAAAAATGTCGAATTATGAAATTCTATAATGATACATCCTTACTTCGGCATTCGATATTCGTTGTTCGATAATCTTCGGTTCATTCTTTAATACAGGGCTTCCCTATTCAATTGCCCTTCATAAATAAAATGGGCCGGCCCTTCCAGAAAGACATCACTGATTTCAGCCGGGAACCTGTTTTGAATCGAAAAATAAATGATCAATTGTTCCCCGCCGGATGTAGTCACCGTAACCGGACTTTCAACCTGGCCGAGGAGTCCGGCAATAATGGCGGAAGCCACCGCACCAGTGCCGCAGGCCAGGGTTTCATCCTCCACGCCGCGTTCATAGGTGCGGACATGGAGAGAGTCCGGACCAAGCATCTGGACAAAATTCACATTGGTTCCGGCTGGCTGATAAAGATCATGAAAGCGGATGTGCCGGCCCCATTCCACTACCGGCGCTTTGTTTCCATCCTCAACAAAGAGAACGGCATGGGGGACGCCGGTGTTAATGCTGTGGACGGTTTGCCAGCCGTCGTCAATCTCAATCTGCTGGTCAAGGGCGAGACCAACGGGCGAAGTCATTGCCAGCTTCACCGACTCTCCCCTGACCTCGGCCCGGATTTCGCCGGCAATGGTCAGAAAGCGCATGGCAGCCGGGGCTATTTTTCTTTCACAGGCAAAACGGGCCGCGCATCTTGCGCCGTTGCCGCACATTTCGGCCACACTGCCGTCACCATTATAAAAATGCCAGCGGAAATCAGCTTCGTTGCTGTCTTCAATAAGAATAAGGCCGTCAGCACCTGCGGAAAATTTTCGTCGACAGACAGCCTTGGCAAACGAGCTGAATTCATCTTGATCGAGCAATTGTTTGCGATGATCAATGATGATAAAATCATTGCCCGTGCCGCTCATTTTGGTAAAGGGAATTGGAAAATTCACTGGTAACAGCCCGTTAGCTCTATTTTTTATAATTTCTCAATAAGTGATGGCAACCTATAAAAAAAATCCCCCTCATTCCCCCTTTAACAAAGGGGGAAGTTGTCGCTATGCAACCACTTTTTGAGAAATTTCTATTTTTTTAAAAAATCAGGAATCAACTCACCTGCAATAAGCTGATCATAGGTTTCCCGTTCCCGAATCACATGAAAATCATCACCGTTCACCAGAATTTCGCAAACCCTGGGCCGGGAATTGTAATTGGACGACATGGTAAAGCCGTAGGCTCCCGAACTCATCACGGCCAGTAGATCTCCTCTTTTACTGATCGGCATTTCTTTGCCTTTAGAAAGGAAATCGCCGGTTTCGCAGATTGGCCCCACCACATCGGCAATCTCGGTTCCCTGATCACGCTGCTCTACCGGTTGAATGGCATGAAAAGCACCATAGAGACTCGGCCGGGCCAGATCATTCATGCCCGCATCAACAATGATAAATTTTTTCCCGCCAGTCTTGGTATAAAGAACCCTGGTCACCAGGATTCCGGCGTTGCCAACTATAACCCGTCCCGGCTCCAGGATCAAGGTGCAGTCAAGTTCTCCCATTTCTTTCATGATGGCATCGGCATAGGCAGACGGATGGGGCGGTTCCTCATCTTCATAGCGAATACCCAGGCCCCCGCCAAGATCAAGATAGGAGATGGCAATTCCAACCCCCTCTAATTTCCGGATGAATCCTTTAACCTTGTTCAGTGATTCAACAAAGGGTGAAATGTCGGTGAGCTGGGAACCGATATGGCAACTGACGCCGAGAATATCGATATTGGCCATATCCCTGGCCTGTTGATAAACTTCCAGGGCCTGTTCAATGGGGATGCCGAATTTGTTTTTTGCCAGTCCGGTGGAGATGTAGGCATGGGTTTTTGGATCGACATCCGGATTCACCCGGAAGGAGACCGGCGCTTTGACTTCCATCTCCGCCGCTACCTCTTGCAGAGTTTCCAGTTCCTGGATGGATTCGACGTTAAAGAGCAGGATTTTTGCGTCTAAGGCGGCACGCAGTTCATCTTCGGTTTTGCCGACTCCGGAGTAGACAATTTTTTTTGGGTCCATGCCCGCTTCCAGGACCCGGAAGAGTTCTCCGCCGGAAACAATATCCGCGCCGCCGCCTAATCTTGCGAACAGACGGAGAATGGCGATATTCGAACATGATTTGACGGCAAAACAGGTAATATGCGGCAGGCTGAAGGCCGAGTCAAAAGCCTTGAAATGCCGGGTCAGTGTTTCGGTGCTGTAAAGATAAAAGGGGGTCTGCTTTTGAGCGGCAATACTGTCCACCGACACGGATTCACAATGCAGTTGATTGTTTATGTAGTTAAAATTATTCATCTTAATTGATACGCCTGTCAAATTTTATTTCAGGAGAAAATTCGCTTTCATTGGCTGGCACGGCCTGGTCAACGGCCGTTACCGAGTAGTACCAGACAACACCCTTCACGGGAAGATTAGTGTCCGTGAAAAAGTGACCTCTAGAGCCGGTTTCACCGATCATAACCGCAATTTTTTTATCGGAGGATCGCCGGTAAATTCGGTAGCCGCCAAGATCTTTTTCGCTGCCACCATGCCAGACAATCCTGACTCCCTCGGCAGTGGATATACTATGGACCTGGAAGGGAGGAGCCGGCGGCGTCCTGTCTATGGGTGTTGCCGAAACAGGTCCACTGAGCAGACCAGGATATGCTGTGTCATCCGCGTGACGGATCGCTCGGATCCTGTAGGCATAGGTTTTGCCATTGACAACATTGCCGTCGACAAAAAAGGTCTCTGCCACCGGTGGGCCGATGGATTTAAACTTTTTCCCGTCATCGCCTCGCAAAATCTGGTACGATACTTCTTGCGTCAGGGAATCGGACGCACTCCAGTTTAACCTCACCAGCCGATCCCCGGCCTCAGTCACCAGGCCCAGCGGCGCGGCCAGCGGAGTCTGCCAGACAAAGGCCACCCGGTTTGAATCCCGGCTTTTGATATTCCAGCCCGAATGGGATTGCACCATATATGTATAACGATAACCGGTTCGCAGGTCGGTGTCGGAAAAATGGATTTTTTTCCCCGGTTTAAGGCGGGTGGCATTTATCTCAAAATGAAAGTCATAGATTATCGGACAGCCCGGACAATAGTCTTCCTCGGCGACTTCAGCCTTGAAAATTTTAAAATTTCTGATGTTGTCGATTGATTCGCCCTGGATGGATCTGCCCGGGTATGACCAGCTCAGGTTGGCGCTTTTTTCATCCAGTTTGCACTTGAGATCTGAAATAGCCTCCGGAATGACGGCCTGGGGTGGAATGGGCATGGTTCTTAGGCCACAGCCACCGACAAGAAGAACGATCAGGCAACAGAAAAAAAGATGGGCCACTTTAGCTTTCATGTCATGAGACCCAGACTTTTTTCCGCCACGGCCAGGGCCTCGGCGACCCGGATGGCAGCGGTGCCTCCCGCCGATGTCCGGCTGTTAACCGAACCCTGGACGGAAAGAACAGGAAAGACATCATCTTCAATTTGATCTGAAAATTGGTGCAGCTCAGCCAGCTCCAGTTCGGCCAGCTCTTTTCCCTGTTCAATGCAGAAAGCAACAATGCGACCGACGATTTCATGGGCCTTGCGAAAAGGGATATTTTTCCGGACAAGATAATCGGCCAGGTCGGTGGCTGTCATGTAGCCGCCAATCGTCGCTTCTTCAAGGCGTCCGGTGTTAAATTCCGTGTTGTCGAGGAGTTCCGCCATAAGAGCCAGGCTTTGGCTGACCGTATCCACGGTATCGAAAATCGGCTCCTTATCTTCCTGCAGATCACGGTTATAGGTCATGGGCAGACCCTTAATCAGGGTGATCAGGGCCATGAGGTTGCCCGTCACCCGAGCGCTTTTGCCGCGGATCAGCTCCGGGATATCCGGATTTTTTTTCTGGGGCATGATACTGCTGCCGGTACAGAAGCTGTCGGCAAGATTGATAAAGGAAAACTCCTCACTGGCCCAGAGGATAAGCTCTTCGGAAAGCCGGCTGAGATGAATCTGGATCAGGGTGCAGGTGGAGACAAACTCCACGGCAAAATCCCGGTCGGCCACGCTATCCATGCTGTTGGCGGACACCATTGGAAAATCAAGTTCACGGGCGACAAATTCCCGGTCAATTGGCAGACCGGTTCCGGCCAGGGCGGCGGCGCCAAGGGGGAGAACATTAATTCTTTTCAGGCCGTCGACCAGCCTTTGCCTGTCCCGGCCAAACATCTCGAAATAGGCCAGCATATGATGGGAAATCAGTAGAGGCTGGGCACGTTGCAGATGAGTATAGCCCGGCATGACTGCACCGAGATATTTTCGGGCCAGTTTAACAAAGGCGGTCTGGAGATTAATGAGAAGTCCTTCGAGTTGACCGCTCACCTCCCGTAGGTAAAGACGGATATCCAGGGCGATCTGATCATTACGGCTGCGGGCGGTATGGAGTTTGGCTCCGGCCGGGCCGATTTTTTCAACCAGGGTTTTTTCGATATTCATGTGAATATCTTCCAGTTCCGGCCGGAAAACAAAGATCCCCTGGTCGATCTCCTGTTCAATCTCGTCAAGACCGCCTAATATCAGGCCCAGCTCATTATGGGTGATCAAATCCTGTCTGGCCAGCATCCGGGCATGGGCGCGGCTGCCGGCAATGTCATGCCGGTACAGTCGGGAGTCGTAATGGATCGAGGCGGTGAAGGCCTCAACCGAGGCCGCTGTCTTTTCGGCAAAACGGCCACCCCAGAGTTTTGCCGGAGGGGTTTGCTTTTGGTCTTTTTTTTCTGGCATTTTGACTCAAAAAATAAAATTTCAGATTTCAGATTTCGGATTTCGGATTTCGGAATTGCGGTACCATCTGATCAGATACTTCCTTTAATTCCGAATTCTGAAATCCGAAATAATTAAGCTGTTAAATTGTCGTCTCTGCCTACTTTTTGCCCAGGGCCCGCATCGTCATACGCAGCGCATTTAAGCGGATGAAACCACCTGCATCGGCCTGGGTGTAGACATCATCCTCTTCAAAGGTGGCAAAGCTCTCCTGGTAAAGGGACTGGTTTGATTTACGGCCCACTGGAATGCAGTTGCCTTTATAGAGTTTCAGCCGGACCACGCCGTTGACCCGCTCCTGGCTTATATCCATGGTTTTCTGCAGAAGTTCCATCTCCGGTGAAAACCAGAAACCATTATAAATAATCTCCGAATAACGCGGAATCAGGCTGTCCCTGATCTTCATGACCTCGCGATCCAGGGTGATGGTCTCAAGGTCGCGGTGGGCAACGCGTAATATAGTGCCGCCCGGTGTTTCATAAACCCCGCGTGACTTCATGCCGACAAAACGGTTTTCCACCATATCCAGCCGGCCGATACCGTTTTCACCGCCCAGCTTGTTCAGCCTGGCCAGCAACGTGGCCGGTGACAAAGCTTCCCCGTCAATCGCCACCGGGTTGCCTTTCTGAAACTCCATTTCAATATAGGTTGGCTTGTCCGGCGCCTTTTCCGGGGAAACGCTCAGCTTAAACATCCTCTCCTCGGGTTCGTTCCAGGGATCTTCCAGAATTCCACCCTCAAAGCTGATATGCAGCAAATTCTCATCGGAACTATACGGATTTTCCTTGGTCACCGGAATGGGAATGCCATGTTTTTCAGCATAGGCAACCAACTTGGTCCGGGAATTCAGATCCCAGATCCTCCAGGGCGCAATAATCGTCAATTTGGGATTAAGGCCCAGATAGCCCAACTCAAAACGAACCTGATCATTGCCTTTGCCTGTGGCCCCGTGGCTCACTGCGTCCGCACCCTCCTCCTGCGCCACCCGAACCTGCTCCTTGGCAATGATGGGCCGGGCCAGGGAGGTGCCAAGGAGATAGGAGCCTTCATAAATGGCATTGGCCCGGAAGGCCGGAAAGACGTAATCCCTGACAAATTCCTCTTTGAGATCGGAGATCACCACCTTTTCAGCGCCGGTGGCCATCCCTTTTTCCCGAACCTGATCCCAGTCTTCTTCCTGTCCCACGTCAGCGGCAAAGGCCACCACCGGGCATTGATATTCCTCTTTCAGCCAGCGCAGAATGACCGAGGTATCGAGACCGCCTGAATAGGCAAGAACGATTTTATTCACTTGAACACCTTGTTTGTTGAACTAGTTGAACTAGTTGAACTAGTTGAACTAGTTTAGTTAGTTGAACTGGTTTTGACTATCCAACCAATAGAACCAATGGAACCAGTCAAACTAATAAAACCAATTTAACCAATCAAATGTTGTTCCAGTATCGCTTTATGGATATGGAGTTTGTTTTCCGCCTGGTCAAAGGCCACACACTGCTCCCCTTCCAGGACTTCGTCCGTAATTTCTTCTTCGCGGTGGGCAGGCAGACAATGGAGGACAATGGTCTGCGGTCCGGCGGCAGCCAGCAGGTCGGAATTGACCTGGAATGGCTGAAAAATCTTTTCCCGCTCCTTCTGCTCATCCTCCTGGCCCATGCTGGCCCAGACATCGCAGTTAATCACATCGGCCTCCCGCACAGCTTCACGGGGATCCCGCATCACTGTAATGGGCTTGGTCGCCTGATTTTGGGCAGCTGCCAGAATGTCCGGATCTGGATCATAGTCCTTCGGACAGGCGAGAATCAACTCAAAACCAATAATGGCGGCAGCCTGGATCCAGGTGTTGGCCATATTATTGCCATCACCGATCCAGGCTATTTTCAGATCCTCAATGGGCCCTTTTTCCTCCATTACCGTCATGATGTCACTTAATATCTGACAGGGATGGAAGAGATCGGTCAAGGCGTTAATGACCGGCACCGACGAATAGCGGGCCAACTCATCGACAATTTCCTGGCCAAAGGTCCGGACAACAACGCCATCAACATAGCGGGCCATGACCCTGGCCATATCCTTTAAAGGTTCATTCCTGGCCAACTGGGTGTCTCGGCTCGACAGGTAAATAACCTGACCTCCAAGACCGTACATTGCCGATTCAAAGGAAACCCTGGTCCGGGTGGACGGTTTCTCAAAAATCATACCGATGGTTTTACCGGCGAGTTGCTGGTGGCGTAGTCCGGCCCGGGCCTCTTTTTTGAGGACCATGGCCCGGTTGATATAACCGGTCAGCTGTTCTTTTGTGAAATTGCCAAGAGATGATAAGTGCGTTGTCATGGGTTTGCTCTTTAGTGCCTTACGCTTGAAAGATTGTCATAAAAAACAAGAAACTCAGGAAATACTTTTGAAATAAGATAGTTAGATCTTTCTCCAAGGCACTTATTCTAAGAAGTTTTATGTTTTTTTCCACTTTAGTGGGTTAGTTTATAGATTCAACAGAATTTTGAATCAAAACAAAAAACGTTGTTTTTGGGAAGTATTTCTTTTTCAAATCTTACGAAGGAACGGAAAAGACAATAATTTAGGGCCGATTTAATGTACGTTCCTTAAGAACCTTTTGCAAATGGTTCAGCATTTCATCGATTTCATTTTTACTGACGATCAGGGGTGGAATGAAACGAATGACCTTGTTGCCGGCAAAATTCGCCAGAACTCCATGCTCAAACAGGCTGTTGACAATAGCCGGTCCCTGTTGCACTCCTGTTTCCGTCAGAACAAGGCTCTGGATGAGTCCCATGCCCCGTGTGGTATCTGCCAGGTGCGGAAATTCCCGGGCCACGGATAGCAAGCCCTGGGCCAGGTATTCTCCTTTTTTGACAACTTCGGTGAGAAAACCGTCCCCAAGCAGGGTTTTGACCACGGCCACAGCTCCGGCGCAGGCCACGGGATTGCCGCCAAAGGTCGAGGCATGATCTCCGGGCGCAAAAGAGGCAGCCACCTTTTCGCTGGTCAGCATGGCACCGATGGGCAGGCCATTGCCCAGGGCCTTAGCCAAGGTAAGAATATCAGGTGTTACCCCGAACTGTTCATAGGCAAAGAGGGAGCCGGTTCTGCCTAGGCCGACCTGGATCTCATCAAAGATGAGCAGCAGGTCATGCTGATCACACAGTTGTCTGATTTTTTGCAGATATTCTTTTTCCAGAGGCCGAACCCCACCTTCTCCCTGGAGGGGTTCACAGAGGATCGCGCATGTTTTTTCCGAAATCATGGCCGCAAGCTGGTCTGGTTTGCCAAAAGGCGCATGAATAAAACCCTGGGGCAGGGGGGCAAATCCCTGATGAAACTTACGCTGACCCGTGGCCGCCACCGTAGCCAGGGTGCGGCCGTGAAAAGAGCCTTCCAGGGAAATAATTTCAAAGCGTTTTGCGCCGCCATATTTTCTGGCCAGCTTGAAAGCCGCCTCATTGGCCTCGGCGCCGCTGTTGGCCATGAAAATTCGATCGGCAAATGAATTGTCAATTAAGAGTTCGGCAAGCTCTGTCTGGGGAATCGTGTGAAAGAGATTCGAGACATGAACCAGCCGGGCCGCCTGGTCACAGATGGCCTTGGTCACAGGCTCATAACAATGCCCCAGACTGCAAACTGCGATACCGGCCAGGAAATCGAGATACTCCTTGCCCTCTGCGTCTTTCAGGCGGCAGCCCGAGCCTTCAACCATGACCACCGGGAAGCGGCCATAGGTGTTGACAAAGAGCCTGCTGCTTTTCTCCATCCAGTCTTTCATGCTACAATCTCCGTTCCCACGCCGTCACGAGTAAAAATTTCCAACAGAACGGCATGGAGCTTTCGGCCATCAATGATATGGGCCTTGCCTACCCCGGCAGCAATGGCATCCTGACAGCATTTCATTTTGGGAATCATGCCGCCGGCCGCTGTGCCCGAAGCAATAAGCTCGTCTGCTTCACTGGAGCTGAGTGACGTGATCAGTTTGCCGTCCTGATCAAGCACACCTTCAACATCGGTGAGCAGTACCAGTTTTTCTGCCTCCAGGCAGGAAGCCAGGGCGCCGGCCACCAGATCGGCATTGATATTATATGCCCTGCCGTCCTCACCCACTCCTACCGGGGCGATGACCGGAATAAAATCTTTCCTTCCCAGGGCATTCAACACATCCGGATTGATATGGGTAACCGATCCCACCCGGCCGAGATCAATAAGTTCGGGTGGCGCATCTTCTGCCTGACTCTTCAGGATGGTCATTTTTTTTGCCTGAATCAGGTCGCCGTCCCGGCCGGAGAAGCCGACGGCCTTGCCACCATTAAAATTGATGAGACCGACAATTTCTTTATTAACCTTGCCGACAAGGACCATCTCCACCACATCCATGGTTTCGCCATCCGTCACCCGCATTCCCTGAATATAATCAGACTGGATATTCATTTTTTTCAGGAATTGGTTAATCTGCGGACCGCCGCCATGAACCACTACCGGATGGATGCCCACATATTTCATGAGAATGATATCAAGGGCAAAGTTTTTTTTCAGTTCCTCATCCACCATGGCATGGCCGCCATACTTGATGACAACGGTTTTGTTGTAAAATTCTTTAATATATGGAAGAGATTCAATCAGTATGTGAGCTGTGTCGATGCTTTTTTTCATGAGTATTGTAAGTGTATTGAAATTGTTTGAAAACCGGACGATGATCATTCTTCGCCGGACAGGATGCTTATGTTACTTTAAGGATGGGCTAATATCTAACATCCTTGGGGACACTCTATATTGTAAAAGTTCACCAGTGCCCCAGATGTGAGCAGGTAAGCGGAGCGTAGCGAAGACTCCGAGCAGGCTGGAGAACTATAGTAGTCCTATGTGATCCGGCCTGGTCGTACACAGGCGGGGTGCTGGTGAACTTTTACAAGATGCTTATGTTACTTGTACTCCCCGGAGTTGTAAAGAAATGGGAGAGAAAAAGCCTCCTTAAAAAAGATATCTTTTTGCTTCTCTTTACTTTATTTTGCACTGCCGGTATGTTTTGCAAATGTTATTGAGGGTATAATGCGCACCGGAGTTGGACAATGCCCTGTTTTGCAGGGTGCTTGCGTGCGCGCCGAAAATTGGAAAATTCGTTAAAGATTCTGACAATAATCTCATTATGTTACCCGGCCAACCAGGGTCAACAGATATTCAAACAGGTTGAAATCGTCTATGAAAAATCAATTCATTTCCCGCTTCCCGGCTTTTATTTTTCTTTTCTCATTTTTGCTCACAATCCTGTTTCATGTTGATTTCGTTCAGGCTGCCGACGGCGGGGAGAACGAGCCAATTAACATTGAAGCCGACAAAATGCTGTCAGACCAGAAAGAAAATGCTATAATTTTTATAGGCCATGTGAAGGCCGTTCAAGGGGATATTGTTTTGTATGCCGACAAGATGACAGTGTACCATGAACAGGACAGCCAAAAGATGGAACGGCAAGAGTCGGGTCCGGGAAAATTTAAGAAAATATTTGCCACCGGAAATGTCAAGTTGACCAAAGGAGACTGGGTGGCCACAGGGAATCAGGTTGAATTTTTTACCGAGGACAAAAAAGTATTACTCACCGGAGATGCCAAGGTCTGGCAGGGGAACAACATTATTACCGGTGCAAGTGTCCTGCTGGATTTAAAAGCAAATACCACCGTTATAGAACCGGACAAGAAAAAGGGAGAAAGGGTTAAGGCCTATTTTTATCCAAACTAAACAGTTACGGAACGGTGGTTAGGCCAATTTGGTGGCCCCACCTGAAGAGTTACACTGAAAGTTACGAAACAGTTTTGATTTTTCACCTGTTTTATGCGATGATGAAGGTCTTGCATGTCTGTTTTAGAAACGGAAAATATTGTTAAACAGTATAACAAGCGGCGAGTTGTCGACGGCATCAGCCTGAAGGTCGAATCCGGATCGATTATCGGCATGCTCGGACCCAATGGGGCCGGCAAGACCACTTCCTTTTATACCATTGCGGGTTTCATTCGGCCTGATTCAGGCAGGGTCCTGCTTGATGGGGAGGATATCACCGGACTGCCCATTCATAAAAGAGCCCTGAAGGGGATTTCCTACCTGGCCCAGGAACCGTCGGTCTTCAAGCAACTCACCGTCGAGGAAAATGTCAGGATTATTCTGGAACCTCTGGGATTGTCCAGGAAGGCAATCAAGGATCGTATTGAACATTTAATGGCTGAACTCAAGATTGAGTATCTGGCCAAAAATCGTGGTCATGCCCTTTCCGGTGGAGAACGAAGACGGGTGGAAATCATGCGTGCCATGGCGACGAATCCGCGTTTTATTTTGCTTGATGAACCGTTTGCCGGAATTGATCCACTTGCGGTTGCGGATTTGCAAATTATTATCAAGGAATTGAAAAGCAAAGGGTTAGGGGTTCTTATTTCGGATCATAATGTCCGGGAGACTCTGGCGGTGTGCGATTTTGCTTATATTGTCAACAACGGGCAGATTTTAATAAGCGGAGAGGCAAGCGAGATCATTAACAACGATATGGCCAGGAAAATGTATCTTGGTCGGGATTTTAGTCTTTAAATGCCCCTCCCCTCACTTTTGCTTCATACGGCCCCGGAATTCATCTGAAGGCATTTTCAGGGAAATTATTCAGTAAAATGAAACTTCGGCACATCGGCCTTCAGTTTCAAAAAACGGTCATTAAGGTATAGATGTAAATGCTTGAAATCAGGCAACAGCTTAAGTTAGCCCAGCAACTGGTCATGACACCCCAGTTGCAGCAGGCCATCAAGCTTCTTCAGCTTTCCAGACTGGAGTTGGCGGAATCTATTCAACAGGAAATTGAACAGAATCCCCTTCTCGAAGAGGAAGTTTCTCTCCCGGAATCAGCTGCCGACACCGATCAGGAGACGCCTCAAAAGCCGGAAACGGCTGAGACAAAGGAAAAAACCAGTGAAGTCGACATTAGCGATACCACGTTGTCTGAAATTAACTGGTCGGATTATGCCAATGAATATGAAGCCGTTCCTCAGTACAAAGCAAAAGACTTTTCAGAACTACCCTCCCGTTTTGATCTCCTGACCCAGAAACCGAATCTGCAAAGTCACTTGACATGGCAGTTAAACTTGTCTGAAGTCACGGAGAATGAGCTGGATGTCGGCCTTTTTATCATTGGCAATCTGAACATGAATGGTTTTCTTGATGTGAGCCTGGATGAGATTGCCCATGCAACGAACTGCGGGGAAGACGTTGCGCAAAAAATGATCGAAAAGATTCAGCAGATGGATCCTGCCGGGGTAGGGGGAAGAGATGTCAGGGAGTCTCTCCTTCTTCAGCTGGAGAGGTTGAATCTTGGCAACTCTCTGCCAAGCGATATTGTCAGTAATCATTTACATTTACTGGAAACAAAAAATTACGCTGCAATTGGGCGCGCCATTCGTCATTCCATGGCTGATGTGCTTGCCGCCGTAAAAATCATCGTAGGCCTTGATCCACATCCCGGCCGATTTTATTCTGATGAAGAGCCGCAATATATTATTCCGGATGTCTATGTCCAGAAAGTGAGTGGTGAATATATTATTCTTCTTAACGATGAGGGTCTGCCCCGTTTAAGGATCAGTAATTATTATAAGGAAATTCTCAAAAACAAGAAGTCAACACCGGCGGAAACCAGAGAGTATATACAGGATAAACTGAAATCAGCGGCATGGTTGATTAAATGTATTCATCAGCGTCAGCGGACAATTTATAAAGTCGTTGAAAGCATCCTGACTTTTCAGAAAGAATTTTTTGAGCGAGGTGTGGCTTTTCTCAGACCATTGGTTTTGCGGGATGTGGCGGAAGATATTTCTATGCACGAGTCAACGGTCAGCCGGGTGACCACCAATAAATATGTTCATACTCCCCAGGGAATCTTTGAATTAAAATACTTTTTTACTTCTTCAATTCAAAGAGAAGGCGGTGAAGCCCTTTCATCTGAAAGTATTAAAGAGCGAATTCGTCTCATCACCCAGGCTGAAGATCCTGACAAACCATTAAGCGACAAGGCAATATCTGAAATTTTTGCCCGGGAACAGATTAAAGTCGCCCGCCGTACCGTGGCCAAATATCGGGAGCAGATTGGCATATTACCCTCGAAATACCGCAAGCGGCCCAAAATGAGTATCTGACGGCAAGGAAAGTGGGCTGGAAATGAACAACTATAAGTTACGGAAGGGTGGTTAGGCCAATTCGGTGGTCCCACCTTCTAAGTAACAAGATTTTTAGTAGCCTGTATAAAAAACGCAAAATCAGCATGATAAGTTGAAATTGCCACTCACGTCATCCCGGCATGTTTTTAGCCGGGATCCAGAAACTTGCCACTCACTCCATCCTGGATTCCGGCTAAAAACATGCCGGAATGACGATATAATTCTATTGTTGCTTTTAAAATAAATGCCGGTATCTTCACCCCGGTTGCCATGCTGAATAGTTACCAGGAAGGAATTTAACTTTTGATCCACCAAATTAGCGCAGACCGGATTATCCCATCTCTGGAGGCCGGAACAAAACAAGAGGTTCTCCTTGAGCTTGCCACATTGTGTCAGAGAAGCCTGCCGGAAATCGAGATTGATAAACTTTTTTCCGTCCTGTGGGAAAGGGAAATGCTCGGCTCAACCGGTGTTGGTGACGGAGTCGCCCTGCCCCACGGCAGGATCGGCGGGATTGATCGTATTGAGATCTGTTTTGGCAGGTCTGGCAAAGGGATCGCTTTTGACTCGGTCGACAATAAATCGGCTCATCTTTTTTTTCTTCTTCTGGCCCCCGCACAGTCCGCCAGCCCCTACCTGCGTTGCCTTGCTCAATTGTCCCGTTTTCTCAAAAATTCTCATATCCGCTCCAGACTGACCCTGGCCGAGGATGTTGATGAAATAATGAAAATTTTTGCAGAAGCAAAAGAACTCATTTGAAAAATATGGCCAGCCAGACGATCATCATCTCGGGACTGTCCGGTGCCGGTAAAAGCACGGCGCTTAAGACATTCGAAGATATGGGTTATTATTGTATCGATAACCTGCCTCTTCTTTTACTCTCCGATCTTCTGCAGAAAAAAGATCACATCCAGGAGCAACTTGCCATTGTTATGGATGGCAGAGACCGGTCATTTTTTTCTTCCTGGCCAACCATTCTCGGTGATTTTCTCCAGGATGATTCTTTTGATCTGAAAACCCTGTTTCTTGAAGCGTCGGATTCTGTCCTTTTACGCCGATTTACCCAGCTGCGCCGTCCCCATATTATGGCTGGGTCCGGTTCGATCCGGCAGGGAATCGAAACGGAAAAAAAACAATTTACATCTCTGCGGGAACAGGCGGACCGGATTATTGACACTTCTCTGCTGAATTCATGGGATCTGCGAAGCAGACTTCTTGATATGTATGGAGGGGCGCCAGAATCCCTGATGCAGGTTCATCTTATTTCTTTCGGATTTAAAAACGGAGTTCCCGAGGAAGCGGATATGGTCTGGGATGTCCGTTTCCTGCCGAATCCGTATTATGTTGCTACCCTGAAAGAGTTCAACGGACTTGACGAAGGAGTTGCCCTGTTTGTCAAGGAAAACGAAACAACACAAAAATTTCTTGAGCTGGTGAAGCCTCTGCTCTCTTTTCTTCTTCCCGAATTTGACCAGGAGGGAAAGGCTAATTTGACGATCGGTATTGGTTGCACAGGGGGCAAGCATCGATCAGTGGTGATTGCCCGGGAATTGAATCGAATCTTTTCCGATCGAAATATTTCCTTAACTCTGACCCACAGGGATATCGACAGGGAGTGAGGGTGATGGAAAAAGATGGCGTAAGGTTGTGACACTTATTTCTTTACAGACCCTAAGGGAACGATTTCACCATTAGCAACCTGAATCGAGCGGAATTGAGCAAGAGGCAGTTGTCGCTCATGCAGAATCAGGCAGCGTGCCACAATGAGATGGGTCACCAGCAAAACGGTTTTGTCCGGATGCAACGAGACGATCTCTTTCACACAGTCCACGGCCCGTTTTTGAACATCCTCCAGAGTTTCACAGCCCTCCACCTGAAATTTCGCGGGATGACTGAGCCATGTGGGATACTCCGGGCCGAATTTTCCCCGGATCTCATCCTTGGTCAGGCCATCCCAGTGGGGCAGGAACATTTCATTTAATCCCTCCCGCGACTCAACCGCTGCACCGCAGGCTTGACTGATAAGATCCGCTGACTGGCGTGTTCGGGGCAGCGGTCCGCAAAAGATACGGTTTATTCCTGCAGATTGAAGTTTTTTCGTAACCTCACGCAGCTGGGAAGATCCTTCCGCACAGAGAGATTCACTGCTGCGGCCGGCAAAACGGTTTTCTTTGTTGGCCTGCGTCAGGCCATGGCGAATCAGATAGACCATTGTTTTACCCATTCGATGAAAAAAGTATTGGACTAACTCTTGAATCCCGGTAAGATTAATAGGTTTTAACTTGTTCAGTTGAAGAGATTATTTTTGTGGTTGTAAATATTCGGCTAGCACCCCAATTTCGTCCGATTCGCCTTACTCACATATGACTAATATTGCTCGTAAGACGACTTGAACGAACTTGGGGCACTAGCCAAACATTTCAGGCCGAGTTTTTCGAAATTTTTTCACACAAGCCGAATATTTACTTGTGGTTTTGTAAACATTGCGTCTTTTCTGTATGTTGCTGGTAAGTGGCAAAGGGACAGCCCCTCCGCATCTCCGAATTTCTTAATTTAGAGCCTTTACCTCAGGTGGTTAGGTTATACTGTTTCATTGAACCCGGTTGCAACAGGTATTCATATGTTTGATAAAGTCTTTTATCCATCTCTCCGAATTTTTTCATACATACTGATAATTTGTCTTTTTGCCGTTCCGGCATACAGTCTGGAGAAAAATCCGATAAGTCTTGGAGTGGTGGCCTTTAGTGGGTCCAGCGAAACCGATATCACCGCCCAGCGTCAGGGACTGAAAAGTATGTTGATCAGCCGTATCGCCACCAGGGCCAAGGTGAAAATTGTCGATATTTCCCGGACAGCTCAAGCTTTAACGGATGGGGACAGGTCAATTGCGCGTTTACAGCAACTCATGAAGGACACACAGGTAGATTATCTGCTCACCGGCCGTCTTGATCAAAAGGATAATAATTTCTTTATGGCTGAGGCGGATGTTTATGCAAAGGGCGGCAGCTCCCCTCTGGAGACTTTTACAATGGAATGCCCGGAAGACCAGTTTGTTTTCGCTGCAGACATTCTGGCCTGGCAGATTGCGGAGAAAATATTCGGCAGTAAACGGCCTGCTTCCCGGGAAAAGAGTCCTGTCGCGGAACCATCTCCTTCTTCATTTCAGTCGACCCCTCCTTCGGACAGGAACATGGAACCGCAAGTTCAGCCAGCCGATGAACCATCGCTCTCTTCATTTAAGTCCGCTCATCCGGACAGGGCCTTGAAGCCTGTTCAGTCGGGAGATATGTGCCCGCTGCCTCCCCTTCAAGCGGCCTATTCGAAAAATAATCTGCCTCCAGGCCAGACAACCGGTTCCAGCCTGACGTCTTCTCCCTTGGCATACGGGGACCTAGGCGTGGGAACTTTCGCTTCACGAGAAATTGTGGATATCGAAGTGATCATGGAGAACATGCAGATAGGTGATCTTGATGGTGACGGCCATCTGGATGCGGTTCTTGCCGGAGAGGACAAATTGGGGATTTTCCGTCTGGATGGCATGCGGTTAAGTGGGATTGAGGAAATCATGGCCCCTCACTCAAGCAGAATTTTGACTTTGGGGCTGGCTGACCTGAATTGCAACGGTAGAAGTGAAATCTATGTTTCAGCCGTTACCAGTGAAGGACCTGTCGCTTTTGGTCTTGAATGGGATGGCAGTCAATTCGCTTATCTTTTCAAAAATGAAAGATGGTATATCAATGTCATGCATATGGAAGGACAGGGCCTTATTCTTGCCGGGCAGGAGCCGGGAAAGGATACGAGGTTTGCTCCCGGGGTTTTCCGCCTCAAGGTGATCAGTCAGGTGATTCAGCATAGGGAAGAATTTCCTGTTCCCGAATCCGCGAATATTTTTAATTTTTCCATGGCGGACATGGATGGCGACGGCAGTGAAGAAATTGTTCTGATGGGCAGAGATCATATTCTCAAGGTGATGAATACGGCAGGCGAAGTTCTCTGGGAGAGCGATGGGCCGTATGGCGGTTCAATCGAAATGGGCCTGGATGAGGGGAGCGCCGAGAAGTGGTCCCTGCCGACCCGGATCCTTGTTGCCGATATGAATTACGATCAGTTGCCGGATATTATTATCAAAGAGAATACGGCAGTGTCCCCTCAAGAGATCGGGAAGCCTGAAGATTTTTCCCAGGGAACCATATATGGCATGAGCTGGGATGGCTTGGACTTGATCACAATCTGGCAATCCCAGGAAATCATGGGCTATATCAGCGGTTATCAATTTTTTGCCGGTGATGAATCTCAACCGGCTCAACTGTATGCCGGCGTTGTCCCTCAACGTCGCTGGCGTGATCCTTTCTCTGCAAAGGAGCATGAGATATT
Organism: Thermodesulfobacteriota bacterium; assembly: GCA_034723545.1. Lineage (GTDB taxonomy): Bacteria > Desulfobacterota > Desulfobulbia > Desulfobulbales > SURF-16 > JAGHCC01. Next base: position 44,830 of record JAYEPA010000194.1, on the reverse strand, counting down.
CATGTATCCTATTTATTTTGAATAATCCTGCAACAGGCCGATGAGATTAGATGACAGCAAAAAAAAAGATAGATCGGCCACCGATAAAAAAGGCGGTGGCTCTGCGCTATGACCTCGAGAAAGAGAATGCGCCCCGGATCATAGGAACAGGCAGCGGAAAGCTGGCTGAAAGACTCATCGAATTGGCCAGGGAACACGATATTCCGATTCAGGAGGATTCCGATCTCGTCGAAATTCTCTCCCGTCTTAATCTCAATGAGGAAATTCCCCCCTCCACCTACATCATCGTCTCCGAAATTCTGGCTTTTATTTACCGAACCAATGAAAAGTATTCCTGACATTTTTTTCCCTCAATAGGAAAAAAATGCCCGGAAGGTTGGTCTCGCTTCCGGCTCAATTCGTACAGCCCTTTCTTTTTTCCTGAATATTACCTTCCTTTCCCTTCATAAGCAGTCAATTCCGTCAGTTCGGTCCTTCTGGCACATGAGTTGCAATAGGCAACAATTGCAAACCACTTAAAGAGGACTTTTTATGTATATCAGCAATCGCCTCGGCTTAATTGAAAGCACTGAAAGCATGATGGCACAGGAGCAGCGTTTGAACCAAGTCTCCAACAATCTGGCCAATGTTGATACTCCAGGCTATAAACGGGAGGATCTGACCTTCTGGGAAATGATTTATAACCCAAATGATGACCGGGATCGTGTTGGCAAGGCTGTGAAGTTATTAACGAATCAAGAAGAAGGTGCAGCATCTGTAACCGGCAATACTCTTGATTTTGCCATTAATGGCAATGGTTTTTTTAAAGTACAGACTCCCGAGGGTGTGCGTTACACCAGGGCCGGCAGTTTTGATTTGAACAGTGAAGGTCAGCTGATTACGCCCAGCGGCCATCTGGTTTTAGGCGAGGGCGGACCCATAACCATTCAAGGCGATGATGTTTCCCTCAGCTCGGACGGAGGTTTGCTCGTGGATGGGCGGGAAGCGGGGCGGCTTGACATTGTCACCTTTGCAGATCGTGCCGGTCTTGAGAAAGAGGGTTCAAATCTCTTCCTGCTGCTAGAGGGGAATCAGGAGCTTGAGGCTGAAGATTTTACCGTTAAACAGGGATATGTGGAGAAGTCCAACGTTAATACGGTCATGGAGATGACTCAAATGATTGATCTGCACCGGGCTTATGAGACTCAGCAGAAACTGATCCACACTATCGATGAGATGGATGACGAGGCCATCAGGAAGGTCGGGAAATTGACATCATAACCATTTTCTTGACCTGAATATTCTAAAAATGAACGTAACTATTCAGCTGCACCTCATCTTCGCTCATTTAGGCCTGCTTGAGTAGCACAAGTACGCTTCGCAGACCTAACTAAACGAATCTAAGGCACATCTGAACAGTTACAGACCAAGTTTTTTGTAACATTTTTATACACGCTGAATAGTTACAAATGAACAATAAAAAATCAGCTGGCCTTCCTCATAATCCGGCCGATAAACCGTATGGAGATTTTATCATGATACGTGCCCTATATACGTCCAAAACCGGCATGAATGGCCAACAGCTTCAGCTTGACGTGATTGCTAATAATCTCGCCAATGTCAACACCGGCGGCTTCAAAAAGAGCACCGTCCAGTTTGAGGATCTTTACTACCAAACTCTCCGGTCCGTTGGCGCGGAAACCGTTGACGGCGGTCAGGTTCCAACCGGTATCCAGGTCGGCCTCGGCGTCCGCCCCACTGCGGTGCAGAAGATTTTTACCCAGGGGGACTTCACTGAAACCGGTAATCAACTGGACTGGGCCATTGAAGGGGAGGGTTTTTTCAAGATTTTACGGGACGGGACGGATTATTATACCCGGGCCGGAGCCTTTAAACTGGACAGTGATGGCTATATTGTCACCAGTAACGGCGACCGCTTGCAGCCCGAGTTCAGCGTTCCTGAAGAAACGACCGAGATCGCCATTGATTCCGGCGGATTGCTCACCGCCCTGGATGACCAGCAACAGATTATCGCCTCCACTCAGATCACCGTGACCACTTTTATCAATCCGGCGGGCCTGAAGGCAAGGGGCGGTAATCTTTTTCTGCCCACCGAGGCATCCGGCGATCCTGTCGACTCTGATCCCGGGGTGGACGGAGCCGGCACCATTGCCCAGTATTTTCTTGAAACATCCAATGTCAATGTCACCGAGGAGATGGTCAATCTGATCATTACCCAGCGTGCCTTTGAGTCCAATTCAAAGGGCATCACAACAGCAGACCAACTTCTTGAAATTTCGAATAACCTTGTTCGTTAAAGACTCTCATGAACTCTAGATTTTTTTTCATCCTGCACTGCCTGGCTCTGTGCTGTTTTGCCATGCCGGCCATGGCTGAAACAGGGACAACAGAGCTCGGTCATGAAGAGCTTCAGGGGATCTTTACGGAAATAATTTTGGCAAATTCAAACCGGCCGGACAGTGACCTGCGTGTTGCCAATTTTTCATCTCAACCCTCTTCTGTAACGGTTCCTGCCGGAAAGCTTGATTATCGATTAAAAAATCAGGTCCATGCCGGCCATCCGGGAAGAAAGTCAATTTCCCTTGTTTTCCTTGTTGACGGGGAGGATGAGGCCAAGGTGAGGATGTCAGGAGATCTTCGTCTTTATGATAATGTTGTCTGTGTAAGTCGTGATGTGGCCAGAAATACGGTTTTGAGCCTCAATGATCTACAGCTTGAGAGTCGTGATATTTCCGGCTGGAGGAAAAATTTTCTTATAGATCCTGGAGAAGCGGTGGGCAAACAGCTTAAAACCCCGTTGAAAGCCGGCACAGTGCTGCTTGACCGTTTTCTCATGGCTCCGGTGCTGGTCAAAAGAGGTGACCAGGTGGTTATCCTGGCCCAGTCAGACCAATTCCGGATTACGGCACTTGGTGAAGCGAAAACAGCGGGGGGCAGAGGCGAGATGATTCGGGTTAAAAATTTGATGAGCCGAAAAGTGCTTCTTGCCAGGGTCAAGGACAGTGGGCTTGTCGAGGTCAATTTTTAACGGAGTTGTATGATGAAAATGAATATCTGGCAAAAGAGGTTTGTAAGTATCAGTTTGACGTTTTTTCTGTCTGGCTGCGCTGTTCCACATGAAAGCAAGGAAGCTGCCATGCCGGATCGCTACAGTCTGCCGTCTGTCAAAGAGGAGAAAATTCAGCCGGAGGAAGGATCTCTTTTCAGCGACAATTCCCCGGATCTTTATCAGGACAGCAGGGCGCGAAATGTAGGTGATATTCTCATGGTGGAAATTGTTGAAAAATCAAGCGGCAAAAAGAAGGCCGAAACCACAACAGAACGGGAATCCGAAGTTACAGCCGGTATTTCTTCATTTTTCGGTTTTGAGACATGGCTGGCAAACAAAAACCCCAATTTTATACCTTCAAATCACAGTTTGAGCGCCAAAATGGTCAATGATTTTGAGGGTACCGGCGAAACAAACCGGGACGACACTTTGGTGGCAACGATCTCCGCCAGGGTTATCGATAAAACCATGGACGGCAACCTGATGATTCGGGGTTATCGGGAAATCAGGGTTAACAACGAAACTCAGTTCATTATTCTCTCCGGCATTGTCAGGCCCCGGGACGTCACCGCCAACAACACGATCCAATCTTCGAAGATTGCCGAAGCCCGCATTGAGTACAGCGGCACCGGCATTATCAGCGAAAAACAGCAGCCTGGCTGGTTTGCCAGGGGGCTGGATGTGGTCTGGCCGTTTTAGGCGCAGAGAAGGTAGAGAAGGTAGGCAAAAACTTCCCTTTTTCACCAATAGCGTCTGTGAAGGAAAAGACAGCGCATGTAAATTCTTTATGTTCTTTTATTTTTTTGTTTATAATTTCAATATGATACGAGCGTGATATCATTGAAAACAGAGGTTGGCATACCCCTTGCTGTTTTCTCTGGGTAATATCAAAAACAGGTCGAAGATTATGATTAAAGTGATTCAATCGAGAAAAATAATACCGCTTCTAACGCTGCTCTGTTTTGTTTTATTCAGCGTTTCGCAAGATTGTGAAGCGTCCCGGCTCAAGGATC
>JAYEPA010000194.1:4205-40668 GCA_034723545.1 Thermodesulfobacteriota bacterium | reverse complement strand
ATCAAAAACAGGTCGAAGATTATGATTAAAGTGATTCAATCGAGAAAAATAATACCGCTTCTAACGCTGCTCTGTTTTGTTTTATTCAGCGTTTCGCAAGATTGTGAAGCGTCCCGGCTCAAGGATCTGGCCTCGGTCAAGGGAGTCAGGAACAACCAGCTTGTCGGCTACGGACTGGTTGTTGGTCTTGAGGGAACCGGTGACGGTAACAAGGCGGCCTTTACGACCCAGGCCATGGCAAATATGCTTGAGAACATGGGTGTCCACGTCAACCAGAATGACCTCAAAGTTAAAAACGTTGCCGGGGTTATGATTACGGCAAGCTTGCCGCCCTTTGTCAAGATTGGCCAGACGATTGATGTCACCCTCTCTTCCCTGGGCGATGCCGATTCACTCCAGGGAGGAACCCTGGTCGCCACACCGCTCAAGGCTCTTGACGGCAAGGTGTATGGGATGGCCCAGGGCCCTGTCAGTATTGGAGGTTTTGAGGTCAAAGGCGTTTTTGATCAAAAGGTACAGAAAAATCATACTACTGTCGGACTTATTCCAAACGGCGCCACTGTGGAGCGGGAAGTTCCGGTCTCCTTTGCCGGCAAGGAGTCCATTTTTCTCAATCTCAACCGGGCCGATTTTACTACCATTACACGCACAGTGAAAGCGGTAAACGGATTTTTGAACGGTTCTTTTGCAAAGTCTCTGGACGGGGGCACTGTTGAAATCAAGGTGCCTGAAGAGTACTCAAACAACGAAATATTCTTAATCGCGGCCCTGGAAGAACTTGAAATCGCCCCGGACAACCGGGCCAGAGTCATTATCAACGAACGTACCGGTACTGTTGTTTTAGGTGATAATGTCCGGATTGCAGAGCTGGCATTGACCCACGGCGATCTCACTATCAGCGTGAGCAGGCAGTTCGGTGGTTTCAGAGGGGATGATGAAGATATTAGGGTCAGCGAGGAGGCAAATAAGCTCATTCATATGCCCCCTGGCGTCTCCCTGGGAGATTTGGTCAAAGCTCTGAATTCCCTGGGCGCCACCCCAAGGGATCTCGTCGCAATCCTGCAGTCGATTAAGGCATCCGGGGCTCTGCAGGCGGATCTGGAGATTATTTAAATGAAACGTAACTGTTCAGGAGCACCCCATCTTCGTCCATTTCGGAGTCTCGCATACTCGCTTACCTGGCCTTCTCGAATAGCACTAGTGCGGAGTCTGCGCTTACCGTTCGAAGTCCCAAATGAACAAATATGGAGCGCCCCGCAGGAAGTGCCCTTGGGGTGCACTCCTGAACAGTTACACTACGGAGTTAGGGGCAGTTTATAGCCCTACTTGAAGAGTTACAATGAAGCTTACATCGCCGCTTATAAATGATTTTAAGGGAACAGCCAGGTCTGCCGATACGGTTCATGACAAACGTTTTTCAACCGGAGCTGAAAATAAAAAATTACGGCAGGCCTGCGCGGATTTCGAGGCCCTTCTTCTCAATAAACTGGTGTCGTCCATGCGGGAGTCTGTTCCCGAGGGCGGTCTCTTTGAAAAAAGTTTCGGTGAAAAGATGTTTCAGTCCATGCATGATGAAGAGTTGAGCCGACAGATGGCAAATGGTCGGGGAACAGGACTGGGAGAGCTTCTTTACCAAAAATTAACCGACAGGTGAACAGTAACAGTGGGAGATAGGTGTGAGCAGACAAGATAGCAGAAAGAAAGAGCCTGTTGCCGGTCAATACGCGGGGCTGGCATCACTTGAAGAACTCCTTAACATGCAGACCGGGTATTGCCGGGGTTTTTTGCGGACTCTGGAGGAAGAAAAACAGGCCTTGGTCGATATGGATATGCCTCGTCTTATCTCCATTACCGCTAAAAAAGAGTATCAGCTTAAGCGGCTGACGCATCTCGATAAAATGGCACGGGAGAAGGTCGCGGAAATCGGCAATACTCTGGGACAGGAAAAGATTGAAAAACTCTCCTCCCTGCATGCTCTTTTGGGCGAAAATGACGGCACAACTCTCCAGCTTCATATTCACACGCTGGCTGGTCTGCGCGAAGAAATTCGCGACAGAAACATCATCAACCGGAAGTTCACCATAGATACGTTGAGCTATATTGAAAACGGAATTTCATTAATCACCGGCGGGATTGAGACGGACAAACACTATCATGCCGGCGGTGTGAGTCGGTTGAGCGGTGGGCCGGCTCTGATCAGCCGGGAGGTTTAAGTATGCCTGGAATTTCCAGTGTCTTGAATATTGCCAAGGAAGCATTGCTTGCCCATCAGATGTCAATCAGTGTGTCCGGCCATAATGTCGCCAATGTCGACACACCGGGCTACAGTAGACAGACCCTGGCCCTGCAGACATCGGTTCCCACCCCGGAGGGTGTGGGCTTTTTCGGCAACGGGGTTCGGGGCGAAAGAATTGCCCGCCATTATGATCAATTCATGGTGCAAAGCCTGACGGATCAGAATGCTGTTGTCAGCGGCCTCAAATCGCAGCAGCAATCCATGCGGGTGGTGGAGACTATTTTCAATGAGGCTCCGGGGCTGGCCTTAAATGACCTGATGAGCGCTTACTGGGAAAGCTGGCAGGAGTTGACTGATCATCCGGAACTCCTTTCCGCCCGCCAGAACGTGGTGCAGCAGGCTGAGCTGATCAATGCCCAGCTCCAGTCCATGAGCGCTGAGGTGATCCAGTCCCGTCACGATATCGGCATCAGTATCCAGTCCAACGTTGATAATGTTAACTCCCTGGCCCAGCAGATTTCCCAGCTGAATGGCCAGATTTCCTCTAATGAAACCGACATTAAGAAACAGAATGATCTGCGGGATACCCGGGATCAGTTACTGAAAGAAATGTCCGAGGCCGTGGAGATCAATTATTTCGAGACCAACACCGGCGCTTACACCATCATGCTCACCGACGGTCATACCCTGGTGGAAAATAATGAATCCTGGGGCGTAAAATGGAAAGATGACAAACTTCACTGGCTGAGCAAGGCCGCTGACGGCACGGCGACGGAGATCCCCATCGGCTCGGGGCATGAACTCGGCGGCGCAATCGGTGGCCAGATGGAGGTGTACGGCCATCTGGCAGAGGACAACCCTGACAACTATTACGGCCGCCTCAATGCTTTGGCCAACTCCTTTATCCGGGAAGTTAATCAGCTGCATGCCCAGGGTGTGGGCATGGTTCGTTTCTCGGAACAGATTACAGGCTCAGAGCTAGCGGTTGATACGACATTACTCAACGCGGATATCGATGAAACTCTTGCTTCTACGACCATTACCGCCGGCAGCATGGAAATAAACGGACGCAGCATCGGTAGAATTGAAGGCAGCTTTGCCACGGAAGGCCTGGCCATGGGCAAGGCCTATAACACGGCCACGGCCATCAACGATGCCATCTGTGGCGTCAATGCGAAACTGACCACCCAGGTTGCCGGAGACGTGATCACTACGGGTTTGTTGGCAGGGGAAAGCGTTGCTTTTACAATCAACGGGATTGATGTTTCATACACGGCCGCGGCCAACGAGACAACGACCCAGACGGCCAATAATGTTGTCGGGGCGATTAACAGCGCTATCGACGCCTATAACCTTGACCCGGCCCACAGTCCCAAGATGACCCTTGAAGCGGTTTCCGGCGATGGAAATAACGGCGGCGCATTTGATTCAATTATCCTGCGCAATACCAACGCGGGGGATGAGTCGAGAATTATCATTGACGGGGCTGAAGACACAGCCCTTGAGCTGCAGCTCGGCCTCACCAATGGTACCTATGTGGCGGATGCCACCCATAATACCGGCATTGTCTCCATGTTTTCCGATGAGCCCATCACCATTGCTGCCGGCACGGATGACCGCTATATTGAACAGCTTGGTCTGGGCGGCGGCAATATCAGCTCAACTGATGACAGTGGCGACGGTAAACTTCTTTTTACCAAGGAAGATAATATGGTGGCGGCCTCCCTGCAGGGATTCAAATACGCGAACGAACTGCAGACCGATGATACCAGTTTTAAAATCTGGCTCTATAATGATGATGACACCCTGGCTCTGGCCCAGCCGGTTGAGGTTTCCATTGAGCGGGCCTACACCCTTGGAGATGTGGCGGGTGCCATCAATGCGGCGATTAGCAATGCCAGCGGCGAGAGTCAGCCCTGGGTTGCAGCCACAGTCGCTGAAAATAAACTCGTATTGACCCCGGACACCAGTCACAAATTCGCCTTTGGCGGCGATGAAACCAATCTGCTGGCAACCGCAGGCATTAACACCTTTTTTTCCGGTCACAGCGCCAACACTATTGGCGTTAATGAGTTGATCGTCAACGATTTGGATAACCTGGCCGTGGGCACAGTGAGTGAAAATGGTGAAATATATCAAGGAGATAATTCCAATGGGTTGCTGATCACTAATATCCAGCGGAATGAATATGTGCAATTCACCGGCGGTATCACCGATACCCTTGACGGTTTTTATAACGCCCTGGTGGGTGAAATCGGTCTGACCGGAAAAACCGTTGACCGGGATCTGGAATTTAACTCCCTGGTTATCGATCAGATGAATGCCATGCGGGATAATACCTCCGGTGTTTCCCTGGATGAGGAAATGGCCAACCTCATCAAATTTCAGCATGCCTATTCAGCAGCGGCAAAACTCATCACCACCTCTGATGAGATGTTGCAAACTCTGCTGAATTCGGTCTAACCCACCAAAGCGGAAGAAAACATCAGATTCTTCAGGACTCTTTTCAGTACTCGCTTGACGGGTATAAGTGCCTTGTCGTAGCGGCTTATCCTTGTTTCAAAAGCTACTTCCAGTTCGAAGTCTGCGCTTATCTCTTGTTTGTTATACTCAGGGGGGGTACTGAAAAGAGTGACTGAACTTCAGGAATAAGGCACTAAAAGGATAAACCCATGCGAACCACAATGAGCACGATTTATGCTGGTATTCTGAGTAATCTGAACAGCATAAATTCGGATATGAACAGGATCAACAGTCAGATCTCGTCCGGCCGGCAAATGTCAAAGATTTCCGATGATCCGGTCAATCTGGTCAGTGCCCTCAGTCTGCGCAGCAGCCTGGCCGAGATCGGGCAGTACCAGGACAACCTGTTGTATGGCGACTCCATGATCACGGCGGCTGAAAGCTCCCTGACCCAGATTAAGGATCTGGCTATGCGGGCCAAAACGCTTGATCTGCAGATGATTAATGACGATAAAAATTTGGAAAATCGGCAAAATGCGGCTGTAGAAATCCACCAAATGTACGAAGAGTCTATCATCCTGGCTAATACCCAGATTAACGGCAAATATATTTTCGGCGGTTACAGGACCTCCGGTTACACGGATGTTGAACCTGCACCCTTTGTCGAGGGTTTGATTGACGGTTACCGTTTGAATGGTAGCCCGGAAGCGTTTGACGCCATGTCGCCGCCGGAGTGGATTGTGGAGATTGAGGCCAGTCCGCCAGAGTTTGATCTGAAAATTAACGGCATCAATGTTCCTGTACCCACCGATGACGGCTACTCAAGCGTATACGCCGATTCCTCGGCCGAGGCCATTGCCAATGCCATTAACTCCATTGCCGACCAGACCGGCGTTACTGCCGAGTTCACCCCGGTCTCCCTTAAGTCCTCGGGAGCAGTGGAAGCCGGTACCATGGACAGCGGTGATCTGATTATTAACGGTATTGACATTTTCTCCTCAGCGACGGCTGTTGTTGCTCAGGATACGGATAATGTCCTGATGGATGCCATTAATGCCAAAGAGGCGCAGACCGGCATCATGGCCAGCCGTGATGCGAGCGGAGCCCTTATCCTGAGTCCAACTCCTATGGCCAGTTCAGATAATCTGGGCAGCGGCAGAAATCTTCATATCGAAACAACGGCCAATGGAGAACAGCTCAGCCATTTAAACGGAATTAATCCGGTCGGAGCTGGAAGCAAGGTCTATAAGGGCAGTGTCCAGCTTCATTCCGACCGTTCTTTTATTCTGGAATCAACACCCTTTGGCGTCAACAATTATGAAGCAGGACTGGAGGCCCTGGGAGTGGCAGGTGGCGTTACTTACTCTGGAGAACCTGGAGATGTCAGCGGTGACGGCAGGATAGCCGTGCAGTATATTCCTGAAGAAGGGAGTAATGTGCGGTACTGCGGAGACCGGGAAAATGATATTCAAATCAAGGTCGGTAAACTGAGCACTATTGACGTGACGAAAAACGGACAGGACGCCATTATGGATCTTGGTGTTTTTGACGCTTTTACACATCTGGAAGATGCGTTAATGGGTATTAATTTTAGGACAGTGACCGGCATTCATCAGGCGACAGATCGTGATGTCACCCTGGGCAGCGGAGCAACAGGGCTGGAGGTGGAAGATAGTGATTATCCGCTTGCCAGCGGCTCTCTGGAGATTACTGTAACTGATCATTCCTACTCTCCTCCAAGGCCTGTGAGTATGGAAATATCCATTGACATAACCGAGGATACATTGAACTCGGTAGCCACAAAAATAAACGGCGTTCCCGGCCTTATGGCCTCCTGGGACGACACTGGACATCTGCAGATCAACACCACGGATGAGGAACGCTACACCTTTTCCATGACCGATAAATATAGTAATTTTCTCAGAACAACCGGCACGGACTTTGACCAAATACAGCACCAGGCCCTTGATCAGTCTCTTACCGAACTCGATGAACTTCTGGACTCGCTGACCACACAGATTACAGATTTTGGCGCCCGGGCGAATCGTCTTCAGGTACAAAGCAGAATTTATGAAAATCTTGAAATGTCCACTGCAGAAAATCTTTCTGAAAAACAGGATACCGACATGATTGAGGCATTGATGCAGCTGAAGGCCAAAGAGGTGGCTTATCAGGCTGCCCTGTCGGCGGCTGCCAAGACCATGCAGATCAGTCTGGTTGATTATTTGTAGAGGAAGAGGCAGAATACAGGAGTCAGGAGTCAGGAGTCAGGAGTCAGGAGTCAGGAGTCAGGAGTCAGGAGTCAGAATGTCATGAATTTGAGCACATATCCGAAAAAGTCTCCCTTGGGAAAAGGGGGATTTAGTCCCTTAGAAATTATTTTCGTGTTATTTGTGGCAAAAAAATCAAAAACTTCTTTGAAATAAACAACTTGCCTCTACTGTTAAGGGACTTATCCTAAAAAACCTGATGTTTTATTCCACTTTAGTGGGTTAGGGGGATTTTGAGTTTACGTTAACGGCATTGACCCCGGAAATCAGAAGACAGATAATCCAATCGCCAGGGAGGGCGGCTGATGTTAATTCTTGCCAGGAAGGCAGATGAAGCTATCGTCATAGCGGACAATATCACAATCAGGGTACTTGAAATAAAAGGGGGGCAGGTCAAGCTCGGGGTTGATGCTCCGGATCATATTGCTGTCCATCGTGAAGAAATTTATCTCCGCATTCTGGATGAAAACAGAAAAGCGGCCATGGAGGCTCCGTCCGACCTCTCAGCACTGGCCGATGTTTTCAGGGATGCAAGTTTAAGAAAATCTCATAAAAACAAGGAATAAGAATGGTTCAGGTATCCGTGCAGACAAATGAATACGATTCTCGGGAAGGAACCGATGGGACTGAAAAGACCATGAAGGTGAAGACCAGCCGTTTTGGCGAGATTGAAGTGAATTCGGAGCGGCTGATTACCCTGACAGTCCCGTTTTTGGGCTTTCCGGAGTCATTCCGTTTTATCCTCCGGCCCCACAAGCCGGATTCCCCTTTTATGTGGCTGCAGTCCGTTGATAATCCGGACCTTGCCTTTGTGGTCATGCAGGCGGCCATGATTATGTCGGACTACAAGCCCGGGATAGCGGGATTTATCAAAAAAGAGTTGCAGATCGTTTCCGCGTCGGAGATGGATATACTGCTGATCCTTACCATACCAGATGGGAAACCCAGGGAAATGACCGCCAATATGCTTGGCCCGGTGATGATCAATACGAAAAAAAGGCTGGCCAGACAGGTTCTGCTGGATCCAGCCAAATATGATCCTTGCCAGCCCGTGTTTAACGGCGGGAAGGAGGATTAAAACTGATGAAAAGGAGGGGTTATTTGTCGACGGGAGATTCTTCCGACAGCAAACTCATAAGCATTTTGTCGGCCAGCTGAAGAGAATCGACATGATATTCGCCTTTTTCAATCTTTTCTTTGAGTTCCTGAATCTTATCCAGACGGATATCAGGCGTTTCCTGCAGGATTTCCTGAATTTTCCGGACATCCCGGGAACCGGATGAAAGCTCCACCCGGTCTCTTCCTGCAGGCGAGGAAGGGGTGGTGCCATTCACGCCTGGGGATTTCTTTTTGGAACTGATTTTGTTATCAGTCTGAATTTGGGAAATTACATCTGTCAGTTTCATCACCGGCTCCTCTGCCAGCCATTGGAGGCGATCGTGTTTTATCTGGAAAACGTGCCTTGATTATCATATCGGCATTAAAAAAACAAACTTAAATCTATCGTTACAAAAAATTTAAATATAGAAAAATAAGGTAAGGTCAAATGTGACCTTAGCCCCCTCCCCCGATTGCCAAAATATACCACACCTGTTACACTCGCCGGCATGGACAAGGAACCTGTATACCTCATTGACGGCAGCGCTTACATTTATCGGGCCTATCATGCGATTACCCCCCTGTCAAACAGGAAGGGGCTGCCCACCCATGCCGTTCTCGGCTTTACCAATATTCTGCGCAGGATCATGCGCGACAAGGAAGCCAAGTTCATGGCCGTGGCCTTTGATGTTAAAGGGCCGGTCTTCCGCCATGATATTTTCCCGGATTACAAGGCCAATCGTCCCCCCATGCCGGATGATCTGGCCTGTCAGATTCCCTGGGTCAAAAAGATTGTTCAGGCTCACAATATTCTTTGTCTTGAACAACAGGGCGTTGAGGCGGATGACCTGATTGCGTCGGCGGCCCGGCTTCTGGAAGGGGTCGGTATTCCGGTCGTCATTGTTTCCGGCGACAAGGATTTTCTCCAGCTTGTCTCGGACAAGGTGAGTTGCTGGGAGCCCATGAATGATAAAATCATGAATCCCACCGGGGTTAAAGAAAAATACAATGTTGCTCCATCCCAGCTGAATGATCTTTTCGGGCTCATGGGGGACAAAGCCGATAATGTCCCCGGTGTGCCGGGTGTCGGGCCAAAGACTGCTGAAAAACTGATCAACGAGTTTGGTTCGATGGCGGAGCTTTTCTCTCATCTTGATCAGATGAAAAAGTCCAAATTGAAGGAAAAATTAATCGAGTTTCAAGCTCAGGCTCTGCTGTCAAAAAAATTGATAGGGATGAAATGTGATCTCGATGTACCCGCCACACGCAACGACTACCTCTTGCCCGAACCTGACCAGGAGATGTTGCAAGGAATCTATAAGGAGCTCGATTTTACCCGCCTGATGAAAACCGAGAGCCGGCCCGAAAAGATGAGCCACCGTGGTTTTAGGCTTGTGCGCACGGATGAGGATCTTGATCATCTGGTTCAGGATCTGCAGCAGGCAAAAATTCTTGTCCTTGATACCGAGACCACTTCTCTTGACTCCTTGAGCGCCAAATTGGTGGGCATTTCGCTCTGTACCGGCCCGGATATCGCTTATTATGTCCCCCTTGGTCATCTCCGGGACGGAACGGATCTCTGTCCCGGTCAGCTTGACCTGGAGCGGGTTGCCGACAGACTGCGCCCTTTTTTCAGCCAGGCCGGTCTGCCCAAGCTGGCGCACAATATGAAATATGATTATGAGGTGCTCAAGCAGCATAACCTGCCTTTAAGCTCCACCCTGCTTGACTCCATGATTGCCTCTTACCTGCTTGATCCCTCCCGCCGGGCCCATAACCTCGATGGTCTCTGCCTTGATTATCTGCAGCAGCGTCTCACCACATTTGCCGAAGTCACGGGCAAGGATAAAAGACCTGACGCCTTTGCCCATGTTGCGCCGGAAGAGGCCGGAGAGTATGCCTGTGAGGACGTGCGGGCCAGCCTGCTTCTCTGGCAGCTTTTCGAGCCGCAGCTCAGAGAATTACAGCTTTGGAGCCTTTTTCGTGATGTTGAAATGAAACTGGTGCCGATTCTGGCCAAGATGGAAGAGAACGGTATTTTGGTGGATGTGGACAAGTTACAGGAGCTGTCCCTTAAGTTTGCCGGTCAGATCAGTGAACTGGAAGAAAAAATATATGATCTGGCCGGGGAGACATTTAATATCAATTCGCCTCGGCAGCTGGGAACAATTTTTTTTGATAAACTGGGTCTTCCCCATGGCCGCAAAACAAAGACCGGTTATTCCACCGATATCAAGGTGCTGGAGAAGCTGTCCGCCTATCACGATCTGCCGGCCGCGATCATCGTCCATCGAACTTTAAGCAAGCTGAAATCCACCTATGTTGACAAACTGACCAGACAGATCAATCCGGCAACCGGTCGCATCCATACTTCTTTTAATCAGACCGTGACGGCCACCGGCCGCTTGAGCAGCAGCAATCCGAATCTGCAGAATATTCCAATCCGGACAGAAGAGGGACAACGCATCAGGGAGGCGTTTGTTCCAGCGCCGGGGTTCCTTTTTCTGGCGGCGGATTATTCACAGATTGATCTTCGTATTTTGGCCCATTACTCTGGTGATGAGGCTCTCCTTGAGGCTTTCCGCGCCGGTCGGGATATCCATAACCAGACGGCCGGGGAGATTTTTCGCAGCAACCCGAATCTGATTACTAAAAAAATGCGCCGGGTAGCCAAAACCATTAACTTCGGTATTGTTTACGGGATGAGTGCTTTTGGTCTGGCCAGCCAGCTGAGCATCAGCCGCAAAGAAGCTCAAACTTTTATTAACCGTTATTTTGATCATTATCGAGGGGTGAAGCAGTTCATGGCTGATATTGTCGTTCAGGCTGGAGAGGACGGTTATGTCACCACCCTGCTGCATCGGAGAAGATTGCTGCCCGAGATCAAAAGCCCCAATAAAACTCGAAGAGAGTTTGCCGAACGGACTGCCATCAATACGCCAATTCAGGGAACGGCGGCGGATATTATCAAGCTGGCCACCCTGAAAACAGACCAGCTTCTGCGGGAAGCCGAACTGAATGCCAAACTCCTTCTGCAGATCCACGACGAACTCATTTTTGAGGTGCCGGAAGAGGAAATTGACAAGACATCCTCATTGGTCAAGGAGGCCATGGAATCGGTTCTTGAGCTGGATGTTCCACTGGTGGTGAATCTTTCCGTGGGTCGAAATCTGGCCAAAACATGATTTTATTTTGTTAAACTGGCTTGAATTGATTATAAAATGTATTTGGTCACAGAGCAGGTCGATAGGCTGTAGGCATTTAGACTGTAGGAGAAATGAGCTTCGAAAAGTAATAGCCTTTAGCCTACAGCCTGAACAACCTGAAGAGTTACGTATTTTATTCATTAACAGGAGAACAACATATGCTGGATTTATTACGCCGCAAGGCGCAATCGCCATATCTGCAGGCTACTGTGGTTATCATTATCCTGGTTTTTGTATTTTGGGGTGTGGGAACCAATCAGGGCAATGGCAGAAATACCATTGCCACGGTGGATGACCAGTCAATAAGCTACATGGAGTTTGATCAGGCCCTGGAGCGAACTATTGACCAGTATAAGGATCAATTCGGCGGTAGTTTGCCTGCAGATTTTGTCGAGACATTCGGCCTGAAAAGACAGGTTCTTGATCAGCTCATTCAGCAGGCCCTGATCCGTAAAGGTGCCATTGACATGGAGCTGTATGTCAGTAATGAAGAGGTGCAGGCCGATATTAAAACAATGGGGGTCTTTCTTAATAACGGTGTTTTTGATGTGGATAGATACAATGAGGTTCTGAGAAGCTCCCGTTTGACGCCAAAGAAATACGAAAAAAGTGTCAGGGTTGATATTCTTGGCAGGAAAGCGACAGGCCAGGTGGCCTCTTTCGGCCATGTTCTTGACAGTGAGTTGCTGAGCTGGTTCCGTTATGAAAATGAAGAACGGCAACTGGAATATGTTGTTTTCAAGGCCGGGGATTTTCAGGATCAGGTGGAAGAAAGTGAGGAAAAACTGGCTGCTTTTTTTAAAGAGCATCAGGACGATTATCATACGCTACCCCAGGTCAAGCTTAAATATATCTCTTTTCTTTACAAGGATGAAGTCGATAAGCTCACCATCGACGAAGCGGAACTTGAAAGTTATTATCAGCAGCATCTTGATCAATATTCTCAACCGGAAACAAGACGGGCCCGGCACATTCTTTTAAAGAGTGAAAATAATGATTCTGAAAAAGTAGAGCAAAAGATGCAGGGAATTCTTGCTCAGGCCAGAGATGGCGATGATTTTGCCAAATTGGCTGAAGAGTTCTCCGAAGACAGTACGGCGGCCAGGGGCGGTGATCTCGGCTTTTTTGGCCGGGATCAGATGGTGAAAACCTTTGAAGATACGGCCTTTGGACTGAAGGAAGGAGAGATCAGCGATATTGTCCGCAGTCGTTTTGGATTTCATATTATCAAACTTGAGGAGATCCGGCCGGCCACGACACAAACATTTGCCGAGGTCAGAGAGTCGATAGAAAACAAGCTGATACAGGAAAAGGCTAAGACCGAAACCTTTAAAACAGCCAACGAAACCTATGAAAAGATTATCCTTTCCGGCAGCCTGGAAAAATATGCTGAAAGCGGTGAGATTCCAATCGTTGAGACCGATTTTTTTAACAAAAATTCTCCTCCGGCAGAAATCAGCGGTGACAGAAGCCTGATTAATGTTGCTTTCAGCCTGAAAAAAGGCGAGCTGAGTTCCCTCATTGAAAGTTCCCAGGGATATTTTATTGTTTTTATTGATGATTCTCAGGGCCCTGTTGTGCCGCCCATTGCTGATGTGAAAGAGGCGGTAACAGCTGATTTCCTTGCGGCGGGATCTCTGGATCTTGCCAGCCAGGCGGCGGAGAAATTGCTGTCTGCAGGCAGGGAAGGAGATTTTCAAACAGTTTGTCAGGAGCAGGGGGTAAGTAGAATAGAATCAGGTTTTTTTTCCCGTGCAAAACAGACAGACAAGGATTTGCCGGCCCTGGTACTCAGAGACGCTTTTCAGCTGACGGAAAAACAGCCATTCCCAAAAGAGGTTAAAGCGGAGGGAAACAGTTTTTATGTTTTTCGTCTGAAAGAGGTAAAAAATCCCTCGGACGATGAATTTGTCAAGGTCAGAGAGGAGCTGAAAAAGAGGATTGAAAGGGAAAACCAGATCAATATCATGTCGGCCTGGATGGAGCATCTGAAAAGCAGTGCGAAAATCAGCATCAATAAAAAATTTCTGTAGGAGGAACGTAACTATTCAGGAGCACCCCATCTTGTCCCATTTCGGAGTCTCGCATACTCGCTTACCTGGCCTTCTTGAATAGCACAAGTATGCTTCGAAGTCCCAGGTAAGCGAGGAACGAGACTCCGAATGAACCAATATGGAGCACTCCTGAACAGTTACAGAACGGTGGTTAGACCAATTTGGTGCCCCCACCTGAATAGTTACGGAGGAACAGGTAGAGATAATCCGGCGGCTTTTATTCAGTTTGTTTTATTCTGTTTCAGCCTGACCTGAATTTATGCCGGGTCTCATATTTATGCGTACACAAACTTGCGTCCTGATTTTTGTGGCGGCTTTTTTTCTTTGTTCCTGCGAGGGAAAGTTATTAGCGGAAAAAAAAGACCTGCTTACACAAATCCTTGCTAAAGGTGAGCTGATTGTCCTGACGACAAACGAGCCTACCACCTATTACTTTGACCGCGATAATAATCCCGCCGGTCCGGAATACGAGATGACTCGATCATTCGCGGAAAGCATTGGGGTTGTTGTCAGGTTCCGTGTTTACTCCTCAGTACAGGAAATTTTTCAGGCCCTGCGAGAAGGTGAAGGGCATATTGCGGCCGCCGGAATTACCGTTACTGAAGACAGGCTGGCTGAGTTTGATTTTGGTACAGTCTACCAGACGGTAAGTGAACAGCTTGTCTGTCATCGTAATGGGAAATATATTATCAGGCCTGAAGATCTGCAAAAACTTGAGATCGTTGTTCCTGCCTCATCAAGCTATATTGATACCTTGACCGGTTATCTGGGGGCTTATCCGGATCTTACCTGGCAAGTTGATGAGCATCTGTTGCCGGCACAGCTCATGGAGAAAGTGTGGAACGGTGAAATCGAATGTACCGTCTGTGATTCCACGATTGTTGACATCAATCGTCGTTATTTCCCTGAGCTCGCTGTGAAATACAATCTGGCCGAAGGGTCGCGGCTGGCCTGGATGTTTCAAAAAAAGAATAGTCCGTTGCAGGCCGCTATTGAACAATGGTTTGTCGGGTTTAAAGAGAGCGGTGAATTCGCTCTGATGCAGGAAAAGTATTACGGATACATCGAAGTTTTTGATTATGTCGATGTGCGGGCGTTCAGAAGACGTATAAAACAACGCTATCTCAAGTACAGGGAAATGTTCATGGCTGCGGCGAAAGCCAATGACCTTCCCCCGTCTTTGCTGGCGGCGTTAAGTTATCAGGAGTCACACTGGAATCCCAGGGCCAAAAGTCCCACCGGTGTCCGGGGTATGATGATGCTGACACAACCCGTGGCCAAATCCTATGGGGTGACGAGCCGTTTGGATCCGGAGTCTAATATCCATGCCGGAGCGAAACATTTCAGCAGAATGAAAGAACGGATAGGCCTTGATGTCCCGGAGCCGATTCGAACCTGGCTCGCACTCGCCGCCTATAATGTCGGCTTTGGGCATTTTCGTGACGCCCAGGAACTGGCTGAGCGTCATGGAAGAAATCCGAATTGCTGGGTCACTCTGAAGGAGGTTTTGCCTCAGCTCAGCCAGAAGGAATATTACTCCACACTTCGCTATGGTTACGCGCGGGGCAATGAGCCTGTTCGCTACGTCACACGAGTGCGTGATTATCGTGACATGTTTGAACAGTTTGTTGCTGATGATGAGCTGGAAGAAGAATGAATGGAACCAATTATGGTAAGATTCGGTGCCTGTGAACTCTTACAACTACTACGTTTTTTACAGTGCCGCACTCATCCCCTTTGTGCTGTAGTTAAGGATCCCTTCCACAAGTTGTTCGGCAATATCGGAAAGATAGCGGTCATTTCTTAAATGTTTTTCTTCTGTCGGATTGCTGATAAAGCCAATCTCAGCAAGAATTGCCGGCATTCTGGCGCCGATGAGAACGATAAAGGGCGCTTTTTTGACGCCCAGATCCGGAACGTGGTATTTTCTCTCTAGTCCGTTGACCATTTGTGTCTGCACCGCCGTGGCCAGGCTGGACGATTCTTCAATTTTGCTGTTCTGCATGAGATCCTGGAGAATGGCCTGCAGGTCACTGAGCTGGCGGGCCGAGGCGGCGTTTTCCCTGGCTGCGGCCCTCATTTCTTCCTTGCTGGTTGCCAGGCTGAGGAAATAGGTCTCAATTCCTCTGGCCTTTTTGTTCGGGGCTGAATTCGCGTGAATGGAGACAAAAAGATCAGCGCCTTTGGAGTTGGCAATCGCTGTTCTCTCTTCCAGGGGAATATATACATCCGTACTTCGGGTCAGAATCACCTCAAAACCGGATTTGTCGGCCAGTTGGGCGGCCACTTTTTTTGCCACCTTGAGGACAACATTCTTTTCCAGCAGGCCGTTGAAGCTGACGGCTCCCGGATCCCTGCCGCCATGACCGGGATCAATGACCACTCTTTTGACCTCAAGGCCAAGCTGCTGGGCCAGGGTGGGAAGCTTGCCTGATGTGGATTTTTCACCCGTGACATCAATGACCACCCGGAACGGCTCAGTCAGGCTGAACAGCTTGTAGCCGGACAGTGATTCCGTATCGAGCACCACCCGCACCGTATTCGGGCTGAACTGGGCGCTGCGCACCTGCTTGAGCAGCCCGTCCCGGATCGGAATCGGATCCTGATGTTTCTTGTCAATGCTGGAGTCAAAAAGATCCACATAGAACCTTCCGGGCCGGCCGTCGGACGCTTTCAGGGTGTTGCCCTTATACTGAACCGGTCCAGATGTTTCAATGACCACCCGGGTGTAATCCCCGGTTGACCAGTGGCGGATACGGTTGATTTTGGCCTTTGATTTGTGCGGAACAGTAATTCCTTTTTCAACAATTTCCTGCTGTCTGATTTTCCTGAGAGACCTGCTTGCGGCTCCGGCCATATCGCCATTTGGGCAAAGAATGATGATTTTGGCGAAGATCGTGGCGGCCTTGTCCGGCTCATTAAATTTGTTCAGATAAATACGGCCGGTTTCAAAAAGAGAGTCGTCCGTCAATCTATGACCGGGAAAATGAAAGGCAAGCTCCTGGTAATAATGAATAGCCTGGGTCAGATCAGATTTCTGACCAAAACGATCCCCCATCTGTTGATACATCCGCGCCGTCATGTAAAGGGCAGGAGCGGCCTGTTGATGGTTGGGAGAATGCTCGTAGGTTGCAAAAAAACTTCGGGCTCCGGTCAACCATTGATCCCGTGTTGCTGTGGATCCGGGCCGGGTCGGCAGATTATGATAATAGGCTGTGGACTGTTTGTAGCGCTTGGTGGCCAGGTCGGGAAAATGGGTTCCCGCCGGAGCCGGATCAGCCATGAGGCAGCCCGTGCAGATGAAGGAGAGAATGAGAAGGAGAATGGAAAGTTTTTTCAAAACAGATTATTTGGTTTTCGGAGCTGAAAGTTTTTTCATTTCATAAAGGATCGTCAGAGCCTCAAGAGGCGTAAGCCGGTCAATGTCAACCTGATCCAGCCGCTTGCGGACAGGATCATCTTCATGGCTGAAAAGAGAGAGCTGATTTGGCCCTTCGTTCTTCTCTCCTGAGCCAAGTGGAGAAATGCGAGGACGTCCCTGGCCGTCAAATTCGTCTTTTTCAATATTATGCAATAATTCTTCAGCCCTGGCAACCACCCGTTTCGGCACCCCGGCCAGCGCCGCTACTTGTATGCCGTAACTGCGGCTTGCTCCGCCTTTCATCAATTTATGCAGGAAGATGATGGAGTCGTTCCATTCCCGCACCGCAATGTTGAAATTCTGGATGCGCTGATGGATTCGGGCCAGTTCGGTCAGCTCATGATAATGGGTGGCAAAGATGGTCTTTACGCCCTTTCCGTTTTTGTTCAACAGATCCTCGGTAACGGCCCAGGCAATGGAGAGGCCGTCAAAGGTGCTGGTGCCGCGGCCGATTTCATCCAGGATCACCAGGCTTTTGTCTGTGGCATTATTGAGGATATTGGCGGTCTCGTTCATCTCTACCATGAAGGTGGACTGACCCCGGCGCAGATCGTCCATGGCCCCTACCCTGGTGAAGATCCTGTCCACCACGCCGATTCTGGCCGAGGCCGCCGGCACAAAGGAGCCCATCTGGGCCATGAGGACAATCAGGGCGGTCTGGCGCAGCACCGTGGATTTTCCCGCCATATTCGGTCCGGTGACAATGAGGATTTCGTTTTTTTTCTGGTCCAGCCGCACATCATTGGGCACAAAACGGCCCGAAGGCAGGGCCCGTTCGATCACCGGATGACGGCCTTCTTTGATGACGATCTCCTCTCCGTCATTGATCACGGGGCGGACATAGTGATAACGCTCAGCCGCTTCGGCCAATGATGTGAAAAAATCAATCCAGGCGATGAAGGCAGCGGCCCGGAGAATCCTGGAACTGGCCTCGGCAACCTGACTGCGAATTTCAGTAAAGAGGTGGTATTCCAGTTCCAGCCTTTTTTCTTCAGCCCCCATAACCTTGTTTTCAAACTCTTTTAACTCCGGCGTAATAAAGCGCTCGGCATTGACCAGGGTCTGTTTGCGGATATAGTTTTCCGGCACATTGGCCTGCTGGGCCCGGCTGACCTCAAGAAAATAACCAAAGACCCTGTTGTAGCCGATTTTGAGTTTAGAAATTCCTGTCCTCTGCCGTTCCTGTTCCTCCAGGGCCAGAATGAGCTGTTTGCCATCGGTCATGATGGACATCAGCTCATCAAGGGCCGGATCATGGCCTTTTTTGATCAACTTGCCTTCCCGCAGGCCCACGGGCGCGTCGTCACGGATGGTGTTTTCCACAAGATCATGCAGATCATGCAGATCGTCGAGATCCCGGGCCTGGTCGTTGAGAAGTCCCTTGCTTTGCAGGGCCAGCTCCCGTAGGCGGGGCAGCAGGGCCAGGGAGGTTTTCAGGGCGGTGAGGTCCCTGGCATTGGCACTGCCCAGCACCACCCGGCTGTTTAACCGTTCCAGGTCATAGACATTGGCCAAGAGTTCGCGAAATTCCTGCCTGAGGCGGATTGGATCGGGCTCATCCGTAGCTGCGCCGATTTCAAGATGCCTGGGACGTGTGCCGGAGAAAAATTCAACTGTTTTCAGGCGGAGGTCGATTGCGGCCGGATCCTGCAGGGGAAAGAGAAGATTGCGCTTCAGCAGCCGGGCGCCCATGGGTGTCCGGCTGAGATCCAGGATCGCCAGCAGGGAGCCGTCCCGCCGACCGCCGACAATAGTCTGGCTCAGCTCCAGGTTGCGGCGGGTCGAATCGTCAAGGATCAGGATATCATCAAGTTCAATGACCCGCAGACGTTCAATGTGGGCGCAATTTGTTTTCTGGGTCTCCTGAACATAGGCAAGGAGTGCTCCGGCGGCGCAGATGGCGGCCCGCATCCCTTCACAGCCGAAGCCGGCCAGATTCATCACCTGGAAATGATCCAGCAGGGTTTCCCTGGCAAGCTCATGAACAAAAAGAGAATCCGTCCGCCGTGTAACGCAGAGATCGGGCAGCATGGACGAGAGGCCTTCAATGACCTCATTGTCATCTTCGCGCTCAGCTGTCAGCAGTTCGGCAGGTCCCATCCTGGCCAGTTCATCCAGGGCGGCAGCTTCGTCCTGCCGTTCGGCCAGCAGGAACTCGCCGGTGGAGATGTCAAGAAAGGCAAGGCCCCAGCGATCTTTTTTACAGATTCCGGCCAGATAGCGGTTGGTCCTGGTGTCCAGCACCTGGTCTTCGGTGACCACGCCCGGACTGACCACCCGCACCACTTCCCGTTTCACCACGCCTTTAGCCTTTTTCGGGTCCTCCACCTGCTCGCAGACCGCCACCCGGAAACCGGCATTGACCAGCTTGGCAAGATAGGAGGCCGCGGCATGGTGGGGCACGCCGCAGAGGGGCACTTTGTTCTTGTCGTCCTTGCTGTTTCGCGAGGTCAGGGTAATACCCAGAACGCGGGAGGCGGTGACTGCGTCATCAAAAAACATCTCGTAAAAGTCGCCGAGCCGGTAGAAGAGAATGGCGTCTGGATGCTGCTCTTTAATTGCCAGGTATTGGCGCAGCATTGGAGTGATTTTCCGGGCCGGTTTGATGTTGGCGGTCAAAGCTGGATACTCGTTTTTATTTTTAGTGGGGTTGTGTTGGAGACTGAAGAATAGACAAACATTGAAATTTATCTCTCACAGAGAAAAAAGAATGAATAGCCCTGTGTTTCCTACGTCTCTGTGAGAGAATGAACAACTAAGAAAATTTGTAACTATTCAGCTGCACCCCATCTTCGCCCATTTAGAGCTTCTTGAGTAGCATTAGTACGCTTCGAATCTCTAAATGAACAAATATGGGGCACATCTGAACAGATACAGTCTGGAGTAAAGGGTAATTTATTGCCCTTGCTGAATAGTTACGAAAATTTATCTATTTTGTCTTATTTATTCAAAGCACGACATAAAAACTCAAGTGCTTCCGAATCAACGAGACCATGTTCAGCTGAAATCAACACATCCAATTTCTTATCGGCAAACCACCATCTCCGCCCTGGCTTGCCATGAATAAACAGCTTGCGTCTGTTGTTGATGGAAATCAGTCCCAGTTTCTTGGCCATTTTACGAATTTTTTTGTTTAATTTTTCAAAATCCTTACTGGCTGACTTGATTTTTTTTTCACATTTTTTACTCATATCGTTCTCCTTGGGTTGGAATAAAATCAGCCTGGGTGGCTGTTCGAGAATGCCCTTTTTCCCTATGCCATGCGCCATCAGCCTTTTTTCAACAGGTGGCTATGTCAGGTCGGGAACATCAAAAATTTTGCCTGAAAGGTTGTCACCCACCTCAAGAACAGCGTAGGTCCCAGGCGCGCCATAACGGCCAGTGCCAAGGAAGCTGCCCGGATTGATAAAGAGGATGTCACCGAGCCGGTGGCAGTCCGGTATATGGGTGTGACCGGAAACAATACAATCCACCTGATTGAATTCTATTAACAGACAGTTTTCAATATCATAACGGCAGTTCATGCCGTGGATCAGGCCGATGTGAAAGTTGCCAACCTTAATGATTTTTTTCGTTGGCAGACTGTTCCGCGACGAGCCATGACACATGTTGCCGTGGACGGCATGAACTTTTTTGTCGGCAAATACATCAAGAACCGAAAGGTCGGTGAGGTCACCGGCATGGAAAATCATCTCCACATCAGCAAAACATGCATCGGCCTGTTCGCGAAAATGATCATCAGGCCTGACAAGATGGGTATCGGAAAGAATGCCAATTTTTACAGTCATGGCTTTTTTATAACTTGCTTTTGCGGCAGCATCAAGAATTCAATACAATATCAATTTTTTCCCAGGCCTCCGCAAGGCTGATACCGGAAAGCAGAACCCGTTTTTTCCGGCTCTGCAGGCCGCTCTTGATGGTGACCTCTCTTTTTGGGATTGCAAAAAAATCAGCCAGAAATTTGACAACGGCCTTGTTGGCTTTGCCGTCAGCCGGCGGGGCAGTAACAGCCAGCTTCAAATTTTCACCATGGAGGCCGACAATTCTATTTTTTGAGGCCCTGGGCTGGATATGGAGAGCCAGGGAAAGAGAGCCTTTTTCTTCCCTGAGAAAGGTCATTTTTCCTCTTTTTCGTCCTCACTTTCTTCATCATCAACGACCACGGCAGGCTCATGTTCCTGATCCAGGGGGTCGGCCAGGCTGAAAAGCATGTCGCCGTCAAGATCGGGCATGGTTGGCTGGTCCCTGTCGTCTTCATTTTGATCATCAGGAGGAGAATCAAAAAGCGAGGTGTTGAGGTTCACCACGTCTTCAACGGGCTTTTCCTGCTCTTCCTGGTCATGATCGGCTGGATCATCCAGGTCTGGAAGTTCGATTTTCTGGTAAAGATCATCGAGATCATCATCTGCCTCCGGCCCGGTTTTTCCGGTTTCACTCTCCTCTTCTTTGACCTGGGATTGAAAAGTATAGGGATTGGAGTCCTCTTTGCCATCGATCGCGTCCAGTTGGAACTGGAGAAACTGGCGGAGTTCACCCAGAATATCGTCTTTTTTTCCCTGGAGCCGCCCAATTTCTTCTTCCAGGGAGGCGATCCTTTCCTCGGTTTCAGTCTGGATCCGTTCAGCTTCCTTGCGGCTTGAATCGAGCAGATCATCGGCTTCCTGTTTGCTTTTTTCCTGCATTTCATCGGCGATTTTTTGGGCGGAGAGGAAGGCATTCTGGAAGGTTTTTTCCTGGGTTTTGAACTGGGTCATCTCCTCCTCGAACGTATCAATTCTCTCCTGAAGCTTTTTATTGTCCGTGGAGAGCAGCAGGTAGTGTTCGGCAACCTTTTCCAGAAAAGCGTCGACTTCATCAACATCAAAACCACGAAATCGGGCATGAAATTGCTGAGTCTGTATTTCTTCAGCCGTTAATGTCATTATCAGCCTCCGTTTGTTGTTGTTTTTATTAAAAAATTGGGTAACTATTCAGCTGCACCCCATCTTCGCCCATTTAGAGCTTCTCGAGTAGCATTAGTACGCTTCGAATCTCTAAATGAACAAATATGGGGCACATCTGAACAGTTACAGACCGAGTTTTTCGTAATATTTTTACATACACTGAATAGATAAAAAATTGGCAAAGAAGAAAACCCTATCCCAGGGAAAAGGCCAGGCTCCGCAGAGTCGGAACCAGAAAACCCCGTAAAAAGAGAATGGCCAGAATGAGAATCATGGGTGAAAAATCAATCCCTCCGGCCGCACTGAAAGGGATGAGCCGCCTGATCCTGTATAAAAGCGGGTCCGTTACTTCATGGAGAAAGCGGACAATGGGGTTATAGGGATCGGGATTGACCCAGGAAATAATGGCCCGGCCAACGATAACCCACATATAGGCGCCCAGGACAAAATCGACGAGAGTAGCAAAGGCGTTTAAAAAATTACTGATGACGTACATTTTTTCTCCTTAGGGACGGAAATTAAACAAGTTGACTCAAATTAGCCGGATTTTTCGGAGTCGGAGTTTATACCCTGTTTTTTAAGGGTATAAACTCCGACTCCGAATGCCCTTGGGGTACAATAATTTTGGTTAAGTTGTTTAATGTACGTTCCTCACATTGAAAGGATCTGGGAACTGATTTCCATGACAGCCCGGCTGACCCTGGAGTCGGGCGAGATTTCCAGGAACGGTTTCTGGCTTCTGATTGCCCTGACGACAGCGCTGTCCTGGGGCATGGAGCCAAGATAGTCCGGAGAGATCTGCAGAAATTTTTTCAGCACATTTTCCATGTTGTTAAAAACCTGTCTTCCTTCCTTTTTGCTTTTGACATTGTTAATCAGCAGATGAAACTGGTTTTTGCCGAAACGGTGAAAAAGAACCTTGATCAGGGCGTAGGCGTCGGTCATGGCCGTCGGGTCAGGTGACAGGATGATGATATTGTTGTCCGCCCAGTTGTTAAACCAGAGGACCGCGTCACCGATTCCGGCGGCCGAATCCACCAGGACGTAGTCAAAGTTGTCGATGATATTCTCCAGCGCGTTGATCAGAAAGGCCTGTTCCTCGTATGAGATGTTGGCCATCTCCGGGACGCCGGAGCTCGCCGGCAGAACCTTGAAGCCCGGTTCAATTTCCACCAGGATAGAGGACAGGGGTCGTTCTTCATCAATTGTTTCCTGGAGAGTATGACGCACATTCAGTCCCAGGAGCACATCAACATTGGCCAGCCCCAGATCGCCGTCAACCAGAAGAACCTTTTGTTTCTGGCGAGCAAGGGAACAGGCCATGTTGACGGAGAAAGAGGTTTTGCCTACTCCGCCCTTGCCACTGCTGACACAGATTATTTTTGGAGAATTGGTCATATATTTTTAAGTTCTTAATTATGATGATCTCGTAAAAACTACAAATTAACCACGGAGCACACAGAGCTCACAGAGACAACTAGTTGTAATAAAAAGAATTTCTCTGTGCTCTCTGTGTGCTCTGTGGTGAAAAAAAGACTTTTTGCGGGTTCATCAATTATTAAGAAAAGCAAAAAGCTGGCTCCTCTCCTCAACCGTTACCTGGCATGACTCCCGGGAGCGTTGATGCAGATCCTGTTCCGGCATTGGGCAGATCTGGGAATCCTTTTGCAAGGATTGCTTTCCGCCTATCTTTGTTGCAATTTTTTTTATTTTTTCTTTGTCGAGGCTGGCGTCAAAAAGGATTATACCCACCAGTCGTTTCTGTTCATCTTCAAGCACAACGGTCTGGACACCATTTCGGCAGGCCCGTTGCTTCAGATCCAGAAAAAAAGACTTGTTTTGATTAGATCGAACCGCAGTCATGAGGATCAGGAAACTTTGCTGCCGGCGGCAACCGGAGCCGAGACTGCCGACAGAACGAGCTTCCCGTCGTCTTTTGCGGCCAGCACCATGCCCTGGGATTGAACTCCCATCAGTTTCACCGGTTTCAGGTTGGCGACAATAATAACCTGTCTGCCGATAATCTCTTCAGGCTCGTAATGTTCGGCAATGCCGGCCACCACGGTGCGCTCTTCCGGAGCTTTAATTGTGAGTTTCAGAAGACGGTCTGATTTTTTAATTTTTTCAGCCGCCACGATCTCGCCGATCCGCAGATCGAGTTTCAAAAAATCATCAAAGCTGATCAGATCGTCGTCTTCTACCGGTTTCTCTTTCTTTGCCTTTGTTTGAGCTGTTTTGGGAGCGCTGTTTTTTTTCTTTTTCTTTTTGCCGCTGTCAAGCCGCGGAAACAGGGCGGAAATCATGCTGATTTCAGTTCCCGGTTCAAGGAGACCCCATTGGGACTGACCGTTCAAGGCAGGTGCAATTTTCACTCCCAGGGCCTCTCTGATCTTTGCCGATGTTGCCGGCATGATGGGCTCCAGTGTCAGGCCGATGAGACGGAGGGATTCAAGCAGGGTATAGAGAACTGTTTGCAGGCGACCTTCCAGAGTAGGATCCTTGGCCAGTTCCCAGGGAGCGTTACTGACAATGTATTTGTTGGCCATGCTGATGACCGCCCAGATCGCTTGCAGAGCCTTGTTAAAGGCAAAATTGTTCATATGGGCTGCGTAATTGGTCACCATGGTCGTGGCGGCCTCGGCCAGGTCCTTGTCGCTTTCCGTCATTTCAGCCGGCGTCGGGACCTTACTGTGGCCGAATTTACCGACCATGGTCAGTGAACGGCTGAACAGATTGCCAAGATCGTTGGCCAGGTCTGAATTCTGGCGCGCCACAAGGGCCTTGACGCTGAAAGAGGAATCCAGGCCGAACGACATCTCCCTCAGGAGAAAATAGCGTACCGTATCAACCCCGTATTTCTCAACCAGATCAGCAGGCCGAACCACGTTGCCGATGCTTTTCGACATTTTTGTCTCTTCCACATTCCAGTAACCGTGCACATGCAGTTTTCGATAGGGCGCAATACCGATGGATTTCAGCATGGTGGGCCAGTAAATGGCGTGGGGCTTAAGAATGTCCTTGGCAATGATATGTTCGGCTGTCTGCCAGTACCTGTCAAAATCAACTCCATCAGGATAACCGATGCCGGTGAGATAATTGATCAGGGCGTCAAACCAGACATAGGTGACAAAATTTTTGTCAAAGGGTAAGGGCACGCCCCAGGTTAAGCGAGAGGTAGGCCGAGAGATGCAGAGATCCTCCAGGGGCTCTTTCAGGAAGGAAAGAACTTCATTTTTATAGCGCTCCGGGCTGATGAAATCCGGATTTGTTTTGATATGATCAATGAGCCAATCCTGATATTTACTCATCCTGAAAAAATAATTCTCTTCGGAAATTTTGTCAGGCACGGTGAGATGATCGGGACATTTGCCGTCCACCAGTTCCTTTTCGGTCAGGAAGCGTTCACAGCCCTTGCAGTAGAGGCCGGTATACTGGCTGAAATAGATGTCACCCTGATCGTAGACTTTTTGCAGAATGTCCTGCACTGTATCCATGTGGTTCTGGTCGGTGGTGCGGATGAAATTGTCCGGCTTAATGGCGAGAAGCGGCCAGGCCTCTCTGAACATTCCGCTGATTCGGTCAACATACTCTTTAGGCGAAACTCCGGCGTCATCTGCCGCCTGAACAATCTTGTCGCCATGCTCGTCCGTACCGGTCTGAAAGCGGACATCGTCGTCGCTGAGCCGCTTGAACCGGCAGTAGGCGTCCGCCACAATGGTTGAATAGGCATGTCCCAGATGGGGCTGGGCATTGACGTAGAAAATGGGTGTAGTGATATATGTCATTTTTTTCTTGGTTTTGCAGATCGAGATTTATGTTTTTGTTTGCCACCCCTGGGTGACGGTGATTTCTTCTTCTGCCGGTTCTGGGCGGCCTGCCACTCGGTTCGGGTCAGCAATATGGGCTGCTTCGGATCTTGCGGGTCAATAACAGTGATTGTCTCCCTGAGGACATTTCTATGCACGACCTTAAAGGATTTTCCGTCAAGGGTAATTGACCGGCCCAGCCTGGGCATGCCTTTTTTCATTTCTTTATAAAGCGGGTACTCATAGGTCAGGCAGCAGAGAAGACGGTTGCAGATTCCGGAAATTTTGGCAGGATTCAACGGCAAATCCTGCTCCTTGGCCATCTTGATGGAGACCGGAGCAAAATCCGTGATATAGGCGGAGCAACAGAGGTCCCGGCCGCAACAGCCAAGTCCGCCAATCATTTTTGTCTCATGACGGACGCCGATTTGACGCATTTCAACCCGGGTACGGAATTCCTGTACCAGATCTTTGACCAGACCACGGAAATCCACTCTTTTGTCAGCGGTAAAATAAAAGATGATCTTACTGCCGTTAAAAAAACGCTCCACTCGGATCAATTTCATATGCAGCCGGTGTTTGTTAATCAGGGTCAGGCAGAGCTGAAAGGCCTCCTGTTCCCGCTCGATCAGCCGCTTATACTTGTCTCTTTCTTCCTGTTTGACCCTGCGCTCCACCTGATATTCACGGAAAGGCTTCCTGCGTTTTTCCGTTTTTCTATGACCGGAAGACTTGACTTTATCGTTTTTACCCACCGGACTTTTTTCGGCCGGAAGTTCAAATTGAGGACCGTATCCCAGAATACGGCAGGGTTCCAGGCCATGGTCTGTTTGCGTCAGGACCACTTCGTTTTTCTTCAGGTCTAAAATGCGGGATTTTGCCGTATGAACATGCTCACACCTGCGAAACTGAATTTTATACTTTTTCGTCTTCACGTCCTGAGGCTGAGGTGACGGACTTGTCTGCCCGTTCTCTGTTTGCGAGGATGTCTTGGCGCTGCTGTCTGAAGCCATAGTCGGATTATTGTCGTGGGTATGAGTGGTATCAATTTTTATGTAAAAAAACGAATAGTTAAAAACGAGTTTCGTAACTTCTCAATAAATGGTGGCATACCGACAACCTCCCCCTTTATTAAAGGGGGATTGAGGGGGATTTGTTTACAGGTTACCACTACTTATTGAGAAATTACCGAGTTTCTCTCAAATAAATGAATTGATCATTATACCATCAAAGAAGCCCAAAGAAAAGCACTTCAAAAACCAGGGAACGATTACAGTTTCGTAATAGCTGTTTCCTGGCCTCCTCAAGAAGGCGTAAATGATGAAAAAGGATTTCCTGAGACCAGCGTTGACGGGCCAATGGCAGGAGAGGCGCCAGATCCTGGCTGATGATCAGGTTTGAGGATCCTTTTTTGTAGAGGATCAGATCCCGCAGCCAGATCGTCAGCAGGTCAAGAAGTTCATTCAGGTTATCTTTGTTCTTCACGGCCTTTTCCGCCAGTTTAAAAACGGTTTCCACGGCCACGGGATGATCCGCCTTGACTTCAATTAAATTTTCCACAATGTCACGGCGGAGTGCCAGGATATCCTGTTCCTGGAGAGTTCGGGCCCTGCCAAGGCTGCCCTCGGCGACCGCAGCCAAGGTGCGGGCAGACTCCGGGTCCATATCTTTTTCCAGAAGTTCAGCCACCTTTTCATAGGAAAGCGCGTAAAAAGGAATAATCTGACAGCGGGAAAGAATGGTCGGCAGGATATTGCCGGCCTCATCGCCGGTCAGGATCAGCACGGTGTTTGGCGGCGGTTCTTCAAGGGTTTTGAGAAGACTGTTGGCAACCTCGGCCCGGCTCAGGTTGGCGTGAATATCCGGAATTAAAACAGTCCGATATTTGGCCTCGAACGGCGGAAAGGCCAGTTTTTTTTTCAGTTCGCGGATCTGGGCGATTTTGATTTGCGCCCCGGCGGGTTCAATGAAGAGAAAATCAGGATGATTTCCGGAACGGTACTTGATGCAGGAGCGGCATTGGCCGCAGATATCTCCATTGACGGGCGCCAGGCAGTTCACGTAGGCGGCAAAGGCCCGGGCCATACTTTTTTTGCCGACTCCGGCCGGGCCACGGAAGAGATAGGCGTGCCCCATCCGTTGGCCGATCCCCCGGTGCAGTAATGTTTTGGCCTTTTCCTGGCCTATGATGGAGTGAAAGGATGTGAGCATTCTCTTCACTATTTTGTTTTTGCCGACAGATCCCAGAGAGTGGGCGGCCGGGGAACCTCCTCCCTGACTTTTGTTTCCGGTTGGCTTTCTTCCTGTTCTTTGTGGCCGCGCAGAAACAGGAAACGCTCCAGGTTCCGCTGGTATTCGCTCCACTGATAGCCTTCCTTTTTAACCTGGCTGCTCAGTCTTTCCATATAATTGATTTTGGCATCCATATCGTCAATGAAATTCAGGATAAAAGCCTCGTGAAGCATGGGTAGTGATGGAGCGCCGAATTCATATCTGCCATGATGACTGAGAATGAGATGTTTGAGCCTGACTCCGGTTTCAGCCGGAAAATTTTTAATTTTACTGATCCGGGCCTGGACCATTTCAACGCCGATAACCATGTGGCCCATCAGCCTCCCCTGGTCCGAGTAGTCAAAGGGATGGCTGGCAAAGGAAAACTCTTTCACCTTGCCCACATCGTGGAGCATGGCCCCGGCCAGGAGCAGGGAGCGATTCACCGAAGGATAGAGCTTCGTCACCTGGTCGGCCAGCCTGGTGACATGCAGAGTATGTTCCAGCAGGCCGCCGAGATAAGCATGGTGCATGAATTTCGCGGCCGGCGCCTTTTGAAACAGGGGAAGAAAATTTTTGTCCTGAAACAATTTGAGCAGCAGTTTTCGCAAGAACTCATCATCGACACTGCGGGCAAATTTCAGGAGCTCTTTCGTCATCTCCTCAATGTCGCCGGAGGTGGACGGCACAAAAAGGGCCATGTCAACCTCATCTTCTGATACCGCCTGCAGGGAGTTGATTTTTAGCTGGAGAATGTTCTTATAGGACTGGGCCTGGGCAGACAGGGCCACAACCCGGCCTACTGCGCATTGTTTCAGCCAGCGGTCCGCGTCATCCCAGACCCGGCCGGCGATCTCGCCGCTTTTATCCATTACCTTCAGGGTCAGGTAGGGTTTTCCGGCCCGTGTTTCGGCCCGGCTTACTTCCCTGATGAGGAAAAGATCCTTAACCTGCTGGCCGTCGGTGATGTCGGAGATAAAAAGATTTTTCATTGGGAGTCAGAGAATATTCGCACATTACATTTCTGTGCAGCTTTTTTTAGGGCAGCATCCTGAGTGGCGATGGGCACCCCTTTTTTCATTGCTAAATCCAGATAAGAAGCATCATATGTGGATAATTGCTGTTCCCGGGCCAGAGCCAGGATTTCTTTAGTCATTCTTTCCGGAGGTTCCTGGCACACGCTAATAGGCAGATCATTTATCAAGGCAAGAAAGCGAACGCTGTCAGCTTTCCCAAGACGCTTCCTTCGTTCTGCCACGAGCAGCACATTCCCCACCTCAAGGGGCCAGATAGCCGGAGCAATTGCCTCTGCCGACTCAAGGCTCGCAAGCACGTCATCGGCATATTCATCTTCTTCGTCGGCAAAACACCACGCCATGACCACGGAATTGTCTATTACGAAATCCGCCATCAGCGTCGTCCCTCCTCGATCATTTCGCGAATTGAAAGGCCGTCAAGACGATGCTGACGACGAAATTGACGTAATTGAGCAATAATTTCTTTGGCCGGGCATTTTCTGGTTGCTTCCGGCGCCTGAAGGGTTGCAACGGGCACACCGTGTTTGGTGATTGTAATTTTTTCCCCCTTAGCTACTCGTTTGAGCAGTTGTGGCAGATGAGTTTTTGCCTCATAGGCGCCGATAGTTTCCATAAATTTCCCCCTATTTAAACTGGTCTAAGACTAGTTTAAATGTTTCTTGTTTTTCTGTCAAGAATGCTGGGTGAACAGTCACTAGAAATCCAGGGTCTGCTGCCAAGCCTGTTTCAACTCGGGCAGAGGCTCGGACAGGACAGTCTCAGCGGAAAGGCCGATGCCGCTCATGACCGGTTCGGCAGTGATTTTACCGATTTTTGCCCAGCCGGTGCCATCCATGGTTTTTTCGAAATCACCAGCCTTGTCCGGGGCAACGGTAACCACGAAACGGCTCTGTGATTCGGAAAAGAGTAAGACATCTTCCCGGTCAATATCATGGGCCGGGATCTCACGAAGATCAAATTCCAGGCCAAGTCCACCGGCAAAAGCGGTTTCTGCCAAAGCCACGCCCAGTCCGCCGTCGGAGCAGTCATGGCAGGAGGCAACCAGCCCCTGTTTCATGGCCTGTTCCAAGGCCCGGTAACGGGGAAGACTCTCGTTTTCCCTGACATGCGGCACGCTGTTGCCGGTGGCGCCATGCTGGACCGCGTATTCCGAGGCTCCGAGCTCGGCATAGGTGGTGCCGAGGACATACACCAGATCACCGGCCTGCTTGGCATCCATGGTCACGGCCAGGCGGACATCGGCGATTTTGGCAATGACTGAAAAAAGCAGGGTGGGCGGGATGGAGATCTTGGTGCCGGCCATCATGTAATCGTTTTTCATGGAATCTTTGCCGGAGATGCAGGGCACGCCATAGGCTCTGGCATAATGGGCCAGGGCGCGGTTGGCCCGGACCAGCTGGGCCAGTTTATAATGACCGTCCGGAGTTTTTTCGGACTGGATCGGGTCGCACCAGCAGAAATTATCCAGGCCTGCCATCACCTCCATGGAGCCTCCCACACAGATCGCGTTTCTGACCGCTTCGTCCATGGCGCAGGCCACCATGTGATAGGTGTCGATGTCGGAATAGCGCGGGCAGACACCCTGGGAGATAACCAGCCCGGCAAAGGAATCAAGAACAGGCCGGATGACAGCGGCGTCACTGGGGCCATCGTTTTTTACGCCGGTGAGCGGCTTGACCACGCTGCCCCCCTGCACTTCATGATCGTACTGGCGCACCACATATTCCTTGGAGCAGATGTTGAGACGGCCAAGCAGTGTTTTAAGTTCTTCGCCAAGAACGGGAGACTCGGGCAGGGACGGCTCGGCAAAAAATTTCTGCTGCCATTTTGCCTGCATCTCCATGGGTGGCAAGGCCTTGTAAACAAAGTCCATGTCCAGATAAGCCACGGTTTTGCCGTCATAGAAACAGTGAAACTTGCCGGAGTCTGTGAAGGTCCCTAAAATGGTGGCCTCTGTATCCATTTTTTCGCACAGGGCCATGAATTCATCGATTTTCTCCGGCGCCACCGCTAAAGTCATGCGTTCCTGGGCCTCTGAAAGAAAAATTTCCCAGGGCTGCAGTCCGGCATATTTCAGAGGCGCCCGGTCAAGATGTACTTCAAAGCCATTGGTGAACTCGCCCATCTCTCCCACTGATGAAGAAAGGCCGCCGGCGCCGTTATCGGTGATACAGCGGTAAAGCCCCATATCCCGGGCCTTGATCAGGCAGTCGAACATTTTTTTCTGGGTAATGGGATCGCCGATCTGCACGGCCGTGGCCGGGGAGTTTTCATTGAGCTCCTCCGAGGAAAAGGTGGCGCCGTGGATACCGTCTTTACCGATGCGGCCACCGGTCATGACAATAAGATCACCGGGCAGGGCGATTTTATCCTCAGAGGGCTTGCCCTCTACCTCTTTGGGCATGATCCCGACGGTGCCGCAGAAGACCAGGGGTTTTCCGGCGTAGCGGTTGTCAAAATAAAGGGAACCGTTCACCGT
This sequence comes from Thermodesulfobacteriota bacterium, assembly GCA_034723545.1. Taxonomy (GTDB): domain Bacteria; phylum Desulfobacterota; class Desulfobulbia; order Desulfobulbales; family SURF-16; genus JAGHCC01. The sequence continues at coordinate 9,384 of JAYEPA010000194.1, read as the reverse complement.
GGGGATGCCGGACTTGTTGCCGCCATGTTCCACACCTTCCCGGACGCCTTCAAAAATTCTTTTCGGGTGCAGCAGGCGGGTCGGGATCTCTTTATCGTAAAACGGGGTGGCAAAGCAGAACATATTGGTGTTGCAGATGAGCTTGGCCCCCATGCCGGTGCCGAAGGGGTCGCGGTTGACCCCGACAATGCCGGTGAGCGCACCGCCGTATGGGTCAAGGGCCGAGGGACTGTTGTGGGTCTCTACTTTAAAGACAACATTCCAGTTGTCGTCAAAGCGGATTACGCCTGCATTGTCCTTGAAGACGGACAGGCACCAGTCGTTTTCGCCCATTTTGGCGCGGATATCCTTGGTGGGCTGCTGGATGCAGGAACCAAACAGATCGCTGACCTGTTCGCGGGTTCCGCTGTCCAAATCCTCATAGTCAATATTGCCGGAGAAAATCTTGTGTTTGCAATGTTCGGACCAAGTCTGGGCCAGGGCCTCAAGCTCCACGTCAGCTACTTTTTCAGAAAGACCAAGTTTCTTACGCTGGGCAATGATCTCCGGTCTGGCCAGATAACTTCTTATAAACTTCATCTCGTCCAGAGTGAGGGCCAGCACCCCTTCTTTACTGATCCGCATCAGCTCGTTATCACTGACATCAAGATCAATTTCCATTACTTTAGCCTGGCTTTTATCCATGACTTTGGGAGCATAGGGCTTCAGGCCGCCGGCTTTGACAAAATCATCATTGCTTATAATGGTAAACCGCTGGATCAGCTCATTCGCCAATGATTTGCCGGCAATATTTTCACAGTCTTCAGCCTTGAGGCCGCCGCCGGAAATCAGATACTGGGTCGAGGTATAGACCGCTTCGTCCCGGTTTAACTTACGGCCGATGAGCAGCTCAAGGGCCTGGGCCGCGGTGCGGCCCTCATTATCGGTGACACCGGGGCGGAAACCCACCTCGATGAGCCAGTCAAAATTGAGATTCCAGTCCAGGGCAAGGGGGCCAAGGGAATAATCCTGGGTCACCGGATCGGAAAACGGGCCGGCGGCCGCCTCCTCCATTTGTTTGGCGGAGATATCCGCCTCCACTGTAAACACCTTGATGGTACGAACGGAATGGATCTTAAGACCGAGATCCGCCTTGATTTTCTTCAGGGTCTGATTACCAAACGAATCAGTAAAAGCGGGCTTCAGGCCAACTTGAATGCGTGCAAGCATGAATGACTCCTTTAAATAGTTGTCAATATTTAGTAAAATTATATACTCAATAAGCCTGCTTTTTGAAATGGAGATTCTGTCTTTTTTTGCAAAAGTGGCTATTTCCCTGCAACCAGTCTATGGAATTCCGGTAATATGCAATTTTTCAACAACGATAAATTGATCGATCTTCTGTTTAAAAAGGGTTTGCTCTCTCCGGAGCAGCGGAAGATGATCGGTCTTAACAAGCAAAAACAACGGCAGAAACTCATCCGCCTCCAACGGGATAAAGGTGGGGTTTCGCTTGAAGAGGCAACCAAAAATATTGATCTGGTTGATATGATTGTTTCGTTTCATCTTGAGCTGCCGGGCAGGGCAGGAGATTTCCTGACCGAGGAAATCGTCATGCGGCTTGTTGCCCGCAACCAGGGATTGCCGTTTAAAAAGCTTGATCCACTGGAGCTTGATCTTGACGTGGTGACCAAGACCATCCCGCAATCCTTTGCCGTCAAACATCTCCTTCTGCCCTTTGCGGTTAAAAACGGCGTGCTTCAGGTAGCCATGTATGATCCCGGTAACCGGGTTGTGCTGGAAGAGGTTGAGCGGGCCAATCAGACCAAGGTGCAGCCCTTTATCAGCACCAAGTCGGATATTCGCCGCATGCTGGCGGAGTTTTTCGGCTTTCAGTCCTCCATTTCCGCAGCGGAAACCCGTCTTGGCCGGCCCATGGTTGACTTGGGCGATCTTGAGCAGTATGTCAGGATCTCTTCATCAAAGGAGATTACCTCCTCAGATCAAAATATCAAGGCGGCAGTGGAGCATCTTTTTAATTATGCTTTTGAAGAGAGGGCCAGTGATATCCATATTGAGCCGAAAAGAAAGGTCTCCCGGGTCAGGCTGCGTATTGACGGCGTCCTGCATACGATTTACGAATTGCCCAAGGTTGTCCACACTGCTATTCTTTCCCGTATAAAAACTTTGTCCAGGCTTGATATCGCTGAAAAGCGGCGGCCCCAGGACGGCCGGATCAAGGTGGAACACGGCGGTACTGAATCCGAGATCAGGGTGTCGACCATTCCGGTTGCCTTTGGCGAAAAGGCGGTTTTACGTATTTTAAATGCCGAGGTCGTCTTTCAGGATGTTCAGAAAATCGGTTTCTCGGATCGAGATTATGATGTCTACAAGTCGTTTTTCGAGTCGCCCCATGGCATTGTCCTGGTGACCGGCCCCACCGGCAGCGGCAAATCCACCACACTGTATTCCACCTTGAAACACATCTCCACACCGAAAATGAATATTGTCACGGTGGAAGACCCGGTGGAGATGGTTCATGAAGATTTTAACCAGATTGCCGTCCAGCCCCAGATTGATGTCACCTTTTCGACAATTCTGCGAAATATTTTGCGTCAGGACCCGGATGTGATTATGATTGGTGAGATTCGTGATCTGGATACGGCCACCAACGCCATCCAGGCCGCGCTGACCGGCCATCTTGTTTTCTCGACTCTGCATACCAATGATGCTGTCTCATCCGTCAGCCGTCTGCTGGATCTGGGCGTCCAGCCTTTCCTGGTCAGTTCCACCCTGCTTGGGGCCATGGCCCAGCGGCTGGTGCGGACAATTTGTCCCCATTGCGCCGAGCCGGTTCTTGTTAAGAGTTCCGTGCTGGCTCCATTGGGTTTTCCCGTGCCGGATAAGGAATTGACCCTGCGGCATGGCAAAGGCTGCCGAAAATGCAGGGGGACCGGATATCTTGGTCGCTGCGGCATCTTTGAGATTTTTCCCATGTCCGATCAGTTGAAGGTCATGCTGAACCGGGGAGACTCGATAACGGAGATTGCCGAAAAGGTCAGGGATGAAGGGATGTCCACCTTGAAGCAGGATGCCTGGAGCAAAGTGACGCAAGGCGTAACCACCTATGAAGAGGCGATTCGGGTAACCGGCGCCGCACAATAATTATCGAACAAAAAAATGTCTGGAAAAGTTGTCGCCACCAACAAAAAGGCGTATCATAATTATCATATCGACTCGATCATCGAGACCGGCATGGTTTTGAAAGGAGCGGAGGTGAAATCTCTGCGCGCCGGCCGCGCCAACCTGCGGGATGGTTATGCCGCAATCAAAAATGGTGAAGTCTGGCTCTATAATGTCCATATCTCTGCCTATAAATTTGCCACCCATGAAGCCCCAAATCCGCTTCGGGTACGCAAATTACTGCTTAACAGGCGAGAAATTAAAAGACTGATTCGTAAAACCCAGGATAAAGGATTTGCCTTAATCCCGATTAAGATTTATTTTAACCGGCAAGGCAAAGCAAAGCTCGGTCTGGGGCTCTGTAAAGGAAAAACCCTTTATGATAAACGCCAATCGTTGAAGAAAAAAGAGTCGGATCGGGAGATGAACCGGTTAAGAAAAGATTACAGGTAAAAAAATAGAGAACTTTTTACTTCACAAGCAGTCATATATGGTAGAGTTGCTATTCTAGTTGACAATTATTAGGATAAACCTGCTGGCTTCAGGCTCAGTGTAGAATTTACATTCAAAACAAAACAAAGGGGGCGAAACGGGTTCGACGGGGATATATAAGCTCGAGTTGCATGCCGAGGTTTCTATCAACCTCGTAAAACAGGTAGAATTTTAAATATAGTCGCAGATGACTATGAATATGCTGTAGCAGCATAAATAAGCTACTGTCCTCCCCGGTTATTCCTGCGGACCGGGGAAGGACATCGACTAGCGGGATAGCTTCCAGGGTTCTCCGGTGGGCCTGGCAGCGAAACAAAACAGCGGATAGCGCCGAACGTTTCTTGTTCTGGAGGAACCAGGGCGCGATAAGCCTTAAACAGAACTAAGCATGTAGATACTTGAAGGGGAGTATTTTCGGACGCGGGTTCAACTCCCGCCGCCTCCACCATTTACAACGACAAAACCCGCTTCTCTGTGGTTCGCCACCGGGGACGCGGGTTTTTCTTTTTCTTTGTTCTCCATAGCTTTCGGACATCAATCGTGGTTAACCATGGGAAGAGTTTATGGATCGATTTTGGTTCGTGAATAAACTGTCGCCTCCCTTCTCTTGAGCTCTATTTTACCCCAATTTGATTGAATATTTCCCCTATCCTTGATACATAATTTCCATTAAAGTCTTCCCGAGAGTTCCTCCATAGGCGAATAATCACCAATTTGCCTTAACCAGGATTCTCTCAATAGGTATAACACGGAACAAGCACTCTCCTATAACACCTGAGAATAAATCTATGTTCTTAAAACAAGCCTGTACCCCGCGTCAAAGTGTCTTTAACAAAGATCGCCGTGATGTTGTTCTCGATCTATCCGATCTACTGGAAGGTAAAATTGATGGTGAAGATTTTTTTGATGAGAATTTTACCACCTCCGGCATGAAAATCTTGCTGGAAAAGACATTCAGCCGCCTGGACGGGACAAGTGATCAGGCCTCTACTTTTCTGCTTACTCAGGCTATGGGTGGCGGTAAGACCCATAATATGATTGCCTTAGGACTCTTGGCATCCAATCCCGGCTTACGCAAAAAAGTACTTGGTTCGAATGATCCCGGATCAAAGCTTGGCGAGGTAAGAGTTGTTGGGTTCACTGGACGACAATCCGATGCGCCGCTTGGGATCTGGGGCGCCATTGCCGATCAGATAGGCAAGAAAGACTTTTTTAAAGATTATTACTCGCCACTCCAGGCACCTGGAGAGACAGCATGGATTAACCTGCTCAAGGGTGAACCTACCCTCATCATGTTGGATGAGCTGCCGCTTGACCAGATGCTGGCCCTGGATGACCAGGAAGATCCAAATTTCGCTGATACCGATTACCAGTTGGCCGCCTACGCCGCCGCCCTACGAGTGCTCACCGGGTATAGTGAAATCGAAGGCCATGACATCAAACATGAACTGTTCCGCCAAAGGCAGGCCGGTGAAAAATCAGCCTTTGAACAGGTCATTGACCGGGCTGTGGAGATCGCCTCCGA
>JAYEPA010000194.1:0-4105 GCA_034723545.1 Thermodesulfobacteriota bacterium | reverse complement strand
CAATTGATGTTATCGACCTTGATAATGGCCAAGCGGTTATTGCCATAACAGTGGAACCGGGCGAGGGGCCATATACCTATGACGGACGTCCCTATGAACGAGTGGGCGCTGTTACCGGTATTATGCCCCGAACAGTGTATGAAGGGTTGTTACTTGAACGGTTGCATCCTGCCCGGCGCTGGGAGAATCAGCCGGTCCCCGAGAATATCAACATTGATGATCTTGATGCGGAAGAAATTGAGGCCGTGCTCGCAAATGCCATCCGCATTGGCCGCATGGAGACCCCGCGCCGTATGGATATTGAATCTATCCTTATGGGGTTGGAGTTGATCCAGGATGGCCATCTCCTGAACGCCGCTGTTGCCTTATTCGGGAAGAATGTCGGGAGCCAGTTCCCGCAATGCGAGATCCGTCTGGCTCGTTTTCGGGGCTTGGATAAACAACCTGATTTTATAGATAACCGGCAGTACAAAGACCATGCCTTTGGCCTGTTACGTCGGGCTGAGGCTTTTTTGCTGGATCATGTTCCCATTGCCGGAGAGCTTGCATCCGGCAGCATGATTCGTCGTGATATTCTCTGGTATCCGCCTCGTGCCACTCGGGAGGCTCTGGCCAATGCGATCTGCCATCGTGATTATACAATTCCGGGCGGTGCCGTTGCAATTGCCATGTTTGATGACAGGTTGGAAATTATCAGTCCGGGGGGATTTCATTTCGGTCTCACAGCGGATAAAATGATTCTTCCCCATGAGTCCCGGCCCTGGAATCCTCTCATTGCCAATGCCTTTTATCGGGCCGGTGTCATTGAGCGATGGGGCAGTGGTACGACAAATATGGTTCATTGGTGTGAGGAGAACGGAAATCCTGTTCCCAGATGGCAGGAACGTAGTGATTCGGTTGTTGTATCCTTTTATCCGCCTGCAGAGACTGAAAAAGGGAAGCAAGATACAGTTACCCCCCAAGTTACCCCCCAAGCTACCCCCCAAGTTGAAAAACTTCTTCAATTTTGCCTTGAGCCTCTCTCTCGGGAGGAGTTACAGCAACATTTAAAAATACAGGATCGGAAATATTTTCGTGAGACCTTCCTGCGCCCTGCTCTTGCGGCCGGGTTCATTGAATTAACCATCCCGGACAAACCAAATAGTCCTCTGCAAAAATATCGGTTGACAGAAAATGGGCGGGTCTTTCTTGAACAAAAAAAATCGGCAGACAAATGATTCATCGTTTCTCATCTCGCCGCCAACCGCTTGATGCCTCCTTTATTAAAGACAGACTCAAGGATGCGGTGTCCTATAACCGTATTGCCGGTTTTTTCAGGTCTTCTTTACTGGAAGTAGCTGGTGAACAGCTTGACTCACTGGCGGGAAAGATCCGGGTTGTCTGTAATTCCGATATTGATCAGCGTGATGTCAGCACGGCCAAGGCGGCCCAGCAAGCCCTGCGGAAATCATGGTGTGCAGGGGAGCCGGAAAAGCTTGGCGAGGCAAGTAAAGATCGATTTAGCCGCCTCTTTGATCTACTTGCCAGCGGAAAAATGGAAGTGAGAGTATTGCCGGACAAGACTTTTGGCTTGATCCATGGCAAGGCCGGTGTGATTAGCTATCAGGATGGCCGCAAGACCTGTTTCATGGGCAGTGCCAATGAAAGCCTCACCGCCTGGAAACTTAATTATGAGCTGGTCTGGGAAGATGATTCAGAAGAGGCTGTGCAGTGGGTCCAGGAGGAATTTGAATCACTCTGGAACCACCCGGATGCGATCCCGTTAAGTGATTTTATCATCAAAGATATTCAGCGCCTTTCGCATAGGATCGAGGTGCCGGTTGATGAGTGGCAGGATACCCCGGAAATTGATCCGGCAGCCGGTATAGTTGAGACGCCGGTTTATCGAAAGGAATATGGATTATGGGCTCACCAGAAATATTTTATCAAGCTGGCCTTTGATGCCCATAAAATCGGTGGAGCCCGTTTTGTCCTGGCAGATCAGGTTGGCCTTGGCAAGACAGTGCAACTGGCATTAAGCGCCATGCTTATGGTGTTACAGGGTGACAAACCGGCCCTGGTTGTTGTGCCAAAGCCTTTGACGATGCAGTGGCAGGATGAACTGCGAGACCTTCTTGGTGTGCCTTCGGCAGTATGGAACGGACGGGAATGGGTTGACGAGCAGGGGATTGTTTACCCTTCAACCGGGCCGGAGTCTATTAAAAAGTGTCCCAGACGCATCGGTATCATGTCCCAGGGGCTTATCACCTCCGGCTCCGAGGTTGCTGATTACCTTAAACAGATGCAGTTTGAATGCATCATCGTTGATGAGGCACACCGCGCCCGACGCCGTAAGGTAAATGATCAGGCCATGTTTGAAAAAGCTGACCCGAACAACCTCATGCGTTTCCTCTGGGAAATCAGTCCCCGGACCAAAAGCCTGCTGCTTGCCACTGCAACTCCGGTGCAACTGAATCCCATTGAGGCCTGGGATCTGCTCAAGATTCTGGCTATTGGCAACGATATGGTCTTTGGCACGGAATGGAGTGAATGGCAGAAGGCCGACAGGGCTATTCCTGTTGTCATGGGTGAAAAAGAGGTTCCCGAAGAGCTTGGAGAGGCATGGCGCTGGGTCAGGAATCCCATGCCGCCGGCATTAGAGAATCGTGACTTTAAGTTGTTGCGAAGAAAACTCGGGCTCAAAGATAGCGATTTTGTGGCTGACGGTGACAGCCTTGAGTATTTGCGGCCACCTGAAATAACACGATTAAAGAATGTTATTCCGGAGTTCGGCAGAAAGCATAATCCTTTTATCCGCCATATTGTCAGGCGTACCAGGGAGTTTCTTGAGGAGACAATAGACCCTGCTACCGGCGAGTCCTATTTGAAACCGGTACGGGTTAAACTTTTTGGAGAAGAGCCGGGTGAGGCCATCATTCTTCCACCCTATCTCCAGGACGCGTATCAGGCTGCAGAGGAGTTCTGTAGCTTATTGAGCGAGAGAGTCAAGGGAGCAGGCTTTTTGAAAACTCTCCTGCTCAGGCGTATTGGCAGTACCATTTATGCCGGACGGCAGACAACCGAGAAAATGCTTAATGAATGGGGAACTGAGGAAAATATTGTTAACACCACTCTATTTGAAGAAGAGGATGATGCAGTTGTAAACGCAGATCGAGAAAACATGAAGAATATGACCGGCCCTGAACGGTCTGCACTGAGTCATTGTTTGAAAGCTCTTGATGCCAGTCAGGACAGAGATCCAAAATACCAGAAGGTAAAAGAGTATCTTGTGGGGCAAGGCTGGTTGGAAAAGGGCTGTATAGTATTCTCTCAGTATTTTGATTCTATCTGGTGGCTTGCTAAACAATTATCGGCGGACTTGGAGAATGAGGTTATCGGCATTTATGCGGGTGGAGCTAATTCCGGGGTTATGCTGGCAGGTATCTTTAATAAGATGTCACGGGATGACCTGAAGTTCAAGATCAGCACAGGGGAAATTCGCCTGCTGCTTGGTACAGACGCTGCCAGCGAAGGGTTAAACTTGCAGCGACTGGGAACATTGATTAATCTCGATCTCCCATGGAACCCGACCCGTCTTGAGCAAAGAAAAGGACGTATCCAACGAATCGGCCAGGTTCTTGATGAGATAAACGTCTATAATATGCGCTACCAGGGATCTGTGGAGGATAGGGTGCATGAGCTTCTTTCCAGTCGCCTGGAGGATATACACGGCCTGTTTGGTCAGATTCCTGATGTCCTGGAGGATGTCTGGATTGATGTTGCCAACGGCGAGGTGGAAGAGGCGAAAAAACTGATCGAGTCTGTTCACCCCAAACACCCCTTTGATGAAAAATATAACCGGGTGAGTGATATTGACTGGGAGAGTTGTGCGATGGTATTGGTTGAAGAGGATAAGAAACGAGTTCTTCTAAAGAGTTGGTAAGAAAAAAGAGTGTGTTCTTTGGAGCGCGGAAATGTCTCGTGAGAAATCCATGAAAAAAGCAGAGGAATTATGGCCATTGTTAATAGAAAAAGCCATGAAACATAAAACCCTCACATATGCAGAGGCCAGGGATCATTTGGAATACCCGATCTGCCTGCCTGTCATTCATGTGTTATGGAATAT
>JAYEPA010000193.1:0-2627 GCA_034723545.1 Thermodesulfobacteriota bacterium | reverse complement strand
TTTTTTTAAAAGAAGGAACCTTTTTTAATGCTGGTTATCTACAATTGAAAAAACACCAGAGAAAATTCTGCCATGGGACGGCTCTCAATAATACAAATCAGGTAACTGTTCAGGAGCACCCCATCTTGTCCCATTTGGGCCTTCTCGAATAGCACAAGTATGCTTTGAAGTCCCAGGTAAGAGAGTTTGCGAGACTCCGAATGAACCAGATAAGCGTAGACTTCGATATGGAGCACTCCTGAACAGTTACAGAACTGTGGTTAGGCCAATTTGGTGGCCCCACCTGAATAGTTACCAAATCAGGAATAATTATGTCAGTTGATGTCCAGCTTCTGAACCGGGAGATTGAAAAAGAAGGAATGCTGCTTGAGCAGATCCGCAGTGAAATCGGCAAGGTCATTGTCGGCCAGGCAGCCCTGGTTGACAGGCTCCTTGTCGGGCTGTTATGCAACAATCATGTTCTCATCGAAGGCGTACCGGGTCTGGCCAAGACTTTGACCGTGACCACTCTGGCCAAAACCATTCAGGCCTCATTCCAGCGCATTCAGTTTACCCCGGATCTGCTGCCGGGCGACTTGATCGGCACCCTGATTTACAATCCGAAATCAGGAGATTTTACTACCAGAAAGGGGCCGATATTCGCCAATATCATCCTGGCCGACGAGATCAACCGGGCTCCGGCCAAGGTGCAGAGCGCTCTGCTTGAGGCCATGCAGGAACGCCAGGTCACCATCGGTGACACGACCTTTCCCCTGGATGATCCATTTATGGTATTGGCCACCCAGAACCCGGTGGAGCAGGAAGGCACCTATCCGCTGCCCGAGGCCCAGGTGGACCGTTTCATGTTCAAACTCAAAGTCACCTATCCCTCCAAAGAGGAGGAACGGACTATCCTGAACCGCATGGCCTCACCCGCCAATCAGCCGGAAGCCCAGCCGATGATACAGCCCTCCGAACTGGTGCGCCTGCGGGACAAGACAGCGGCGATTTACATGGATGAAAAGATCGAACAGTACATTGTCGATCTGGTATCCACCACCCGGGATCCCGATCAATACGGGCTCAAGATCGACCATCTCATCCAGTATGGCGCATCACCCAGGGCATCGATCTACCTGGCCATGGCGGCCAGAGGATGCGCTATGCTTGCAGGACGAGGATTTGTCACGCCTCAGGATGTCAAAACAATCGGCATGGATGTCCTCCGCCACCGGGTTATCATCACCTATGAGGCCGAGGCTGAGGAAAAAACTGCCGAGGATGTTGTTCAGCAGATTATGGATACCGTTGAAGTGCCGTGATTCCGGAAGAACTTGCCAAAAAAATCCGTTCCATTCAGATCCGTACCAGTAAAACCGTGAACTCCGTTCTTGCCGGAGAGTATGAAAGTGTTTTCAAGGGTCGGGGCATGGAATTTGACGAGGTGCGGGAATACCAGCCCGGTGATGACATTCGCACCATTGACTGGAACGTCACCGCCCGTACCGGTCTCCCTTACGTCAAACAATATGTGGAAGAGCGAGAACTGACCGTCTTCTTCTTGGTGGATCTTTCCGCTTCAGGCGCTTTCGGCAGCATAACAAAGACCAAAAACGAGGTGGCGGCGGAATTGACCGCTCTTCTTGCCTTTTCCGCCATCAAAAATAACGACAAGGTTGGGCTCATCGTTTTTACCGACATTATCGAGCTGTTCATCCCACCCAAAAAAGGAGTTTCCCATGTCCTGCGTCTGATTCGGGAAATCCTTCATTTCAGGCCAAGCCAGGCCAGAACCGATATCAGCGTGGCCCTTGATTTTTTCGGTCGGATCATGAGAAAACGGGCCGTGGTTTTTGTCATCTCCGACTTTATCTCTCCTGACTTCAGCCAGGACATGCGAATCCTGGCCCGGCGTCATGATCTGATCAGCGTTTCCATCACCGATCCCAGGGAAATGGAGCTGCCTCCTGCCGGACTCATCGAACTTGAAGACGCTGAAACCGGTGCAAGCATCCTCATCGACTGCGGCAGCAGGGAGGTCAGAGAGCAATACCGGCAGCTTGCCGGGGAACGGCTTCGAAACCTTGAAAACCTCTTCCGCTCCATGGATGTGGATCATATCCCGCTCCAGACCGGCCAGGATTATGTCGCCGATCTGATCCGATTCTTCCGAACCCGCGAGAAAAGGATGCAATATGCTTAGACGGGGGACAGAGATCAGGGGCAATACTGTTGCGACATGGCTTTCTTCAAAAAAGTCCCCCTTTGAACAAGGGGGGAGCTTTTCGAGCCTTAATTTAACAACTTTGGCTGCAGAGATCAGGAGTCAACGCCGAATAATTCTAACCTGGTTGGCAATTCTTCTGTGTTTCCTCTTAACGGGCTGCCAAGACGACACAGAGCAACCAATTGCAGACGAGCCAGGCTTCCAGGAGACCTTCAGCCAGGGCGAATTTACAGTACAGGTCAGCGTCAGTCGGCAGGAAATGACCGTGGCCGAACAAACCGTTCTCACCCTGATCGCAACAGCTCCGGAAGACTCTGTCATCGAGTTTCCTGTTTTCGAAGAAACGATCAGTGACTTTTCCATTGTTCGTTCTCTGCCGCTTCGGCAGGAATTGACGTCCAAAGGATTGGCCCAGAGCCGC
>JAYEPA010000192.1:0-10597 GCA_034723545.1 Thermodesulfobacteriota bacterium | reverse complement strand
ATGATGCAGGGAGAGCAAGGTCATACCACCTATGTCTATGACAGAATCAAAGATGAAAAAACCGAAACAATACGCAAACAGGCTGTCTACTATCCTGTCAAGATTCCCGGCAATTTATGGTCTATTGTGGTTGCAACGCCGGAAAACCAGATTTTAAGTGCAGTCAATGATTTTGGCAAATGGTGGCTTGCTATTTTTTGTGTCCTTGTCTTTGCAATTCTCTTTTATATGACATTTTTTGTTCGTTCCCGGCTTATTGCCGGAGAAGAGAGAAAACGACAGCTGGCAGAAGAAAAATTACGGAAAAAAGATCGTCTCTTCAGTCGATTCATTAACAATGCCCATATCCCTGTTGTCATGGTGAAAATGAACGGCGCCATCGAGTTTCTTAATGATAAATTCGAGGAACTTTGCGGTTATAGCTTGGAGGATATCCCGACAATCGATCAATGGTTCAGCAAAGCCTATCCCGATGAAAAATTACGGGAAGAAATAAACCAGGCCTGGGAGAGAAAACTGAAAAAAGCGATAAAAAATGATACCGCCGTCACCTTCAAGGAAAGAACGATTACCTGTAAAGATGGTTCTACAAGAGATGTTGTTTTTGCCTATACACTGATCGACGATCGGGTCATTATAACGTTTCATGACCATACGGAACAAAACAGGCTTAAAAGAGCGGAACAGGAGCTGCTTCACCGGCAGACAAGGGCAAAAAAAATGGAAGCCATTGGTCTTATGGCCGGTGGTGTCGCCCACGACCTGAACAATATTCTTTCCGGAATCGTCAGTTATCCGGAACTGCTTCTCCTGCAGCTTCCTGAAGACAGTGAACTGCGAAAACCAATCAGCGCCATCCAGGAGTCCGGCCAACGGGCAGCCGCTGTGGTGGCTGATCTTCTCACTGTAGCAAGGGGTGTCGCCAGCGCCAGGGAAACAGGTAACCTCAACACATTGATCCTCCAATATCTTGATTCACCGGAACATAAAAAAGTCGAATCCTTCCACAGGAATGTAAGCTGCGCGACACAGCTTGAACCTGAGCTTGCCAATATCTCCTGCTCGCCGGTTCATATTAAAAAATGTCTCATGAACCTGATAACAAACGCTGCCGAATCAGTCGATATTGAAGGAGATGTTGTTGTTTCCACCCGCAATCAGACCGTGGATGCGCCAGCCGGAAACACCCTTCATATTGAAAAAGGGCAATACGTGGTTCTCAGCGTTTTTGATACAGGATCAGGAATTGCTGAAAAAGATTTAGATCATATTTTTGAGCCGTTTTACACGAAAAAAATCATGGGGAGAAGCGGCACCGGCCTGGGTCTTTCCGTTGTCTGGAATACCGTTCAGGATCATGACGGCACAATTACCGTTAGCAGCAACAAAAACGGCACAACTTTTGAGCTCTATTTTCCGATCAGCGAAGAAGAAGTTCCAGTGGCGGAAACTGGAACGAAGATGGAACAACTCAAAGGAAACGGCGAACGCATCCTGATTGTTGATGATGAACGGCAACAGCGTGATATTGCTTCGCAAATGCTTACCTCACTGGATTATAGAGTCAACGCGGTCAGTTCCGGAGAAAAGGCCATCGAGTATATGCAAAAAAATTCCGTTGATTTATTATTGCTTGATATGATTATGGATCCCGGCATAAATGGCAGGCAGACCTATGAACAGATCATCAAAATTCATCCCGGTCAAAAAGCCGTGATTGCCAGTGGTTTTTCAGAAAATTATGATGTGCAAAAACTGAATCAACTTGGGGTTGAAGGCTTTATAAAAAAACCGTATTCCCTGGAACAACTTGGTAAGGCCGTGAAATTTGAGTTGAGAAAATAAAGCAGTCCGTGACAGGACAAACCAGATATAAACGTATTACATCACCCAAAGCGGCCGGTAATATAATCCTCTGTCAATTGATGGCGGGGATTGGTGAAGACCCGTTCCGTTTCCCCTACCTCGATGAGGTCGCCAAGATGGAAGTAGGCAGTGCGCTGGGAGACCCGGGCCGCCTGCTGCATGGAATGGGTGACGATAACGATGGAATACTGCTTGCGGAGCTCTGAAATTAAATCTTCCACATGGGCCGTTGCAATGGGATCAAGGGCGGAACAGGGTTCATCCATCAAGATCACTTCCGGGCTGACGGCGATGGCTCGGGCAATACAAAGCCTCTGCTGTTGGCCGCCGGAAAGACCTGTGCCGGGCTGGTCCATCCTGTCTTTTATTTCTTTCCACAGGCCGGCTTTTTTCAATGAGGTTTCAACGATTTCGTCAAGATCGGTTTTGTTTGCCGCCAGACCATGAATTTTGGGACCATAGGCGACATTATCATAAATTGACTTGGGAAAGGGATTGGGCTTCTGAAACACCATGCCGATCTGGGCCCGTAAAGGTACCACATCAATCTCTCCGCCATAAATATCTATTCCGTCCAGACAAATCTCACCGGTTACCCGGCAGACATCAATGGTATCGTTCATCCGGTTGAGGCAACGCAGAATTGTTGACTTTCCGCAACCTGAAGGGCCGATCATGGAGAGCACCTCGTTGTTGCCGATATCAAGAGACACTTCCTGGATGGCCTGCTCGTCACCATAGTAGACATCGACATTACGGCAGGTCATGCGCGGGTTGTCAACAAAAGGAATACCAACCGTGCGACGGTCTTCACGACTGACAACCTCCCAGTCTTTGGCTTGGCTTTTTTCTCCTCGGATTTCTTCAGATTTGTCAATCATCTGTTGTTCAAAGGTCATCTGCATATTTTCAGCCATATTAGCGCCTGCCAGATCCATAATATTTTCCATACCCTTACGTATGCCTCTCAATCAGCAATGCCATTGATCACGAATCAACAAGGATTGATATTCCCTGTTGATCCATGAAACAATGGCTATGTAACCGAAAATTTTCGGTTTAGAAAACAAAACGTCAGCGTTACATCACATTACATCTCAAGGGGACGTAACTGTTTCACGTCATCATGCATTTGTTTTCTTTCCGCATCAGGCATGGGTATCAAACCGCGGTCGGTCAGATACCCTTCCTCCCCCCAGGCCTTCTCGCTGGAAAACTCTTCAAGATATCCCTCCATGCCGGGAATAATTCCCACATGGGCTTTTTTCACGTAAAAATAAAGGGGCCGGGAAACAGGATACTTTCCGTCGGCGATTTCCTCAAAAGTCGGCTCAACACCATCAATAAAGGAGCCCTGGATAAAATCACTGTTCTGGTCAAGAAAACTGAAACCAAAGATGCCCACTGCATTTGGATTGGCCTCGAGTTTCTGGACAATCAGGTTATCATTCTCTCCGGCCTCGATATAGGCGCCGTCTTCCCTGACAGTGTGACAAATCGCCTTATAACGTTTTTTGTCCTGTTTTTTCATGGCCTTGATCCAGGGGAATTTCTTTCCTCCCCCTTCCATGGCCAATTCAACAAAGGCGTCCCTGGTACCCGAGGTGGGAGGCGGTCCGAGGACCTCGATTTTGGTATCCGGCAATGAAGAATTGACATCATGCCAGGTTTTATAAGGATTGGGGATCAGCTTCTCAGCGCCTGAGGGATCTGGAACGTCCTTGGCAAGAGCCAGGAAAATATCTTTACGAGTCAGCTGAAAGGGAGCTGTCTTCTTGGAGTTAGCAAGAACGATACCGTCATAACCGATTTTTACTTCAAGGATATCCTGCACGCCGTTGGCCTGGCATTTATCAAATTCAGATTTTTTGATACGGCGGGAGGCATTGGTAATGTCAGGATGCTGAATTCCGACTCCGGAACAGAACAGCTTCATCCCGCCGCCGGAACCGGTGGACTCAATCTTCGGAGTTTTGAATTTGGTTGTTTTACCAAACTGTTCGGCAACAACCGTTGCAAAAGGATAGACCGTGGACGAACCGACGATACTGATGTAATCCCGAGCCGCATGTGCTGCCCCTGAGCTGATGGTAAAAATTGCCGCTGCGGCAATAGCTACAAGTTTTCTTTTCATTTCAAACTCCTTTTTTGTTTTTTTTATTCTCTTACGGAGACTGGTTAATCGAGTGAACGTTGCAGAAACAGTAAACTTACATCGTTAGATTTCTGTTAGGACTTTATTAATATTCCGTTAATTGTGTAACTATTAAGCACAGTAACCGGGGGTACTGAACCCGGCATTTATTTTAAAAGTAACAAAAGAATTATATCGTCATCCCGGCATGGTCTTAGCCGGAATCCAGAAAACAGCCACACACTCCATCCTGGATCCCGGCTAAAAACATGCCGGGATGACGTGAGTGGGCAATTCCAACTTATCGTGCTGATTCTGCGATTTTTATACAGGCTACTCAAAACTTTGTTACTAAGAAGCGTAACAAGGTTTAACCTCTGCCCCTTACCAGCCTTACCAGCCTTACCAGCTTTTCTCAAATTTCTTGCGCAGGAAAACAGCCACAGCATTCATGCTGATCAGAAAAAGAAGAAGAATCATGATGGCCGCTGATGTCTTTTCGACAAAGGCCCTTTCCGGGCTGTCGGCCCACAGGTAAATCTGCACCGGCAAAACCGTGGCCGGGTCGGTAAAGCCGCCCGGAATATCCACAATAAAGGCCACCATGCCGATGGTCAGAAGCGGGGCTGTCTCGCCAAGGGCCTGGGCCATACCGATAATAGTACCGGTGAGCATGCCGGGCATGGCCAGGGGCAGGACATGATGCAAAACCATCTGCATGCGGGAAGCGCCGACGCCCAGGGCTGCCTCGCGAATTGACGGCGGCACCGCCTTCAACGCCGCCCTGCCGGAAATAATGATGGTTGGCAGAGTCATGAGGGTCAAAACCAGTCCGCCGACAAGGGGGACGGATCTGGGCAGACCGTAAAAATTGATATAAACGGCCAGGCCCAGCAAACCAAAGACAATGGAAGGCACGGCTGCCAGATTATTAATATTGACCTCGATGATGTCGGTCCATTTATTTTTCGGCGCAAATTCCTCAAGATACACTGCTGTAGCTACGCCGATTGGAAAAGAGAGCGCCAGGGTCACAAGAAGAGTAAATATGGAACCGGTGAGCGCCCCCCTGATTCCGGCAAGTTCCGGATCGCGGGAATCCCCGGCCGTAAAAAATGTCGTGTTAAACCGTTTTTCAATTCTGTTTTCCGTTTGCAGCCTGTCAATCCATTCGAGTTGAATATCCTTGATCCTGCGGTTGCTTTCCGGAACATCACGACTGATTTTTCCCTTAAAAAAGAGATCCACATCATCACTTGCCGGAACCCATACCGACTTTGTGCTACCGATAATTGATGTATCGACCATGACCATATCCTGGAGCTGAAAGGCCGCGCCGTTGCTCACCAGGTTATACAGTTTCTTTTTATCACGCCGTCCTTTAACCTCGGGGAAAAGTGTACGAATATTACTTTTCACCAGACCAGGATAATTTGCTCTGGAAAGATTTTTCACATCCAGAACTTCTGCATCAAAATGGATATCCAGCTTGATAAAAGTCTGCTGAAAAGCCTTTGAGCCTTTACCGACAATTGTAACAAGCAAAATTCCCAGAAAGGCAATGCTGATCAGTACAGCCATGGCGCCAAGACGGCGAAACCATTGTTCCGACCTGTATCTACGTGCCAGTTTTTTCTGGATTAATTGTCGGCTGGAATCTGGTATTTTATTATTCATATTGTTCACGGTATTTACGGACAACAACAAGAGCAATGACATTCAAAATCAGGGTGACAATGAAAAGAAGAAGACCAAGGGCAAAGGCGGCCAATGTTTTTGCACTGTCAAATTCCTGGTCCCCGACGAGCAGGGTGACAATCTGCACGGTCACAGTGGTCACGGTTTTAAGGGGGTTGGCGGTAAGATTGGCGGACAGACCGGCTGCCATGACAACAATCATGGTTTCACCAATGGCCCGAGATACGGCAAGAAGGACTCCACCGACAATTCCAGGTAACGCCGCAGGCAGCACCACCAGACGGATGGTTTCGGAATGAGTGGCGCCAAGTCCCAGAGAGGCGTCACGCATGGCCTGGGGCACAGCATGAATAACATCGTCCGACAACGAAGAGACAAAGGGGATGATCATAATCCCCATGACAAGTCCTGCGGCAAGGGCGCTTTCCGATGAGACATCGAGACCGAGCAGTCCGCCGCTGTCCCTGATGAAGGGGGCCACGGTGAGTGCGGCGAAAAAGCCATAGACAACCGTGGGGATACCGGCCAGGATTTCAAGCAGAGGCTTGGCAATGGTTCTGACTTTTTTCGTGGCATACTCGGAAAGATAGACAGCGGCCATCAGACCGATGGGCACGGCAACACTCATGGCAATCGCCGTAATCATCATGGTGCCGGCCAATACCGGTATGGCACCGAAAGCGCCGGAAGAACCCACCTGATCGGCACGAATGGCCATCTGGGGACTCCACTTCAAACCAAAGAGAAAGTCCGTCAATGGTATGATCTGAAAAAAACGAATCGCCTCAAAAAGAACGGAAAATATAATGCCGATGGTAGTAAAAATGGCAATGGTGGAGCAGCTGAGCAGAATCATCCTGCTAATTTTTTCCACCCGGTTTCGGGCCCTCATCTCAGGCGTGATCCGGCTGTAGAGGATAGAAATTGCCCCAAGTCCAAGGATAAAAAGGATCCCTCCCCTGATCCAGCTGCCGAGATTTTTCAGATGTAAATAATGATCGGCCGCAGCCTGAATAACCGCGTCCCTGGCGCCGCTGACGAGATTTCCCTGGGCCAGAATTCTGATATCATTAAAGACAAGTCCTAAACGGGTAGCAGGGAGTTTCTGCATCTCAGGCGGCAGACCGGCAACCACAAGTCCTTCAATAATCGCAGGTTCGGCAAACTGCCAGACCAGAAACAGGATAAATGTCGGCAGGCCGCACCAGAGAGCGGTGAGCAGACCATAATAGGCCGGACGGGAATGAAGAGTTGCGCTGCCTCCGGTAAATCCGGCCAGGGCCACAGCCCGACGGCGGCCAAGGATATACCCGGCCAGGGTTAAAGCGACAAGAACAATCAGCAGCAGAGAGGAAGACATGGTCAGTTATGCTCTCCCCGGACAATTTTACCACCAACCATATAGATCACCTCTTCGGCAATATTTGTCGCCCGGTCACCAATCCGCTCCAGGTGACGGGCCAGCAGGTAGGCATTAAGCAGACTTCCGGCATGTTCAGGCTGTTTGCACATCTCTTTTTTCACCGTTTTATAGACCTTGTCTCGAAAATCATCCACTTCGTCATCAAGAATAAAGATACGGTGAGCAAGGTCGGAATCCCCGCTCACCAGGGCGTCAAGGCTCATTTTCAGCATGCCGATGACCATATCGGCCATGGGACAATAATCCAGGGACAACTTCAGGGTTGAGCTACGATTGATAATATCAACCCTCTTGGCAATTTTAACGGCGTAGTCGGCAATTCGTTCAATCTCGTTATTAATCTTGATAACGGCGATGATAAATCTCAGGTCTATTGCCACCGGCTGATACAGGGCCAGAATTTTCAGGCATTCCTCTTCGATTTCGATCTCCATTTCATCAATTTCATAATCGGAATTGATGATCTTTTCGATCAGCTCTGAATCGCGGCTCTCGATCACAGAACAGGCCTGGCGAATCCTGTCTTCAACCATACCGCCAAGGGTCATGAATTTTTCTCGCAATTTTTTTATTTCATGATGGAAATTGTGATGCATAATTCTCCTCAACTTTGAAATTCAGATTTCTCGTAACCCTAAAGGTGAAATATTAGGATTGTGTTAGGGAAGTGTTAAAATTACATTAAAACAGGGAAACAGACTTGCAGGTTCGGTAGGGAAAGCTATGATACTGTTCTCAAAACAAGGAACAACTATGAAGAAAAAACACATTCTCGTAGTCGAAGACGAAGAAGACATCCAGCAACTGGTCAGTTTCAATCTGATCAAGGCAGGTTTTAACGTTTCCTGCGCCGACAGCGGTGAAGAAGCCCTGCACCAGATGCAATCCGAAAAAATCGACTGTGTCCTGCTCGACTGGATGCTTCCCGGAATCACCGGTTTGGACGTCTGCCGGCAAATCAAAAGCAATGTGGATTTGCAACACGTCCCCATCATCATGCTGACAGCCAAGGGAGAAGAAGATGATATAATCGCCGGCCTTGAAAACGGCGCCGATGATTATATCGCCAAACCATTCAGCCCGAAAGTTCTTGTCGCCCGAGTTAATACGGTCCTGCGCCGCGGCCGACAAACAAATGATGAAGCAGACGAGAGAAAAAGGAAACTTTCCATTCACGGTTTTGAAATCGATACCGGCCGCCATGAGGTCCAGGTTCATGGCAGGACGATAAAATTGACAACCACGGAATTTGCGATTCTGGAACTACTGGCCGGACGTCCGGGTCAGGTGTTCAGCAGACAGCAGATTATTGACGGAGTGCGCGGATATAATTACATGGTTACTCCACGGGCCATGGACGTCCAGATTTACGGCCTTAGAAAAAAACTCGGCGCAAGCGGAGACTATATCGAGACCGTACGCGGCATCGGTTACCGACTCAAGGATTAAAACGAACCTCTGCAATAAAAGCCGATACACCATCAACCATGAGCCATAAAATATCAATATTATGAAATCTATAAAATTAATCTGGCATATTTTTCCGGCCAACTTTCTCATTACAATCAGCGCCATGCTTGCCGTCGCTTGGTATGGTTCATCGTCCCTGCAGGCGTTTTTTCTTCAACACATGCAGGAGGACCTTGTCGCCAGAGCCTACCTGGTCGAAAAACGGGTTGCCGGGTTTCTGGACGCGAAGCAAAGAGACTCTCTCGAAACATTCTGCCGGCAGGCGGGACGAAAATCAGCGACGCGCATAACGGTTATCCTTCCCTCCGGTGTTGTTATCGCCGACTCGGATGAGGATCAGCTTATAATGGATAATCATGGCAACCGGCCGGAAATCATCTCCGCCCTGGCCGGACAGCATGGATCGTCCATCCGTTTCAGCACGACGCTGAATGAACGAAGACTCTATGTTGCCGTTCCTTTAACCGCTTCCAAACCAGACCTTGCAAATAATTCCGGCGAACAGATTCTCGGTGCCCTGCGGATGTCTGTTTCCATTTCAGCCATAGAAAATACCCTGCGCCATGTGCAAACCCGTATCGCCTTTGGCGTCCTGGTTGTGGCCCTGATTGCCGCCTTGATCACAATGGTGGTTTCCCGAAAAATCAGCCGGCCCCTGGAAAAAATGAAGGAAGGCGCCGAACGATTTGCCAAGGGACAATTTGATCCTCCGCTTTCAACATCGAGCCGGGTTGCCATGGAGGTCGGAGCCTTGGGCGGGGCAATGAACCGCATGGCCGAACAGCTTCAGGAACGCATCGACACGATTATTCAACAGCGTAATGAACTGGAAACCGTTTTCGGTTCCATGCTGGAGGCCGTCCTCGTGGTCGACACAAAAAAAAGAATCATCAACGTCAACAAATCCGGTGCCGGACTGCTGGGCATCAATAGGATAGAGGCTCCGGGAAAATCAATTAAAGAACTTGTCCGCAGCATGGATCTGAACCGGCTTGTTTGCAATATTCTTGCCAGCGAGGATGTTGTGGAGGATGAAATCATCATTACCGATGGCTCGAAGAACCGTTATCTGCGAACCAATGGCGTTAAAATGTATGATGGGAACTCCGTGTGCCTGGGCGCTCTTCTGGTCATGAATGATGTCACCCGTCTCAGACGCCTGGAAAACGTGCGGCGTGACTTTGTCGCCAATGTTTCCCATGAACTGAAAACCCCGGTGACCTCAATCAAGGGTTATGCCGAAACAATCCTGGACAGCTCCCTGGAAGATGTGGAGCAGACCAGGGGCTTTCTGGAAATTATTGTCAGGCAGTCGGATCGCCTCGGGGCAATCATTAACGACCTTCTCGATCTTTCCCGCATCGAACAGGAATCTCGGAAAGAAGAAATTCAACTTACTCCAGGCTTTATCAAAAACGTGCTGGATGAAGTTGTTGAGGTCTGTCTTCTTAAAGCGGAAGAAAAAAACATTACCATCGACATGGACTGCCCCGGGGACCTGCAGGCCCCGATTAACGAACCTTTTCTTGAGCAGGCAGTGACCAATCTCCTGATCAATGCCATTAAATACAGTGACACGGACAGTCGGGTCGAACTTTTGGGAAAAAGTCAACTACGTTATGGCAGGAAAATGATAGCCATTTCAGTCCGGGATTATGGCGCCGGCATCGGCAAAAAGCATCTTCCCCGTCTGTTTGAACGTTTCTACCGCAGCGATAAAGCGCGGAGCCGCAAACTTGGCGGCACCGGCCTGGGACTGGCCATTGTCAAGCATATTGCCCAGGCCCACAACGGCTCGGTAACTGTAGAAAGCGAACTCGGCAAAGGCAGCATCTTTACTCTTTATCTGCCGGCAAATAACAAATAATGAATTGAAAATCGTAACTATTCAGCGTGTATAAAAATGTTACGAAAAACTTGGTCTGTAACTGTTCAGATGTGCCCCATATTCGGAGTCGGAGTTTATGCCCAGTCTTTATGGGTGCTTACCTGTTCATTTAGAGATT
>JAYEPA010000191.1:0-2636 GCA_034723545.1 Thermodesulfobacteriota bacterium | reverse complement strand
TTCTTTGATCACCTGACCTCTTGAAAGGAAAGAGATCCCCTGACTGGATTGGGTTCCGATCATCACAGCTTCGATGATGGGCTGATTTACTTTCTTATCCGATTTCCAGACGACTATATAATTGGCTCCTGATCCGCCGCTTTTGTCACCTTCGGTAATGACATAACGTGTTGTTTCCAGCGCCTTCATCTGTTTTGGCTGGCTCAAATAATCTTCAACCAGTTTGCCACCGGAATCATAGTATTTTACAGAAACCAGCGTGATGGGATGTGTGAGGTTTGTATTGCGGATGCTGAGGGTTGACGCTAAGGCAAATGGCCGGGCCTTGACACCGCTGTAAATATGGGAGTAGATCGGCACGTAAACTGTCTGGCCCGAGGAAAGTTTGATGTCATCAGCTGAGCTGGTTGCAGGAGTCCCTATCCCTGCCAGGATCATCAGAAGACTGGAGCAGATTAAAATTTGCAACTTTTTTCTATTCTTCATGGCCGTAACCTTTTACAGGGTTAAGTTGTATTTTTGCTGCCTGGCAATACCTTGATTCTTGCAATGCCGACCGGGTGGCTCGGCTAACCGATTTTACAACCCACCATGTCCCCAGTTTCGATCCCCTGAGGTTAATGACTTTGTAAAAAAATTGACAAAGAGACGTGGGAAGGTGAGACAATAAATGCAACATGCTTTTTTGCATCATATTACTAACAGTTTTTTTGTTGTCAAATAAAAAGCAGGATCCGCGTTTTACTTGCCGAAGCGGTTTTGTTGCGGTAACCGCTGCATACGCGTAAATCGTTCTACGTGGAGAGAATAAAAGGTCGACCAATGCTTTTTCTGACAGTATAAATAAAAAAAGGGAGTTACCGGCATGTGCCGCTAACTCCCTGGAACTGATATAACAATAAATTTTGGTCGGGGCGAGAGGATTCGAACCTCCGACCTCCTGCTCCCAAGGCAGGCGCGCTAACCAGGCTGCGCTACGCCCCGACATCTGTAAAGGAAGAAGAATCAATTAGCATTATGCGGCAAGCACGTCAAGAAAAAAGTCGACACAAACCATGTTATCATGATTATTTTATGAAACAGGAGTACGAAAATGGAAGATGTTTTCAGATTCGCGGATGAACTTGGGCCATTAAAGATTATCCACATTCACGAACCATCAGTGGAGCTCAGGGCCGTGTTGGTGGTGGATAACGTGGCTTGCGGTCCTTCCATCGGCGGAGTGCGCATGGCTCCGGATGTCAGCACCGAAGAGGCGTTTCGGCTGGCCAGGGCCATGACCTTGAAAAATGCCGCCGCCGGCCTGCATCATGGAGGCGGCAAGGCTGTCATCTTTGGCGATTCGAAGATGGAGACTGGCAGGAAGGAATTGTTGATCCGGGCCTTTGCCTGCATCATCAAAAACTGCCTTGACTATATTCCCGGACCGGACATGGGCACTGATGAGATGTGCATGGCCTGGATCCAGGATGAGATCGGCCGTTCAGTGGGGTTGCCACGGGAAATCGGTGGTATCCCTCTTGATGAAATAGGCGCTACAGGTTTTGGTCTCAGCCACGCCGTGGCTGTTGCCCTTGATTACTGCGATTTCAAACTGCACGGCGCCCGTGTCGTGGTGCAGGGTTTTGGCTCGGTGGGCAGGCACGCGGCTCGTTTTCTAATCGAGCAGGGTGCGGTGCTTATTGGCGCGGCGGATTCGCAAGGTGCTGTCCATGATCCGAATGGCCTTGATGTGGCCGGACTTATTGAGCAGAAAGAGCAAGGGGGAAGTGTTGTTGATTTGCCGGGAGCTGTAGGGCTTGCTCAGGACGCGGTGATTGACATGGAATGCGATATCTGGATTCCGGCGGCCCGGCCGGATGTGATCCACGTTGATAATGTCGATCGTCTGCGGACAAAACTTGTTGTCCAAGGAGCCAATATCCCTTTTACCGAGGAAGCCGAGAAAGTTCTTTTTGAACGCGGAGTGGTTGTGGTCCCTGATTTTATCGCCAATGCCGGCGGAGTGATTTGCGCGGCCGTGGAATTTCAGGGTGAAACCCAGTCCATGGCCTTTCAGGTGATTGAGGAGAAAATCAGCGCCAATACCAGACAGGTTCTTGAAGAGGCTGCGGCCGGAAATATCATGCCACGCCAGGCTGCTGTCGCTCTTTCTGTCCGCCGGGTCAAAAAGGCCATGGAGTGCAGGAGGTGGGCGCTTTTTTAAAGGCAATCTTGATGAACCCGTAAAAAGTCTTTTTTCACCACAGAGCACACAGAGAGCACAGAGAAATTATCTTTATTCAATTAGTTACCTCTGTGAGCTCTGCGTGCTCCGTGGTGAATTTGTAGTTTTTACGAGATCATCACACTTGGATAATATTCCATGACACAGAAAAGCTATTTTCGTTCAGGTGGAAAGACTCCCCTGCTTGAACTCACCATCCCGGCCCACCTCAGCCGCATCGTCAGAAAATTTCCGGAATATGAAGCCGTGGTCTCCCTGCCCCAAGGCAAACGGCTGACCTACTCGCAGTTCGCAAAAGAAATTGACCTGCTGGCCCGGGGTCTCATGGGCTCCGGTTTTGGCCGGAGTGATCGCATTGGCATCTGGTCCACCAATAATCTGGAATGGGTTTTGGTGCAGATGGCTGTGG
>JAYEPA010000190.1:6501-10649 GCA_034723545.1 Thermodesulfobacteriota bacterium | reverse complement strand
CTGAATAGTTACATCCCCAAGTTTTTTTATATTTTTTTTGCATCAACTTTATATAGTACTATGTTCCCATGGAACAAAAAAA
This sequence comes from Thermodesulfobacteriota bacterium, assembly GCA_034723545.1. GTDB lineage: Bacteria > Desulfobacterota > Desulfobulbia > Desulfobulbales > SURF-16 > JAGHCC01. Next base: position 10,567 of record JAYEPA010000190.1, on the reverse strand, counting down.
TATTTATGGTATAGCCCGTCGGCTGCCTCCTCAAAATCTTGAAGCCGAACAATGTGTTCTCGGCTCCATTCTTCTACGTCCCGGCACTCTAGCTAAAACGCTGGAAATTATTTCCTCTTCTGATTTCTACAAGGAAGCCCATCAAGTCATTTATAATGGCCTCACCTCTCTTTTTGAACGAAACGAGCCCCAGGATCTCATCACCATTGTCAATTGTCTCCAAGACGCAAACAAGCTTGATTCGATTGGCGGGCCTGTCTATCTTGCCAGTTTAACAGACATTGTGCCGGTTGCGGCCAATATCAACCATTACGCAAGAATCGTCCGTGATAAATCCATTCTCAGACAACTCATTGCGACAACGACCGATATTGCCTCCCGCTGTTACGAAGAACAAAACGAGATAGAAAACCTTCTCGACGAGGTTGAACAAACTGTTTTTGAAATCTCCAGATCCAAGAGTGAGCAGGGTTTTGAGCCGCTGAACAAGGTGATTACCGAAACGTTTGAAAGGGTCACTTTGCTGGCAGAGAGAAAAGAGATGATCACCGGAGTTCCCAGTGGATACGGAGACCTGGACAAGATGACGTCCGGTCTGCAGCCGTCCGATCTCATTATCCTTGCAGGAAGGCCGAGCATGGGAAAAACTGCCCTGGCCATGAACATTGTCCAAAACACCGCCTTGCAGCACAAAGTTCCTGTGGCTGTCTTCAGCCTGGAGATGTCCAAATCCCAACTCGGTCTGCGTATGCTCTGTTCGGTGAGCCGGGTGGACTCTCAGGACCTTCGCACCGGATTTATCAAGGACTATGACTGGCCTAAACTCACCCGAGCCGCCGGGGAACTTTCCGAAGCTACTATTTTTATTGACGACACGCCGTCCATTACTGTTCTGGAAATGAGGGCTAAGACCAGAAGGCTCAAGACCGAACATAATATCGGTCTGGTCGTGGTCGACTACCTGCAACTGATGCGCGGCCGGGGAGACAGTCGGGAACAGGAGATCAGTGAAATTTCAAGATCCCTCAAGGCCATGGCCAAGGAACTTAATATCCCGGTCATGGCCCTGTCCCAGCTGAACCGGAGCCTGGAAAGCCGTCCTAATAAACGGCCGCAACTTTCCGACCTACGTGAGTCAGGTGCAATTGAACAGGATGCCGACGTTATTCTTTTCATCTACCGAGATGAGATTTACAATAAGGCTGAAGACAACCCGAAGCGCGGCATTGCTGAAGTGATTATCGGCAAACAGCGAAATGGCCCCACCGGTACAATCGAACTGGCCTTTCTTGACCGTTACACCACCTTTGAAAATCTCACCAGACAAAGTGTTTCGGAAAGCGACACAAGTCATTAATTTTTCCTCTTTTGATGACTATGCAAAAAGCTTTTTTTCTCTGTGGCCTCTGCGTCTCCGTGAGAGATATATTTTACGAAAACTATAAAACATCGTCCACCTGGACATATGGCAGGAAACAGCATGAACGGTAATGATCCATTGAAATATGATTTTAAGGCCATTGAAGAAAAATGGCAGAAGATATGGCTGGAAGAAAAAACCTTCAAGGGGAGCGAAGATTCCAAACAGCCGAAATACTACCTTCTCGAGATGTTTCCCTACCCTTCCGGCCGCATTCATATGGGACATGTCCGTAATTACAGCATCGGTGATGTTGTGGCCCGCTACAAACGCATGAAGGGATTCAATGTCATGCACCCCATTGGCTGGGACGCATTTGGATTACCGGCAGAAAATGCTGCCATCAAAAACAAAACCCATCCGGAAAAATGGACCCATGAAAATATTGATTACATGAAAAATCAGTTGCGCCGGATGGGATTCAGCTATGATTGGGACCGGGAACTGGCTACGTGTGACCCTGAATACTACCGCTGGGAACAGCTCTTTTTCATCAAACTCTTTGAAAAGGGACTTGTTTACCAGAAAAAAACCACGGTTAACTGGTGCGAGACGTGCCAGACCGTGCTTGCCAATGAACAGGTCATTGACGGCTGTTGCTGGCGCTGTGACCAAAACATTGCTCCCAGAGAGATGAACGGCTGGTTTTTTAAAATCACAGACTATGCCGATGAACTCCTGGAAGGATGCGACAAGTTGAAAGGCTGGCCGGAAAAAGTACTGACCATGCAGCGCCACTGGATTGGCAAGAGTATCGGCGCTGAAATTGATTTTCCGGTTAAAGGTTTTAATGAAAGTTTGAAAATTTTCACAACCCGGCCGGATACTATCTTTGGCGCGACCTTCATGTCTATTGCTCCGGAACATCCCCTGGTGGAGCGCCTGGCAAAAGGGACAACCCAGGAAAAGAAAGTAAACGATTTTGTCAAACGCACCATCCTTGAGAAACAACAACAGAACCCGAAAGATGAGCTTGAGAAAAAAGGAGTTTTCACCGGCGGTCATGCGGTAAATCCTTTTACTGGTGAGACCCTGCCTGTTTACGCCGCAAATTTTGTATTAATGGAATACGGCACCGGCGCTGTCATGGCCGTGCCGGCCCATGACCAAAGAGATTTTGAATTTGCCAGGAAATATGATATCCCTATCCGGGTTGTCATCCAGCCCGAGGGAGATCTCCTTACAGCTGCGACCATGGAGGAGGCCCATGAGGGGCCCGGCGTGCTGGTGAACTCCGGGGACTTCAGTGGTCTGGTGTCGAACAAGGCCAAAAAAGCTATCACCGGCCACGCCTTTGACAATAACTTCGGAAAAAAACAGACAACCTTCAGGCTGCGGGATTGGGGAATTTCCCGCCAGCGCTATTGGGGATCACCCATCCCCATGATTCACTGTAAAAAATGCGGGGTTCAGCCGGTTCCGGAACAGGATCTACCGGTCAAGCTGCCCACCGATGTTGTCTTTGATCAATCCGGAAAATCTCCACTGCATAAACTGGAAAGCTTTTATCTCACCACCTGTCCCAAATGCGGTTCCACGGCCCGACGTGAAACCGACACCATGGACACCTTTGTCGAGTCATCCTGGTATTATGCCAGATACTGCAGCCCGAATGACACTACGGGTCCGCTGGAAAAAAAGGCGGTGGACTACTGGCTGCCGGTGGACCAGTATATCGGCGGCGTGGAACACGCCATCCTCCACCTGCTCTATGCCCGTTTTTTTACCAAACTCCTTCGCGATCTCGGCTACCTGACAGTGGACGAACCCTTTACCAACCTACTGACCCAGGGAATGGTGATTAAAGACGGCACCAAGATGTCCAAGTCCAAGGGCAATGTGGTTGACCCAAACGACCTGGTCAGCCTCTACGGCGCCGACACGGTTCGGCTCTTCAGCCTCTTTGCCGCGCCCCCCGAACGTGACCTTGAGTGGAGCGACAAAGGTGTCGAAGGATCATACCGGTTCCTGAACCGCATTTACCGCTTTGTCATGGAAAACCTGGACCTGTTGCAAAAATCTTCAAATACTATTCCTGATTCATTAAACAAGGCCAGCCGGAATCTACACAGAAAAACACACCAGACCATCCGCAAGGTCAGCGGCGACATGGATGTAAGTTTTCACTTCAATACGGCAATAAGCGCTGTTATGGAACTGGTTAACACCCTCTTTGCCGAAACCGGTGAAAAGGCCTCTGAAGTTGTCGAACCGAATGTCATCAAAGAAAGCGTTGAATCGATTCTGCTCCTCCTTGCCCCCATGGTGCCCCATTTTTGCGAGGAACTCTGGCAGCTGACAGGCCATGTCCACCCTCTTTCGGAAACCCCATGGCCGGAATTTGACACACAGGCAGCCAAAGACGATGAAATCACCCTGGTGGTCCAGATAAACGGCAAGGTACGCAGCCGGCTCCTTGTCCAGGCAGATCTGGAGAGTGAAGAGCTGGAAAAAAAGGCCCTTGCGGATAAAAAGGTGCAAAAATTTATCGGCGACAAGGAAATCCGCAAAATAATCGTGGTAAAAAATAAGCTGATTAATATTGTTGTATAGTGTAACTGTTCAGCAGCACTTCATCTATGTCCGGTCAGGCTTGCTCACATAGGACTATAAGCTGATTAATATCGTGGTATGAAAATGAAATCT
>JAYEPA010000190.1:0-6401 GCA_034723545.1 Thermodesulfobacteriota bacterium | reverse complement strand
AATTCTCTGACGATTCCTTCACCGTCAAGACCCTGTTCGGCATAGAGATCAGCTGGTTTGCCCGACGAACCGTAGCGGGTCACGCCAAGCCGCTTAAAACCAGCGCCAATCTGTTCCTCGGCCAGAATCGTACCCACAATGGAGCCAAGGCCGGTATCAACATGATGATCCTCCACGGTGAGGATTGGACCGATTTTGGCCGCCTCAATCACACTTTGCCTGTCAAAGGGCGCAATGGAAGCACTTATCAGCACCGCCACTGAAAGCCCCTCATCGGTCAATTTCCGCCAGGCCTCCATGACATTGGGGGTCAGGGCGCCACAGGTGATGATGGTTCCGTCCGTTCCCTTCCTGACCCAGTCGGCCCGGCCAGGCTCAAACTGGTAATCACCGCCAAAATAAGGACTTCCGTCTTCCGCTAGGATCATGTTCATTTTCGAGCGGCCCATACCGACAAAATGATTTCCCGGTGTGATGCCTACATAACGGATCATTCGGTCGGTCTGGTTCGGGTCAGCCGGCAGAAAAATAGAAAAATGAAAATAATTTCGCATCAGGCTGATATAATCAATGCCCTGATGAGTGGGGCCGTCTTCTCCCACATCCAGACCGACATGGGTGGCAACGACCTTGAGATTAGTATGATTGATATCGTTGAGCCGGTTCTGATTATAGACTTCAGAGACGGCAAAAACGCCGAATGTGCTGAAAAAGACAGCCATTTCCTCGCGGCTGATGGCCCCGGCCATGGTGGCGGCATGATGTTCCTGAATACCGCATTCCATGAAAGATTCTTCCATGTGCTTGCGGAAACCGCCCATTTTTACCGAGCCTTCCAGATCACAGGAAACGCCGACAACCTTGGCCTTGCTCGCGGGATCATTATTGGCCTGAGCCAAGCCAAGAAGAGCCGTGCCATAGGCTGAACGGTTATCCGTCTTGGTGTCCGCATCATAGGTAACAGGCGTACCCGGATCGATCTTCGGATACCAAACCTTATTTTCCAGCCGGGTCTCGGTGGACACCGGCTTTTCACGCAATTTGTTCCACTTGTCAAAATCATTTTCAACACCAAGCTCTTCCAGGGCCTCATCAAGCTGCTCTTTTTTCAGGGGTGAACCGTGATACTTGGCCAAATTTTCCATGAAAGAAATTCCCTTACCCATGATGGTCTGGGCATTAATCAGGGTGGGCAGGGACGGATCAGCCACCCGACCGCCAAAAACTTTGGAAAAGGTTGAAAAAATCTGATTATAGTCATGTCCGTCCGTCAACAGTTCACAGTTCCAGCCCGAGGCGCTGAAAAGAGCATTCACATCCATGGGCATAATATCATGGGTGGGGCCACAGATCTGCAACTTATTGCGGTCAACAATGACAACCAGATTGTTCAACTTATACTTATGGGCAAAACGCATGGCCTCCACCGCCTGACCCTTCTGCAACTCACCATCACCCATGTAAACAATGACCCTCTGGTCCATCCCTTTCAGTTTCATGGCCATGGCCATGCCCACACCTGTTGAAAGTCCCTGGCCCAGATTGCCGGTATCCCATTCAACGCCGGGGACAATCCTTTCCACATGGCCGGGGAAACCGGAACCGGCCCGCCGAAAACCGGTGAGAAAGTCCTCTTCAGTGAAATAACCGTATTCAGCCAGGACGCCGTACACCCCCGGAGAAACATGACCGATGCTCATCACCACCCGGTCTCGATTTTCCCAGCGCGGATCGTCAGGCCTGTGACTGATGCAGCCATAGGTTGTTAAAAGAAGATCAAGAGTTGAAAGAGACCCCCCCGGATGGCCGGAAGAGGCAAGGCTTGTGGAAAGGAGAATCCGCCTGGCGCAGCGCTTTCTCATTGCGGCAAGCTCATTTAACTCTTCCGTGGACAGCTGATCATTATTAAGGTTTAATTGAAGTGTCATGGATGGTCTCCGGTCTTATTGGTCTCGTTGGTCCTGTTGGTCTGATTGGTCTTGTTAGCCTTGTTGGTCTGATCGGTTTGTGAACCGTTCAGGCAGGAGAAGCATTCGAAACGGCAAAAGCAACCCCAAATAAATTGGCGATCATACTATGTTATGAAAGAACTCTCCAGCATAAAAAATAAACAAAAAATGGTAACTGAACAGTTACCAAAAAATCAAATGAAAATAGGATCAATAACCCTCGAAAATCCTTTTGTTTTAGCGCCGCTTGCCGGCTATACAGACCTCCCCTTCCGTCTACTGTGCCGCGAATACGGCGCGGGTCTTGTCTATTCGGAGATGATCAGCTGCCACGGTCTTGTCTATCGCCAGCCAAACACTTTCAAGATGCTGCAAACCGTAGAACAGGATAGGCCCGTGTCCTTCCAGCTCTTTGGCAGCGATCCGGAAATCATGGCGGAGGCGGCCATTATCCTCTCGGAACTGCCCATTGATCTCATTGATATCAATATGGGCTGTCCGGTGCGGAAAGTCACCAAAAAAGGAGCCGGTTCGGCCCTGATGAAGACCCCGAAACTGGCGGAAAAAATCATTCGCGGGGTATGCAAACAGGCAAGAATTGGAGTGACCGTTAAAATCCGCTCTGGCTGGAACCATCAATCACTGACTGCGCCTGAATTTGCCCGTATGGCCGAAGACGCCGGCGTTGCCGCAATTGCCGTTCACGGTCGGACCTGGAGTGATGGTTTTTCCGGCAGCGCCGACCGGCGAATTATCGCTGCCGTCAAAGAAGCAGTCTCCATCCCGGTCATCGGCAATGGAGACATATTGAGCTATGGGGACGGCCTGAAAATGATGGCGGAAACCGGCTGCGACGGGGTCATGGTAGGCCGCGGCGCGTTAGGAAGGCCCTGGATATTTATGCCGAATCAGCCGGAACCTGGCCTGACACTTCGCTTGACTGCCCTCAAACGACATCTTGATCTTATCGCCAGCCACCGCTCCACGGAATTCGGCCTTGCCGCCATAAAAAACCATGCCGGCAGATATTTTAAAGGCATGCCCCATGGCGCGGCCATCCGTAATCAAATTTACCAGACAAACTCTTTTTCCGAACTGCAACAATTGATCAACTCGTTTAACAAAACACTCCATAGCAATTGATTAAACGTTATTTTTTTATCCTTCTTGACTCTTCATATCGTATCTATCTATAATTTTTTAAGAAAACAATAAAACTATAGATAGATACGATATGTCAAAATTCATAACCGCACTGGCAGTGGGCATTCTATTGCTATGTTCTCCTTTCCACTGTATAGCCGATGTCTCCGTCAATGACAATTGTGCCGATGCTGAAGAAATCACACAGGATTATTCAGGCAATGGCCAACTATTCAGAAACAAAGGGGACGAATATGATTATTTCTATTTTGTAGCCTCCCATGATGGCAGCATCACAATTACTCAAACAGTATCCGGAAATATTAATACCACCCTGTATAATGCGGACTGCTCATCTTCCCAGGCCTCGGGAGATTCCATTACCTACTCCGTAACATCAGATGAGAGATATACAATTTGTCTCCAAGCCACTAAGAATGGAAAGCTGTCATATACTCTTGACGTTGCCTTTACTGCTGTTGCGCCAATTATTGATCATTACGAAATCCATTATGACGGCGCAGCCCTGACCTGCGAACCTGAAAGCATCACCATCAAGGCCTGTGCCACCAGCGATCTACCCTGCGATCCGGCTGATTATGCCACAAGCGAAACCTCCATAACCCTCTCCCCTTCCGGCTGGATTGGCGGCGACAGCAAAACATTTACCGGTTCGGCCGACTATGAACTGCACCATTACACTGCTGAATCCGTCACTCTGGCTATAAGTTCTGCTAATCCCGATGCATCTGTTACCTGCTTCAACACCGGGGTTTCAGGAAACTGTGTGCTCCCCTTCCACGAGGCCGGTTTTGTTTTTGACATCCCGACCCAGGTGGCTTGCAAAACATCTCCCGCTGTGACCATCAAGGCAGTAAAGAAAGATGACGACAGCCAAAAATGTGTTCCGGCCTTTGCAAATCGTACTGAAAGTATCAATTTCTGGTCCTCATATATCAATCCCGCCAGCGGCACGGAATCAATCACGGTGAACAGTACATCTACTTCCACCTCTTCTCCAGGGACTGCGGTCAGCCTCAATTTTGACTCTGACGGTGAAGCTCCATTTACCGTTGTCTATTTGGATGCCGGCAGCTTGCAGCTGGACGCCTCATTTTCAGGCAGCGGCGATGAGGCAGGACTTGAAATGACCGGCAGTGATACCTTTGTGGTTCGACCTGCGGGCTTATGTGTTTACTCGGATGATGCCAATGCTGACTGCGCATCAGGGGATGCGACATGTTCAAAGTTTACCCAGGCAGGCCAGACATTTAACCTTAAGGTCAAGGCAGTGTGCTGGGAGATGGACAATGAGGCTGATACAAATTTCTGCGACAACACTGTTACCGCGAACTTTGAACTTCCAGGTATAACTATTTCACAAAACTTGGCAGCACCGGTCGGAGGCAGCAACGGTACCCTTGCTGTCACTTCCTTTGATATGACGGCCGATGACGATGGCGAACACTCAATAGAACAATCCATCAGCGAAGTCGGCGTCTTTACCTTTACAGCTGCCCCGCCGGCCTATCTCGGCCTGGCGGCTGATGCGATCCCGACTTCAACCAGCGAAAATATCGGCCGATTCTATCCGGCGGAGTTCACTGTCAGCGCCAATAATCCGCAGTTTGCTGATAGTTGCCCGACCGGCAGTTTCACCTACCTTGGCCAGGAATTCGGCTTTGTCACGGAGCCTATTTTCACCGTAACCGCTCTCAACACCTCCGGCACCACCACCTTGAATTACGCCTCTGATTTCTGGAAACTTGGAGGCACCCTGGAAGAACGGACTTACAGTGACCAGTCAACAACGACCTCCTCAGCCCTGAACCGGAGCACGGACGGCAATGCCACTCTCGACAATCACAATGATCTTGATGGCAGCGGCACGCTGACGGTGAGCGGCGACAGACTGACCTATGCCAAACCAGCGTCTTCGGAAACACCATTTGCGGCCCTGGTAGATCTTGATCTCACCGCGACGGATCTCACCGACACCGACAATGTCTGTTACGATTCCGATTCCGACAGCACATGTGACGGCTACACGATATCTGTTGCCGGCACAGATCTGTACTGGGGCAGGCTTTACATTGGAAACAACTTTGGCCCCGAGACCGAGGATCTGTCTCTGCCTTTGACCGTGCAATATTTTGATGGAACAGACTTTGTCCCTCATACGGCTGACAGCTGTTCCCTGGTAACTCTTTCTTTTACCAGTTACAGCGGCAACCTCTCCTCCGGAGAAACCTGTGTGCAGGACAGCGGCAGCCCCGGAAACAGCGGTGCGGGCTGCGCCACGGCAGGCCCGGCGGCGGAACAGTTCCTCGAACCGCCGCTTCTCGGTGGCCTCAACCTATTTCTCAAGGCGCCGGGAATAACCAACAACGGCACTGTCAAGGTAACAGCAGCTGAAGAGTCCGGCGCAGCCTGGCTCCAGTACGACTGGGACAATGACGGCAGCCATGATAATGATCCGACAGCCACCGCCACCTTCGGTATCTACCGGGGCAATGACCGAATCATCAACTGGCAGGAGATTGCAAGATGATCCTGAGCCTTGAATCTGACGGATTTACCCTTATTGAACTCGTCATGGTGATCCTGTTGCTGGGGATACTTTCTGTCTCTGTCTCGGTCAAGTGGCCCAGCTCCATGAAGGAGGCCGCAGCAGTCGGAGAATTCAAGCGGGCTGTCCGCCATGGACAGCATCTGGCCATAACCCGGGAATTTACCGGCATTGCCGGTGGCTGGGGAATCACTGTTTCCGGAAACAAATATACCATTCAACGGCGGGGCACGGACTGTGCGGATTGTTCCGCCGCAGACTGCGTTCAGGACTTCTGCGACCGTTTTCTCCTTGATGACGCGGAAATTACCATTACATCTGAAAACATCTGGTTCAACGGTCTTGGCGCACCATTTAATGACAGCCTGAATCCTTTGCCCGACACGACCTTCACCATCACCGAGTCCGGCGGCTCTACCGTGACCGTTTATGGGGATACAGGTTATGTGGAATAAGAATCAATTTTCAAGCGGATTCACTCTGCTTGAGCTGATCATGACCATTGTTATTCTCGGTTCCACTTCATTGATCCTGGTTCCCTTTTTTCAATCCATCAGCCGCAGTCCCGATCCCATGCTGCGCCAGCGGGCCATTTCCCTGGGCCAGGCCATGATGGACGAAATCATGTCAAAAAAGTGGGATGAAGAAACCCCCAACGGCGGTGGACCGATCTGCAGCCAGGAAAGCAATGCCACTCGTGCCAGTGTAGATAACTGCTCACGCCGAGCCGGCAATATCGG
>JAYEPA010000189.1:0-2651 GCA_034723545.1 Thermodesulfobacteriota bacterium | reverse complement strand
GGAATTGATCCAGGCTCAAGGGCCACGGGATATGGAATCATCGATCAGAGCGGTAATCGGACGATTTTTATCAGTTGCGGGGTCATCAGACCAAATCTCAAAAAAACATTTTCTTCCCGGCTCCTGGAAATTCATTCCGGTATAAGTGAGGTGATTGAGACCTTCAGCCCGGATCGGGTGGCCATTGAAGATGTTTTTGTCTCCATTAATCCCGGATCAGCCCTGAAACTGGGCCACGCCAGGGGGGTTCTGCTGCTGGCCGTCATGCAGCATCATCTCGAGATTCATGAATATTCGGCCCGCAAGGTCAAACAGGCAGTGGTGGGGTACGGCCAGGCATCCAAGGAACAGATTCAGCAGGTGGTCAGGGTGCTGTTGAACCTGTCGGCAACACCGAGTCAGGACGCGGCGGATGGACTGGCTATTGCTCTGTGCTGTGCTAATCACGTTGCTTTTTCGTAAAACCTTTTTCACCACAGAGACCACAGAGATCACAGAGAATGATTTTGTTAAAATCAATTGCCTCTGTAAACCCTGTGTGCTCCGGGGTTAATTTATTTTTTTCATAACCATTATGATTGCTTGCCTGAAAGGGGAAATTCTTTTCAAGTCTCCTGAAAAATTGATCCTCGATGTGGGTGGAGTCGGGTATGAAGTTTTTTTTTCCGAGTCCAGCCACGTCCATATCCCCGAGATCGGCCAGGAGACCTTTTTACATATTCACACCCATGTCCGGGAAGATACCCTGATGCTCTACGGTTTCCTTGATATTGTCGAAAAGGAAACCTTTTTGATGTTAATGGGTGTTTCCGGTGTGGGACCCAAGTTGGCCCTTTCCATTCTTTCCGGCATCACCCCCGGGGAGTTTTGCCGGGCCATCAGTTCGGATGATTTGCCTCGCCTGGTCAGCCTGTCCGGCATCGGCAAGAAGAAGGCCGAGCGGCTCTGCCTTGAGTTGAAGGATAAAGTGCAGTTTATTCCCGTGACTGAAGATGTGGCAACATCAGTTGCCGTTATGGGACAAACGGAAGAACATTTTGTTGACGATGCGGTTTCCGCCATGGTTAACCTGGGATATCCCAAGGCCAGTGCGGAACAGGCTGTGCGGGCCGCCTGTCAGCAGGAATCGCCATCCTCCCTTGAAGAACTCCTGCGTCTGGCCCTGAGGTCAATTGGATGAAATACGAGGAAAACATCGTCAGCACGGCGCCCATGGATGACCGGGAGAAAATTGAGGAAGTGAGTTTGCGCCCCCGGCGTCTGGCTCAATATGTCGGTCAGGAGCAGCTCAAAAAAAATCTGGAGATTACTATCCAGGCCGCCAGGGGACGGGGGGAACCTCTTGATCATGTCCTTTTTCACGGTTTTCCCGGCCTGGGAAAGACCACTTTGGCCTATATCATTGCCCATGAGATGGAGGCCAATATCAAGGTGACTTCCGGGCCGGTCATTGAGCGGGCCGGTGATTTGGCCGCTATCCTGACCAGCCTCCAGGAAGGCGATGTTCTGTTCATTGATGAGATTCACCGTTTAAATCACGTGGTTGAGGAGATTCTGTATCCGGCCATGGAGGATTTTCAGCTTGACCTGATCATTGGCCAGGGGCCGGGCGCCAGATCCGTGAAAATGGATCTGCCTCGTTTTACCCTGGTCGGCGCCACCACCCGGACCGGTCTTTTAACTCCGCCTCTGCGTGATCGTTTCGGGGTCATTCTTCGGCTTGATTTTTATAGCCCTGAAGAACTTGTTGTTATTATCAAACGCTCCGCCGACCTCCTTGGAATTCCCATTGATGAGAGCGGCGCCCGGGAGATGGGCCACAGGTCCAGGGGAACGCCGAGAATTGCCAACCGTCTGCTGAAACGGGTGCGTGATTTTGCCGAAGTCAAGGCCGACGGCAAAATCACCGGCCAGGTAGCGGATGCGGCCCTTGATCTGCTGGCGGTTGATCGACAGGGTCTTGATGAGATGGACAGGCGTATTCTGCTGACGATCATTGATAAATTCCAGGGCGGTCCCCTGGGGCTTGATACCCTGGCCACAGCGGTTTGCGAGGAAAAAAACACATTGGAAGATGTCCATGAGCCGTTTCTGATCCAGCGCGGCTACCTGACCAGAACCCCACGGGGCAGAATGGCGACCCTGGCCGCCTATGAGCATTTTGGCCGCAGCCGGGAAAGCGGACTTCGGCCGGAGACGGATAGTTTATTCGGCAGAGAGTAAAATGAATTGTCTGCAGCAATAATTTCAATTTTCCTTTCTTCTCAACTTCCCGACTTGTAACTTCGTAACTTCAATAAGTGGTGGCAATCTTACCCAAATAGATCTGGCTTACGAGATTGCCAGTTGTGTGTGGATGCGTAGGAGCCCACCCTGTGGGCGATATAATGGCGATTTGAGCATCAGCCGAGTATAATCGGCCACAGGGTGGCTCCTACGCAAAACAAGCACCATTATTAATGGAGAAGTTATTTTGACGTATTCTAATTTGCTGTAAATATAAATCATTTTTGGTTCATCCGACTAAAGCGTACTTTGACAATTTTATTGAATTTCTCTCTTTATTTTCCAAAGAAAAATATACTCTTTAAAATAATAATGCCTTGCCTCTCTTGGTTTTTCTGTGATATTCTCTTAGGTTAAGAGCACTA
>JAYEPA010000188.1:0-2659 GCA_034723545.1 Thermodesulfobacteriota bacterium | reverse complement strand
GACAGACCGGAAAGACGACCTTATCAAAAATGCTCATAAGCAATTATGACTATCTAAACTTTGATAATCCTGAACATCGATTGAGTCTGTTTGAAAGATCGTGGGACCGGTCAAAAAAGCTCGTTATTTTTGACGAACTTCATAAACTGAAAAACTGGAAGTCCTGGCTCAAAGGTATCTATGATACTGAAGATTTTCCTCCCTCCATATTGGTCACAGGGAGTGCAAAACTCGATACCTACAAAAAAATGGGCGATTCCCTGGCCGGCAGATTTTTCCAGTTCAGGCTTCATCCCCTGGATTTGAAAGAAATTAAAAAAAAGTTGTTGCCGACTGGCCTTCCGGCCGCATTAGATCAGCTACTGGAGACCAGTAACTTTCCAGAGCCATTTTTGCGTGGCACCAGGCGGTTCTACAACCGCTGGAAAAAATCCCATCTTGATATAATCTTAAAGCAGGATCTCCTGGACCTAGAGAACGTCCGGCAGATCAGCTCTATCGAAATTCTTATTCAACTGCTGCGAAAAAGAGTAGGGAGCCCCATATCATATAGCTCTTTGGCCGGAGATCTTCAGTGTTCTGACAAAACCGTCAAAAGGTGGTTGACCATACTTGAAAATATGTATGTGGTTTTCCGGGTTCCTCCGTTTCACAGAAATGTTGCCCGATCCATTCTCAAGGCACCTAAGTTTTATTTCTATGACACAGGACAGGTATTGGGCAATGAAGGTGCCAGGCTGGAAAACCTTGTTGCCGGCGCTTTGTTAAAGGAAATACATTTTCTTGAGGATTGCCTCGGAGAGCGATGCGAGCTTTATTTTCTCCGAACTAAAGATGGTCGAGAGATTGATTTTTTCATAACCAGGGATGATTCGCCGTTACTGATGCTGGAGGTGAAATGGAGCGATAGCAAACCAAGCCGTAACTTTCAGGCATTTTCGAAATTTTTCCCAAACACAAGAAAAATTCAGTTGGTTAAAGGATTAGACAGAGAGAAAACCTATCCGGATGGGGCTGAAATACGATCCGCCCACAACTGGCTTGCGGATTTTTCTCTGCTTGAATAGTTTGGATCTGTACGGTTAAGAAACTACTCAAAATCAATCACGAAAATACGAAGGTACGAAAATACGAAAAATGGGTAACACAATGTCAAAACCCATCTCCTTTGGGAAAATAGAGGTAAACTTGGTTTCCGCTATGAAAAAATCTACTGTGGTGCCCGGACAGGAGATCACTTTTCGGATTCTCATTTTGGGAGATTTCAGCGGTCGTGCAAACCGTAATGTTTTCGATGTCGAAGATCTATCTGACCGGCGTCCTCTCTCGGTGGACCGGGATAACCTTGATGAAGTGCTATCAAGGCTTGGTGTCGAGATCCATCTGTCCATTGCAGGGAATGACAGTCCCCCGGCCCTTATCCGTTTCGCTGAACTGGAAGATTTTCATCCTGACCGAATCTTTGAGCGGGTTGAGGTATTCCAGGCGCTTAGAGATATCCGAAAGAAACTCGATGATCCCCGGACGTTTGCCTCGGCCGCAGATAGAGTGCGAAGCTGGACAGGAGCGGATACAGTCCCTGAATCTTCCGAACCCCCTTCAGAACAACAAACCCCACAGCCGGAAATATCCGGGCTCACGACGGACAGCTTACTTGATCAGATGCTTGAGCAGGCAGATAACAGGCCGCCGGAGACAAAGGCATTGTTGGACTCATCAGGGTGGAGCGCCTTCTTGCGAAGAATAGTCAAACCCCATCTGGTCCCGGCTGAAGACCCGCAGCAGGCGGAACTGGTGGCCTCTGTTGATGTCGCTACAGCCAATCTGATGCGTACCATCCTGCACCATCCTGATTTTCAGGCAGTTGAAGCAGCATGGCGCGCAGTCCATTTTCTGGTATCCAGGCTTGAGACAGACGCTGAGCTCAAGCTCTATCTTATTGATATATCAAAAGCCGAATTGGCCGCTGACCTGTGTGAGGCAGAAGACCTACGATCAACTGGAATTTACAGGCTTCTGGTAGAGCAAACAGTCGAGACTCCCGGAGGTAAGCCATGGGCGGTCCTGGCAGGCAATTATACCTTTGACCAAACCCGCGAAGATGCAGAATTGTTGGGCCGCATGGCCAAGATTGCCAGACAAGCGGGTGCTCCCTTTATTTCAGCAGCCAGTACCCATCTATTGGGTTGCAAGTCTCTGGCTGAGACACCTGATCCGGACGACTGGCACGAAAAGCCTGATACTGAAGATAGCCAGGCATGGGAAGAGCTCAGGAGAATTCCCGAGGCATTATATCTCGGTCTTGCCCTGCCTCGATTTCTGCTACGTCTCCCATATGGCGAGGACACTGACCCTGTAGAGCAGTTCGATTTTGAGGAAATGCCTCCGGTCCCAGACCACGATGATTATTTATGGGGTAACCCGGCCTTTGCCTGCGTTTACCTGTGGGCCCGGGCATTCAGCGGTTATGGCTGGAATCTTCGGCCAGGCGTGATCCGGGATATCGAAGGTCTGCCGTTGCACATTTATAAAGAACATGGTGAATCCAAGGTCAAGCCTTGTGCCGAAGTAGTGTTTACAGAGCGGGCGGCTAAGCGTATTCTGGACTGTGGCATTATGCCCCTTTTGTCCTTTAAGGATCAGGACACCATTCGGCCGG
>JAYEPA010000187.1:0-10701 GCA_034723545.1 Thermodesulfobacteriota bacterium | reverse complement strand
AGATGTGCTTCATATTCGTTCATTTCGGAGTCTACGCTTACCTGGGGCTTTGAAGCATACTGGTGCTATTCGAGAAGACCAGGTAAGCGTAGACTCCGAAATGGGCGAATATGGAGTACAGCTGAATAGTTACCTATAATTTACGTTTATCTATGACTCTTATGGCTTTACCCTCAAAACGCTCAAGACTTTTTTCCTCCACAAGTTTCACGCCAACGCCAATGCCAAGTTCCGAGGCAAGTCTGCTCTTGATAAGATCCACCAGCTGCCGCTGCTTTTTCATCTGGTCAAAAAATATTGATTCAACAACTTCCACCATGACGGTTACCTTGTCAAGCCGGCCCTCACGTTCAACAATGATCTGGTAATGGGGTTCAGTCCCCTTGATGTCAAAAAGGATGGCTTCAATCTGCATGGGATAGACATTAACACCCTTAATGATCAGCATATCGTCGGTCCGTCCCAAAATCCGTTCCATGCGGCGCATCGTCCGACCGCAAGGACAGGGTTCCTCAATAAGGCGGGTTAAGTCCCTGGTTCTGTAACGGATAACCGGGAATCCTTCCTTGGTCAGGGTTGTTAGGACAACTTCTCCTGTCTCACCTGTCTTGACCGGTTCAAGTGTCTCCGGATCGATAATTTCGATGAGAAAATGGTCTTCATTGATGTGCAGCCCATTTCTCTCCTGGCATTCTCCAGCTACGCCCGGTCCCATTACTTCGCTGAGACCATAATTGTCAGTGGCTATGATGTTAAGTTTTGTCTGGATCTCATTTCGCATCCCTTCAGACCAGGGTTCACCACCGAACAGGCCGAAACGGAGATCCAGTGCATTGATGTTGATATCCATTTCCAGCATGGTATCGGCAAGCAGGAGTGCATAGCTCGGAGTACAGATAAGAGCCGTAGTCTTGAAATCCTGCATAATCTGAATTTGTCGTTTGGTGTTGCCGCTTGAGATGGGAATAACCGACGCGCCGATTCTTTCAGCGCCATAGTGCAGTCCAAAGCCGCCGGTAAACAGACCATAGCCAAAGGCGATCTGTACTACATCATCATTGCCGACACCGGCCCCAGCCAGGACCCGGGCCGTCAAATTGGACCAATTTTTGATATCATTTTTTGTATAGCCGACAACCGTGGCCGTGCCTGTTGTCCCGGATGAGGAATGAACCCGGACAATGTCGCGCAGGGGCACAGCAAAAAGACCATAGGGATAGTTGTTGCGCAGATCATCTTTTGTCGTAAAAGGCAGATTTTGCAGTTCCTCAAGGGAGCGGAATCCGTCAGGATCGATATTCAGTTCACGGAATTTCCTCCGGTAAAACGGAACATGGGTGGCAACGCGATATAAAGTTGACTGCAACCGTTCAAGCTGCAGTTGTTCAAGATCCGCTCTCGGCATGCATTCTTTGTCCTGTTCCCAATACATGAATGACTCCTTAGGCACTTAGTACGATTAAGTAACAAATGTTTTTACAGAAGACAGAATCCAGAAAAGGCTTGATGATTCTTCTATTCTGTCTCCTTACTCCTGACTTCTGAACTCACACCTCACAGCTGGCTCCTTGCGAATCAACATCCCGTCCCAGGTAAGCGCGTTGGACATCTCTGTTGTCGAGCAGATCCTGGGCCGGACCCTGTAAAATAATTTTACCGGTTTCAAGGACATAGCCTCGGTCAGCGATTCCAAGAGCTGCCTTTGCATTTTGTTCCACAAGAAGAACAGTGTTTCCGGCCTGGCGCAGGCGGAAAATGATCTGGAAAATATCTTTAACGATCAATGGTGCCAGTCCGGTTGATGGTTCATCCATCATGATCAGCTTCGGTTTGGCCATCAGGGCTCGTCCCATAGCAAGCATCTGCTGTTCGCCGCCGGACAGAGTACCTGCAAGTTGAGATTTCCTTTCTTCTAAAACAGGGAAGATATCATAAATGCTCTGCAATTCCTCTTCCTTGTCGTAGCCTTTCTTGTTTGATTGCACATAGGAACCAAGAATTAAATTTTCTTTCACCGACATAGTGGCGAATACCTGACGTCCTTCGGGAACCAGTGAACAGCCCATGGAGACAATCTTTTCAGGCTTTATTTTGCCAAGGGAGGTAGAGAACAGGTTCATTTCGCCGTCTGTCGGTTTAATCATACCGCTGATGGTGTAAAGCAAGGTGGTCTTGCCGGCGCCGTTTGCGCCGATGATGCTGACGATTTCGCCGGGATCGACATGCATGGAGATCCGTTTCAGAACCCGCAGTTTTCCGTATCCTGCTTCGAGATTTCTTATTTTAAGCATCATCATCACCCAGATAAATTTGAATGACTTCCTTGTTTTTTTGAATTTCGGCGGGCAAACCTTCGGCGATTTTTTCACCGAAACTTAAGACGACGATTTCATCGGAAATGTCCATGACCAGTGACATGTCGTGTTCCACCAGCAAGACAGTGATGTCCCGGTTCTGAATTTTTATTATCAATCTGGCGATTTCCGCAGTTTCATAGATGTTGAGACCGGCGGCCGGCTCGTCAAGGAGGAGTATTTTGGGTTCCGATGCCAGTGCCCGGGCAAATTCAACGGCCCGCTGCTGGCCAAAGGCAAGGCTCAGGGCTTCGGTATCTGCAAACTCGGCAATATCGAGGAGTTCAAGCAATTCGAGTGATTTTTTTCTGATCTCTTTTTCTTCGCTCCAGCAGGAGGGCAGGTTGAGCATTCCGCTCAGGAAACCGGCCTTGCTTCGCACATGACGGCCCACCATGACGTTTTCCAGGGCCGTCATGCCAGGAAAGAGTTTGATGTTTTGATAGGTACGCGAAATTCCGCAACGAGCAATTTGGAATGGTTTTAGGCCATGTATGGGTTGCTTGTCAAAAAAAACAGAGCCGGAGTTTGCAGGCAGGTTACCGGAAATCAAGTTAAACAAGGTGGTTTTGCCGGCCCCGTTAGGGCCGATTACAGCCTTGATCATCCCCTGGTCAAGATTGAAGCTGACATTGTTGACCGCATGCAGACCGCCGAAGCGGCGATTCAGTTTTTGAATTTCCAGGAGCGCCATTTCAGCCTTTCTCCTTACCGGCAATGGATTTTGAAATTTTCTGCCAGACGGGAAGATTTAACAGACCATTGGGGGCAAAAAGCATGATGATAATCATGATGGCGCCGAAGACGGCATCATCATAAGAGCCGAACATGCCGCGCAGGGACATGAAATTGAGAAGAACCCCCATGGTCAGGGCGCCCCACATGCAGGCCATACCGCCGATGGCGACAATGGCGACATAGCGTACTGATTTCATGATACCAGCCTCGGACGGGCCGATGCCTCCGTTGTAATGAGTGAGGAAGATGCCGGCCACGGCTGCAAATACTGCGGAGATGACAAAGGTATAGAGTTTATAGCGGGACGTATTCACTCCCATGGCATTGGCGGCATCCTCGGCCCCGTGGATGGCTCGCAGGGCCCGGCCAACCCTGGAATGAATGAGGTTCAGCAGCAGAATGACGCCAATGAGCACAAGACCCCAGGCAATATAATAGTTCATGACCCGGTTGCCGAAATCTCCATTAATGCAGACACCGGGGAAAAGGGTGAAACCGGGAATCTCGGAGATACCGTCGGCCTCACCGAATATCTCGGTGGCCAGAACAACACGAAAGATAATGATACCAAAGCCAAGAGTGGCCATGGCCAGATAATGGCCCTTGAGCTTTAAAACGGGAATTCCGATAAAAAAAGCAATGCAGGCGGTAAGGATCACGGCAAGTATCGCGGCCAGCCAGGGATTGACATAGAGAACAGCTTCGCCGTAAAGATCAAGGGTAGAGATTAAAAGTCCCTTGTCTGATAAAAAAGAAACCAACCCATTGCCCTGTTCCAGTAAAAGAGTCAAGTTATAGGTGGTGAGCGCTCCGGATGTATAGCCGCCAATGGCGAAAAAACCGGCATGGCCCAGGGAAATCTGGCCGGCATACCCCATGACCAGGCAGAGACCGATGATCACCAGAGAGTAATAACCGGTCATGGTGAGCTGGGTCAGGTAATAGCTGGTGTCGGTCGCCTTGGTGGCCAGCTGAATGAACACCACGACAGCAATCAGAATCAGCACGGATAGATAGTTTTTAACAGCCATCAGAACTCCTTTAATCCGGCCGCTTCACTGCTGCCGAATAAACCGTGGGGCCGGATAAAAAGAATTAGTAACAGGATGCTGATGGAGATAGCGTCCTGAAAGGCCAGGGGGACAATATGGATACTGAAGGCCTCAAGGATTCCCAGAAGCAGGCCGGCGGCAACCGCCGCCATACTGTTGCCCAGGCCGCCCAGGACGGCGACAGTAAAGCCCTTGATGGCCAGTCCCGTGCCGCAGTCATACTGGGTGTACGTAATAGGCGAGACCACGCAGCCGGCCAGGGCGCCGATTCCGGCGCTGAGCATGAAAGACAGAGTGACCATATTTTTGGCATTGATGCCGCACAGAGTGGCGGCCAGGCGGTTCGCGGAGCAGGCCCGCATTTCCTGACCCAGGGGAGTGAATTTGAAAAATAGACTGAGCAGGGCAACGATGACGGAGCAGATTCCCACCACCCAAAGCACCTGCGGAGAGACATGGGTGCCCAGAATGTTAATGGAGGAAATTTCGTTACCGTAAAAATAGGGCAGGGAACGCACGCCCTCACCCCAGATATGCAGGGCCACCTCCCTGATCAGGATTGAAATACCAATGGTGATAATGATCATCCGTAACACGGAAGGATGAACCAGCCAGCGGATAAAGATCATCTCAATAAGGGCACCGATCAGCGTGGTCAGCAGCACGGCAAAGCCAATGGCCAGGGGGAGCGGCATCAATGGGTTTAATGAAATAGAGATCATGCCGCCAAGCATGACAAATTCGCCCTGGGCAAAGTTAATGATGCCGGTGGTGTTGTAGATAATGTTAAAGCCGATGGCCACAATGGCATAAATAATGCCATAGGTGATCCCGGCAAAGAGATATTGGGTGAAAAGTTCCGTAGTCATGGCTACAGAAGACAGAAGATAGAAGATAGAAGACAGAGCGAAACAGGTGAATTGTGCCTGTTTTTATTTTCTGAATTCCATAGTTTAACGTCGGGAATTTTCATAACTGTAAAATTATGCCATTATAAACAAAGGGGACGCAGATTATCCTGCATCCCCTGAATGTTTTCGGGTTGAACAGATTCAACTGTTATTCATAAAGTACAAACTTGCCGTCTTTAACGGTCATCATGGCAAAGGCATCAATATCCAGGCCGTTATGATCCTCGGGGCTGAAGTTAAAGATGCCGCCGGTACCGGCAAAATTTTTCATGTTTTCAATGGCATCACGGACTTTTTCCTTGTCCGCACCAGCCTGCTCAATGGCCTTGGCAAGAATCATGATGGCATCATAGCCGTGGCCGCCGAATGTGCTGGCCTGTTCCTGGAATTTGGCCTCATAATCATTTTTATACTTCATCAAAACGTCTTTCTGGGGATTGTCGGCCGGAAGTGAGTCGGCCACCAGCAGACGGCCGGCCGGGAAGATAATGCCTTCGGCGGCAACCCCGGCAGCCTCAACGTATTTGATATTACCAAAGCCATGGCTTTGGAACAACGGCACATTCCAGCCGGCCTGACGCATGTTTTTGGCAACGATAGCCTGGGCCGGAACAATGGACCAGTTGACGACAGCCTGGATGTCTTTGTTGGCCATCAGCTTGGCCACGACAGCGCTCAGGTCGGTTGCTTTTTTGTCATAGACTTCCGTGGCAACGACTTCAATGCCGAACTCGGGCGCGATGGCGAGAAGCTGACCTTTGCCGGCTTTGCCGAAACCGGTGTTACCGGCCAGAACGGCAATTTTGGAGATCTTAAGCTTGTTCATCTCCATATAGATTTTTTTGACGGCAAAGCTGTCTTTCTGAGGAGTTTTAAAGACATATTTAGCAACAGGATTGACGATGACCTCGGCTGCACCGCATGAGAGCAGCACGGTTTTACCCTGCTCGCAGATGTTTTTTATTTTCATGGTCTCGCCGCTGGTGGACGGGCCAACAATGGCAAAGACTTTTTCTTCTTCTATCAACTGTTTGGCAAAAGAAATGGCTTTTTCCGGATTGGCACCGGAATCTTTGAGGATCAGTTCAAGTTTTTTACCGTGGATGCCGCCATTGGCATTGATTTTTTCAATCTGCATCTCAACAGTTCTTGATTCAGGCCCGCCAAGGAACGAGGCCCCGCCGGTCACGGCCAGAATAGCGCCGACCTTAATAGTGTCATCCTCAGCCTGGGCCGGGCCGCTAAACAGCAGACAGATGGCGGCAACAGCCAGCATGGTTGTTGAAAGGAAGTTTTTCATTTGTTCTCCTCATTTAAAAAAATTAAAATAGAAATTGCCTGAAATTCAGACAAAAACTTAAATAGCATAGACCTCTTCACCGGTGAGCAGTCGGCAACCGGCTTTTTTCAGAGTGTCCATGGCCTTGTCGATCTCGTCAAAGCGGAAGATAATTAAGCCAGTCTCGCCGGTTTTCTGGGTAAAGGCATACATGTATTCAATATTGAGTTGATTCTCGCTGATGATCTGTAAGACACTGGCCAGACCGCCGGGTTTGTCCATCACCTCAATGACCAGTACCTCGGTGGTTCCCACCGTAAAACCATTCTCCTTGAGAATGTTCCGAGCACTTTCCGTGTCGTTGACAATCAGCCGCAGAATGCCGAAATCCGCAGTGTCGGCCAGGGACATGGCCCTGATGTTAATGCCGTTTTTGGCCAGCACACCGGTGATTTCCGCCATGCGACCGGATTTGTTTTCTAAAAAAACAGCGATCTGTTTCACTTTCATTTTAATAGCTCCTTAAATGACATTAAATCTTCCGGTTGTCAATAACCCGTTTGGCCTTGCCTTCACTGCGCTGGATGGTCTTGGGCTCGACCAGGGTCACCTTGCAGGAGACGCCGAGCAGATCCTTGATCTCCACTTGAATCCGTTTGGTCAGTTCCTCAAGGGTCTTCACTGCGTCGGAAAAGAGATCCTCGCTGACCTCCACCTGCACCTCCATGGTATCCAGGGAGCCTTGACGGTTGACAATGATCTGATAATGGGGCTCCACCCCCTTGATACTCATCAGAACATGTTCAATCTGGGAGGGGAAGACATTGACGCCCCGGATGATCATCATGTCATCGGAGCGGCCGGTGACCTTTTCCATTCGGTAAAAAGTCCGGCCGCAGCTACAGTGATCAGTGATCAAGCGGGAAAAGTCCTTGGTTCGGTAGCGGATAACCGGAAAGGCCTCCTTGGTCAGGGTGGTGAAGATCAGTTCGCCGGTTTCTCCCAGGGGAAGGGGGGCAAAGGTGTCCCGGTCGACAATTTCCGGCAGGAAATGGTCCTCCATAACATGCAGCCCTTTCTGTTCTTCGGCACATTCGATAGCAACACCTGGGCCGATGATTTCAGAAAGTCCGTAAATGTCAATGGCCTGGATGCCGAGTTTTTTTTCAATTTCTTCGCGCATATTTTCGCTCCAGGGCTCGGCCCCGAAGACTCCTACCCGCAGATGCATGTCCTTGGGGTCAATGCCCATGTCAACCATGGCCTCAGCAAGATTCAGGGCATAGGACGGGGTGGAGAGCAGCACGGTTGATTTAAAATCGCGCATGATCATGATTTGCCGCTTGGTGTTGCCGCCTGAAATCGGCACAACAGTGGCACCAAGGTTCTCGGCGCCGTAATGGGCTCCCAGTCCGCCGGTAAAGAGGCCATAACCATAGGCGTTGTGAATGATATCCTTCTGGCTGGCGCCGGCGGCAACCAGACTGCGGGTCATCAGTTCGGCCCAGATCTTGATGTCCCTCTTTGTGTAGCCGACCACAGTGGGTTGGCCGGTTGTGCCGGAGGAGGCGTGGATACGAACCACCCTTTCCATGGGCACGGCGAAGAGGCCGAAGGGATAGTTTTTGCGCAAATCTTCCTTGGTGGTAAAGGGAAGTTTTTGGATATCGGCCAGGGTCTTGATGTCACCGGGAATCACCCCGGCATCATCCATCTTCCGGCGGTAATAGGGCACCGAGGCGTAAACCCGTTCAATCTGGTTCTGCAGTCGTTTGAGCTGTAGAGCCTCCAGGGCCTCCCTGGGCAGAGTTTCATATTCTTCGTTCCAGATCATTGCTCTCTCCTATGCTGCTGATGTCATCTGGCGTCCTTTCTGAAAGGCCTGCAGATTCTCGTCAAGTTTTCTGGGAATTCTTTTTTTCAGAACATTGATGAAAACCTCTTCCTCAATGGGCAGAAAGGTGGAAAGCGCGCCCACCAGAACGACATTGGCGGTGCGGATTTCACCCACTTCTTTGGCAACGGCAAAGCCGTCAACGGGAAAAACGCTGATATTTTGTTGGCGCAGTCCATCAAGGACGTCAGCCGGATAGGTCATTTTGCCGGTGGCAACAGCCGGTGGAGCAATCTGATGGGTATTGACCACGACCTTGCTGTCTTTGTTGAGAAAGGGCAGATAGCGCACGGCTTCCATGATTTCAAAGGAAACGGAAAAATCGGCCTTGCCCAGATCGATCAGAGGAGAGTAGACCTTTTCACCATAGCGAAGATGGGCGACCACGGAACCGCCCCGCTGGGCCATACCGTGCACCTCACTCTTTTTAGCATCGTACCCTGATTCAAGAAGGGCAAAGGCCGTGATTTCACTGGCCAGCAGAATGCCCTGGCCGCCCACGCCGCAGAATAAAATATTGCCGCTCGGTTTCATTATAGATCCTCCACGGCCGTGATGGCCTCGAATTTACAGAGCTGGGCACACTGGCCACAGCCTGTGCACATCTCCACGCTGATTCGGGCGTAGCCTTTCTGTTTTTCTTTCTTGCCCATCTTTTTGGCTTCTTCGGGGCTGATGGGATACCACCTGATAGCCGGACAGCCCAGCTGGACGCACATGGAGCAGCCCGTGCATTTGTCAATTGATGTGGTAAAGGGGAATTTTTTTCTTTTTCGTTCAGCAGGCAGCAGGACACAGGGGCCTTGGCTGATGATCACAGATGTTTCCGGCCTCTCGATTTCCTCCTTGATAACTTTTCGGCATTGGCCGATGTCGTGGGCATTCACTGAGGTGACGTGCTTAACGCCAATGGCCTGGCACAGCTTGGTGAAATCAAGGGCGTTGGCCGGTTCTCCCATTAAGGTGGACCCGGATGCCGGATTGGGCTGGTGGCCGGTCATGGCCGTGGTGCGGTTATCCAGAATAATGATGGTGGAATAACTCTTGTTGTACACCGTATTGACCAGGCCGGTGATACCGGAATGGCAGAAGGTGGAATCGCCAATCACGGCCACGGTTTTTCCCAGGCCTTCTTCACCCAGGGCTTTGTTCATGCCGTGGGCGATATTGATTCCGGCTCCCATGCAGACGCAGGCATCCATGGCTGACAGGGGTGGCAGAAAACCCAGAGTGTAGCAGCCGATATCGCCGGCAACAAAGACCTTTTGTTTGGACAGAGAGTAAAAGAGGCCGCGGTGGGGACAGCCGGCACACATATTAGGTGGCCGGGGCGGCAGATCCACCGGCGGAAAGATATCACCGACATCGCCGCCCAGTGATTTTTTAACGATAAAACTGTTCAGCTCGCCAATGGCCGGGATCTTCTCCTTGCCCAGGCAGGTCACTCCCATGGCTTTGATATGGTTTTCCAGAAAAGGGTCGAGTTCTTCAACAATAATCAGCTCATTAACGCCTGCGGCAAATTCTTTGATCATTTTTTCCGGCAGAGGCCAGGTCATGCCCAGTTTGAGCACTGATACATCAGGAAAGGCCTCTTTCACATAGAGATATGAAATGCCGCCTGTGATGATGCCTCTCTTTTTGTCACCCCACTCAATTCGGTTGCCGCTGTATGTTTCGGCAAATTCAGCAAGTTTGGCCTGCCGTTTTTCAATCTCCAGGCGCCGCATCCGGGCATTGCCGGGCAGCATGACAAACTTGGCCGGCATTTTTTCAATTTTTATCTCAACCGGCCCTGTTGATCGTGATCCGGTTGGAACCATGCCCTTAACATGGGCCACCCGGGTGGTGGTACGGAAAAGCACGGGGGCGTCAAATTCTTCGCTTAAGGCGAAAGCCTCCTGAAGCATGGAAACCGCCTCGGCCGGTTCGGAGGGCTCCAGCATGGGCAGCTTGGCGGCAAAGGCATAATTGCGGTTGTCCTGCTCATTCTGCGAGCTGTGCATTTCCGGATCGTCGGCGTTGATGATTACCAGACCGCCGCGACCGCCGGTGTAAGAAGCGGTAAAGAGGGGGTCGGCTGCTACATTCATGCCCACATGTTTCATGGTGGCCAGGACTCTGGCCCCGGCAAAAGAAGCGCCAACCGCTACTTCGAGAGCCACCTTTTCATTGGGAGCCCATTCCGTATAGACCTGGTCGTATTTTGCCAGGTTTTCGAGGATTTCGGTGGAAGGCGTTCCCGGATAGCCCGAGGCCACGGTTACTCCAGCCTCCCAGGCACCGCGGGCAATGGCCTCATTCCCCGATAACCATTGTTTTTCTGTGCTGACCTGCGTCACATTATTCTCCTGAATGTAAGCCGTAATTGTTGCGGCTGAGGATTGATAAAAGTCAATTTTTACGAAGTCATTATTTGGCTGATTTCATACCACGGATTTTCATGAAGTTCAAGCTGTAGCTACGTAGGAAT
>JAYEPA010000186.1:0-2667 GCA_034723545.1 Thermodesulfobacteriota bacterium | reverse complement strand
TAATTAACATCAGGGAGGAGTTTTTCTTATTATGGAATGCGAACGGTTAGATAAGCTTGTCCGGTCCTGGTTTCTGCAGGTGCAGGCTGAAGCTATGGCCCCGGCCCGAATGGTTGAATTTATGGAAAAACACATTAATGAATGTGAAGTTTGCCTGAGTGATCCGGACGTGCAATTTGAGGTAAAAAAAATTACTACGATTGTCCTGCCTGAATCCAAGATCATCAAGCCGGCGAAAAAAGCGAAAGTGAAAAAAGTAGAACCTGTCAAAGAAGAAATCAGCAAAGAAGAAACCAACGAGGAAGAAAATCGGGATCAGGATGAAGCTGTGAAAAATCCTGAAGAAACCGAAAATAAAAACGAATGAGCAAAGAACAGACAGTGGCGGAGAGAGAGGGATTCGAACCCTCGGTGGAGCTATAAACCCCACACTCGCTTAGCAGGCGAGCACCATCGGCCAGCTCGGTCATCTCTCCGCAGTTATTTCAAGGCATTTTTTGTCTGGCGGAGGAAGTAGGATTCGAACCCACGGAACTTTCGTTCAACGGTTTTCAAGACCGCCGCCTTCAACCACTCGGCCATTCCTCCAATTCAATCAGATTGTTGAGTACGTATTTACCATTTCATAAAATTCCTGTCAACGGTTGCTCTCTGAAAATCTTGGCCTCTAGGACAGTAAATATTCGGCTTGACGCGGAAAAACAGCTAAAACCACAAAGTCGTAAATATTTGGGTAGTGCCCAGGTTCGCTTGAGCCGGCTTGTGAACTATATTGAGTCATATGTGAATAAGCCGGATCGGGCGAAGATGGGGTGCTAGCCAAATATTTACCTGGGGCAGCCTTCAGCCAATCCCGGCCTCAAGCGCTTCACTGAGTTTCTGCACCGCGATCACTTCAATACCGGCAATAGTGTCACGAGGAGCATTTGCCTTGGGAATAATCGCCTGTTTGAAGCCGTGTTTCACAGCCTCCTTTAATCGCTCCATCCCTCCCGGCACCGGCCTGATCTCACCGGCCAGGCCAACCTCACCGAAGACAACCAGGTTTCTAGCCAGGGGACGATTTTTCAAACTTGAAGCAATGGCCATGATCAAGGCCAGGTCGGCGCTGGTTTCACTGACCCGGATACCGCCGACGACATTGACAAAGACATCCTGATTGTAGCTGGCAATATTGCCATGCCGGTGCAGAACAGCCAGGAGCATAGCCAGCCGGTTCTGTTCCAGTCCCACGGCGACCCGGCGAGGATTATCCGCATAACTTTCATCCACCAGGGCCTGGATTTCGACAAGAAGAGGCCGGCTGCCTTCCCAAATGACCATGACCACACTGCCGGGCATGGGCTCTGGAAGGCGGGAGAGAAAAATGGCCGATGGATTTTTGATTTCCTTCAAACCGGTGTCGGTCATGGCAAAGACGCCGAGCTCATTAACGGCGCCGTAACGGTTTTTCACAGCTCGAATAACCCGGAAGCGGCTGTCGTTTCGGCCTTCAATATAGCAGACTACATCAATAATGTGTTCCAGCACTCTAGGTCCGGCCAGATCGCCGGTTTTTGTCACATGGCCCACCAGGAAGACGGCAGTGCCTGTCTGTTTGGCGAATTGTGTAAGTTGGGCTGCTGATTCCCTGACCTGGGTTACACTGCCCGGTGTAGAATTGAGTGCGGTATGCATGGTCTGAATCGAATCAATGACCATGACTTCCGGCTTCTCTCGGGCTGCGGCATCGCAGATAGCTTCCACCCTGGTCTCGGTCAGAAGAAGGAGATTCTTGTCAGGCAGGCGGAGCCGCCGGGCCCGCATGGCAATCTGCTGCAGGGACTCTTCCCCTGTGACATAGAGTACCTTGATTTTTTGGCTCAGATTACAGCAGACCTGGAGCAGGGCAGTGCTTTTGCCGACTCCGGGATCACCGCCAATGAGCACGACTGAACCCCTGACCAGTCCGCCGCCCAGAACCCGGTCCAGTTCAGTCATGCCGGTGGAAAATCTCGGGGCAGCGGCCAGTTCAACTTCAGCCATGGTGCGAAGTTCGCATCGGCTTCCCGTGTAGCCCGCAAAATTGTGGTTCGATTTCGGAGGCGCTGATTCTTTGATGGTGTCCCACTGGCCGCATTCGGGACATTGGCCGCACCACTTGCTGAATGACGCGTCGCAGGCGGAGCAGGTATAGACAATTTTTTCTTTAGCCATGTAAAGGAAGGGGGAAGAGGAGATGTTCACAGCCCTTGATGTTTTGTCCCAGGCTGTGGACGTGGTAAAAAAAATTAAAACAGAGAAAATTTTCCATCAAGCTTTCTTTCCTGTTTTGTAATTTCTTTTAATTTTTTTTGATAAAATTTAAGACATTTTTTTATATATCGGTCTCTTCGCCAGTTTGAACTGATATCCCCTTTTTCAACCGAGGCGTCCTTACAGGCCAGTAAAACCAGGTCAACATGCAGGTTTCGCTTGGTCAGACATGAGATTTTACTCTCATAGTAGATTTTATACGAACGAATCCTGGAGCGTTCCTCGCTTTTTATTCGTTTTTTTTCTGATGTAGCCTTCACCTGCGTCTCCTTCATTTTTTTATTTTATACAATTTGATAAAAACATGCAAAAAATCTGCCATGAAAAATTGAAGGAGACGTTGTCAGTCGTATTAAAAAGAGTTGTTTCTGG
>JAYEPA010000185.1:0-10751 GCA_034723545.1 Thermodesulfobacteriota bacterium | reverse complement strand
GCAACTGGAAATGATATTGAAGAAACGAGTTTTTCTGGATCAAAAGCGTTGCTGCAAGTTAACTGAAAAATTCTCCTGGCAGCGTCTCACGCAAAAATATGTGGAGTGGTTAGCTTAAATGATTGCTTTTGATCTGGCCTGCGCCTGCGGCTGTCAGTTTGAAGGATGGTTTCAAAATCATGCCGATTTTACCCGTCAGCATGAAGAGGGGCTCATCCCTTGTCCGGAATGCGGCGAGATCGGTCATATTCGCAAATTGCTTTCTCCGGTTGCCTTTCTCGGCAAAGGCGGTCAGGAATTACCGGTCATTGCGACGGATGACCACGATCCGGAGACGAAAACCGCTGAAAACATGCTGCGCATGATTCAAAATGTTATAAAAAAGTTTGAGAACGTGGGCGCGGATTTGGCCAAGGAAGCGCTTAAAATTCACTTTGGAGTTACTGAACCTCGTAATATCAGGGGTGTTGCCACGGAAGAGGAAGAGGCCGAATTGAAAAAAGAAGGGATTGAACTGCTGAAAATTCCCCTGCCGGAAAAAGAGCAGTCACATTGACTGGATTTGCCCGATAAAATTCCAATTCGAATCGGATTTGAAAAATGAGATTGTTGGTAATGCTTGGATTTGTTATGAAAAGTAATGGATTCTGCCAGGCTTTTTTGATTTAAACTCGAATCAGATATTCATATTAGAGGTTTACATCCATGTCTTATCCTGATTGTATTTTCTGTAAAATTCTGCAAGAAGAGCTGCCGTATAAATTTTATGAAAATGAACATTTTCTTGCCATGTTAGATGTTAATCCTCTTGTCCCGGGCCATTCCCTTCTTGTTCCTAAAAAACATTTCAGTGACGCGAGAGAATTCCCTCCTGAAGTGGCTCAAATATATTTGCCTTCATTGCAAACGGTACTATCAATTCTGGAAAAGAATCTTGAAAATATTGAGAGTTTTACCGTCTGTCAATCCATAGGGGAAGCAGCATATCAAACCGTTCCTCATGGCCATTCTCACATTATACCTAGATGGGAGGGTGATCCTATTGGCCCTCTGCCCGTTGATCGTGCCTATCCTGTTAAGATCAGGAAACAATTAGATAAAGAATGGGCTGCGGAATTTATAGAGAAGATAAGTTTTAGTGCTTGAGAATAGTTAATTAAATCCGTTCACCGTGCCCCTGCGAGGGCACCGGCAAAGTAAACCCTTTTCAAGGGGTTTGCCAATACCGGCCCCTTTGGGGTCGGATATTTATATCTCGCAACGGTTCATCAAAGCTACAAACATCTCTCCAATGGAGATCACTCCGACAAAATTTTCCCCCTCAAGTACCGGCAGAGTGCTCGTGTTGGTCTGAATCATAACGTAAAAAGCTTCTAAAAGAGTGTCAGTGCTTTGCAGCGTTGGGATTTTATCAATGGGTGTCATTAATTCTTTAATCTGCTTGTTGAACCTGTTTTGACAGTCTTTGTAAAAATGGTCTGCCCAAAGGATGGCCAGGGTCTTAAGATCCGATTTCAGCCCTTCGAACTTTTCTGTTCCGCTCTTCTGGAACAGACGCGGTTCCATGCTTTTGACGATATCAAAAACAGTTACTTTTCCAGCGAGCTGTTCTTTATCGTTAAAAACCACAAGGTCTGAAAATTGAATATGCCCTTTTGCGCACGTAAAAGCTTCAAGGCGAGATACTGCCTCGGCAACTGTCTGATTTTCATAAACAAACGGATATTGATCAATAGAAAACATTATATCTTTTACCATTTTTTCATCAGCCATGATTTTCCTCCTTCCCTGTTAAAATGATAAGAAATTTTTTTCAGCATTCTTTCAGCATTCTTTCAGCATTCTTTTAGTATTCTGGCTGAAAGTGGATGGAAATGATATGTGACATCCTCTGTGATCACTTTTTTTAATAATTGCTGTTTTTCGATAATACGTCAACAACGATTTGGATTTGTGGGATGAAAAGGGCCTTTAGAATCAATTTTCGGCAAGTTGGCGCTGAAAGGTAACCGGTCAAAGGGGTAAATTCTTCTCTGTCGATGTAAGCTAGAATTTGTTAAGTTGTTTCCCTCCTGCAACAGGGATCCGGTTTGAATCGTGAATTGTGAGGTTTGTATAACAGCGTAGCGGTGTTATCACCGGCCTGCTTTGGACTCATTCTGATATTCAGCAGATACATCATCAAGAAAAGCAGCCGGATCAAGATGGTTTCCCATTTTCCACCAATTCTTAAGGATGTCGCCGGTGGCAGGATTTACGGGCCAGTTGCAGCCCTTGCTGACGGCAAGATATTTCCATAAACTGCCTGTTCCCATGAAGGCCTGGAAATAGTCATAGGAATAAAAATCCGGCATGAGATCAAAAAGATAGGTTTCCGGGTCGTAATGAAAGCCTGTCTCGCGCTGCATGATTTGCGCATAATGCTTTTCCCCTTTCTGCAGCCGACCTTCCCGGAAATTGTCCACCTCGATCACAAGTTTTGCCGCATAACGGCGGGTAAGGGCCAGCCATTTCACTTCATGAACATCCTCCACCTTCCGGGCGTCTTTCTCCGAGAGGCCCAACACATCCTGCAAAAAGACGCGGGACAAGCACATTTTCTGCAGCAGGAAAGCATAGGTCTCGGACAGGGCTCCGGAATGCAAGAATTCCCTATCTTCAACCGGGAGATGAGGATCCGCGAACAAAAAGCTCATGGCGTGGCCCAGTTCATGGTAGAGGGCCTCCAGGTCGAGCCAGCCATGCAACGGACCGGTCACGACATGGATCTCCGAAGGAATTGAAACGGGAATACAGTATGACTGGCGGCCGGGTTTTCCCTGGATATGAAGATGAAGGCCGGGATGGTCAGATAGTTGCATTCCCCAGGTGTTGAAAAAATCAATGACCCTTTTTACTGTCAGGCCGGGCGGAAAGAGATGATCGAGATAACGGAGCCCTAAAAGATAGATTGCGTCAAACCGGGAGGCGTCCTCCAGTGAGAGGCCTGTCATCTCCCGCAGCAGCGGACGTATGCAACTTTCGTGTTTTGCCTTGGTTTCATCAAGAAAAAGCAAGGCCTGCTTCCTGGCGTCTCCAAGGGATACCCTCTTTTTTTCCTCGCAACAGGGAATATAACCTTCATATCCCAGGTCATTCTCAACCACTTGCAGAAGCCCCTTCCAGGAGGCATGACTGAAAGGGGCAAGGAAACGGCAGAGAGACAGGGTTTCTTTTCCCAGAGTTTTCCTTGCGCGGTTGTCTTCGCAGTCCTGGCACCAGGTGATGATCTCGGTAAATGGGACATTTTCACCGTTGACCTGGGCCGCGGCGCCGCGCATCCAACTGTCGAACATGGCTTGGAAAGGCTCAATTTTCGTCCGGAGAAAATGATCAACCGCCTCATTATAGACCTTTCCTTCTTTTCCCAATATCCCAAAAAGTGATTTGATTTCTCTTACTTCTTCAATGTTAAGCGCAACTGTCTGATCTTCCGGCGATGGTTTTTTCCCAAGATACAGGGAAAGATCCCGTCTCCGGACAATTTTGGTCATTGTGAGGAGCCGATCAAGCCAATATTGTTTTTTGTTATTTGATCTGGCCATTGGTGAAGGTCTGTTTTTTTTGTGCAATGCTGCTTATAACTTCATCGATAATGTCCCGGAAGCATTTAATAATGTGACAAGGTTCGGGTTCTTAAGTAGAATCAATGAACGGAAACTTCCAACCACATTGATCGTTTGTTCCGAGAGAAGAATAAGATGGCAAATAAGAAAAAACGTACCCGCGTGGTCATTATGGGCGCCGCCGGCCGTGATTTTCATAATTTCAACATGGTGTACCGCGACG
This sequence comes from Thermodesulfobacteriota bacterium, assembly GCA_034723545.1. Taxonomy (GTDB): domain Bacteria; phylum Desulfobacterota; class Desulfobulbia; order Desulfobulbales; family SURF-16; genus JAGHCC01. The sequence goes on along the minus strand of JAYEPA010000185.1, from coordinate 6,923 downwards.
ATCCCTCCAGCCGGGTGATTGCCTTTACCGCAACCCAGATTCCAGAAATCGCCGGGCGTTACTATCCTCCCTCTCTTGCCGGCGCGCATTACCCCGATGGCATCCCGATTGTCGACGAAACAGAACTGAATCGGTTGTGCCGCAGCGAAGACATCGATCAGGTGGCTTTTGCCTACAGCGATGTTGACCACGCTCGCGTTATGCACAAGGCCTCCATTGCCCTGGCTGCAGGGGCGGACTTTCTACTGCTGGGGCCTAAACAAACTATGCTGACCGCAAAAGTGCCGGTCATCGCCACCTCCGCGGTCAGGACCGGTTGCGGCAAATCACAGACGACACGCTGGTTGTCCAGTTTGTTGAAACAACAGGACTTGCATGTAGCGGTTATCCGTCATCCCATGCCTTACGGCGATCTCGAGCGTCAGGCTGTGCAGCGTTTTGCAAACCGCGCAGACCTTGATTCTGCCCACTGTACCATTGAGGAGCGGGAAGAATATGAACCGCATCTGGCAATGGGCAATGTGGTCTACGCCGGTATCGATTACGCCGAGATTGTCGAGCGGGCTGCAGCAGAAGCCGATGTGATCCTGTGGGATGGCGGCAATAATGATTTTCCCTTTATCCGCCCTGACTTACACATTGTTCTGGTTGACCCGCTGCGGCCCGGGTCCGAGACCAGTCATCATCCGGGCGAGGCTGTATTGCGCATGGCAGATATTGTTGTCGTTGTCAAAGTCAATTCGGCGCGTGATGCGGATGTCCAGCTCGTGACTGAATGCATCACCAGGATCAATCCCACAGCTCCCATTGTTCGCGCCGCTTCGCTCGTACAGCTGGACGACCCGCGCCAGGTGCGGGGCAAACGGGTGCTCGTGGTAGAAGACGGCCCCACCATAACCCACGGCGGTATGGCTTATGGTGCTGGTTATGTTGCGGTAACCCAGGCCCAGGCAGCGGAAATTATTGATCCCCGCAGCGCAGCCGCCGATAAAATTGCGGCCATTTATTCGCAATATCCGCATATCGGCTCGGTACTGCCCGCCGTGGGTTATCATCCTTCACAACTGCGGGCTCTGCAAGAGACGATCAACACGGCTGACTGCGATGTCGTGGTTGCAGCCACCCCCTGCGATCTTGGCGCGCTGATTGAGATTAATAAACCTGTTGTTCGTGTGCGCTACGAGTTTGCCGAAGTTGGTGAACCGAAATTGGGCAGCCTGATAGAAAGGTTTTTGGACCCTTTGTTCGAAATATCCACGATTTTACGTAAATGATAGTTGTAGCTCGGTTCGTTTTTGGGCAGGACCGGAAATGGGTCAATTAGAAATTACGAATTATGAATTGCGGTATTTTCTTATTAGATAACTTCCTTCTAATTCCTCATTCGTAATTCGTAATTCCTAATTGACCGATGCGGTCCCTGACAACCACCCGGGGAACGCGATTGGCAACGCAGGTCACCACCTCGTAGTTGATCGTCCCGAGTTTTTCGGCCAGCTCATCCACAGTCACCTCCTCCTTGCCCTGACGACCGATAATAACCACCTCGTCGCCTGGTTTGACCCGGCCGCGGAGCGTGGTCACATCGATCAGGCTCTGATCCATGGTAATCCGGCCGACCTGGGGACAGCGCACGCCGCGAATCAGGAGTTCAAAATTGTTGGAGAGGTTGCGATTCAAGCCATCTCCATAACCCACAGGAACCGTGGCGATGAGTGATGGCTGTTTTGTATGAAAGATATGCCCGTAGCTCAGGCCGGTGTTGGCCGGAACCTCCTTGAGGTAGGTGATCTGTGTCTTCCACTCAAAGACCGGCTTGAGTTCCTTAACGCGGGGATTCATGATTTCTGCGGATGGCGGCAGGCCATAGATGGCAATGCCGGGCCGCACAGCATCGAAATATGAGCCTGGCAGATCAAAGATGGCGGCGCTGTTTGCCATGTGGCGAATTTCAATTCCCCAGGACCGTGCCTCTTCCACGAGACGCTGAAAGCGTTCGATCTGCTCCAGGGAAATTGTTTTGTCCTTTTTGTCCGCACAGGGGAAATGGCTCATGAGCCCTCGAACCCGCAGCATGGGGAATGCGCGGCATCTCTCAAAAAAAGCCGGGACCTCTTCAGGACGAATGCCGATACGTCCCATGCCGGTATCGACCATCAGATGCACGGAGATGCGCCGGCCAAGCTTTTCTGCGTCACGCGCCAGCGCCTCAACCATTTTAATCGTGCAAACAGCAGGTTCACAGTCATAGCGGACAATCGCCTCGCTCTGTTCGGGAAGTGTTGCCGAGAGGAGTAAAAAACTGGCGTCAACGCCGGCTTCAGCCAGGGTAATGGCTTCGCTGACATGGGCGACACAGAGTGTGTCATAGCCGAGTCCGGCTAGGTGGTGGGCAACAATTTCAATCCCATGTCCGTAGGCATTCGCCTTGATGGCGGGCCATACTGGCCGCTGGTCCACCTGCTCCTGCAAAAGACGCACATTGTGCGTCAGCCTGTCAAGATGAATGTATGCCTTGGTCAGATGAGTTGCGTCCGTCATAATCGTTCGTCCAGATAGATTCCGTTTTGCAGGGAACGCTTCTTAACATATTGAGAAGTCATGGCCGCGAGAAGGGCGCTGTAATTAAGGGAGAAGGCCAGTTCATCACCCACTTGCAGGCCTCCTGGCGCATTCGTCACATCCATCGCCAGGTAACCGCTCGAAGCGCCAAGGATTTTGAGGCGTGAATCAAGTGGTGTGATGCCTTTAATGTCTATATCCTCGCGGCCTACATTCAGAAGCGCCCGTTTCATTTTACCCCTGTCTTCGAAAATCGGCTGCCTGCCAAAGGCATCTTCGCCGCGTTTGCCGACTACCATTGATGGTTTTGTCTTAAGTTCCAATACTTCGGCGTGCAGGATGAACGTATCCTGCCAGGTTCCGGGCCATGGCCGCCGGTGAATGGTTTCGCGTCCCAGCAGGATGGCCTCGCCGATTCGGGCATGATTGATCCGTTGCGGCATGCGTCCGGTTCTAATGAGTTCAAGGCCGCTTGAATTGGCTCCTGATATCCAGTCAAGCGTAAGATCGAAGTTTTTTCCAATCGTATCGGCCAGTTCAACAAGGAGGTTCATGTTGTCTTCACTTGGCGCCACACCGGAAAAGCAGGCAAGATTCACACCCAGTCCCCTGATGCGGATTCCTGGAAGTTGCAGGGCCTCCCGCACGAAGGAAATGAGATCATCCGGCCAGATCCCCTCGCGCAAATCACCGAGATCCACCATGAGGATCACATCATGTATTAGACCACGGCGGCCGGCAGCTTGAGATAATGCTGCAAGAATCGAAAGTTCCGAGTTCAGACTCACATCCACGGATTCAACAACCTCGTCCACACCGGACAGAGGAGGAAGCCTGAGCAGCATGTAAGATGAATCAACACCTCCATCTTTAAGCCGCTGAATGTTTTCAAGACGCGAATCCGCAATGGACACCACCCCGCCGCGCAGCATGGCCGCAGCCACTCCGGGATGACCGCAGATGACCTTGGTTACGCCCGTCACCTCGATACCGTGGACTTTGCACAGCTCAACGATGGTGCGGGCGTTGTGCTCTATTTTGTCGAGATCAATGGTTATATAAGGTGTGGTCATTTAATTGTTGTTGTGGCGGTAACATTTCACCGCATCGGTAACTTAGAGAAGCTACAGTCCGACCCCGTTTCGAATATGAAAATTCGGTACCGCGTTGCGGGTTATGGTAACTGACTGGTTCGGCCGGATGCTGCCGGAATTTTATTCGTCGTTGTTTTTCATCCTTTCAGATTTTTAAAATTTCTTTTGCAAAAGTGGTAAAAGGAAGCACCCTGGTCCGGCAATGGGCAATTTCATAATCCTTTACTGCCAAATGTACCTGGAAAAATTTTGGGATTTCAGTACGTTCCGCAAAATATCGGATTGGCTTCGATACATCTCCCTGGCCAGATTTACATTCCACCGCAAAAATCGGCTGGTTGTTTTCCAGAACGACAAAATCCACCTCCCGTTTGTTTTTGTCCCGCAGGTAACAGAGTTCCATGGCCTCACCGAAGGTATCTTCCTGGTAGTGACAGTATTTTAACAGGTTGGCTGCCACCAGGTTTTCAAAGCGCGCTCCTTTATCCGTGCAGAGAGACCAGTCCCAGAGGAAAAGTTTTCGGTCCTTTTTAAGGGCATTGATTTTTTTTGCTCCATAGGACCGGAGACGGAAGCAGTAATAAAGGTTTTCAAAAATTGTCACCCATCGGTCAACGGCTTCATGTGAGGCGGAAAGATCTTCGCGAAGTGAGTTGATGGATAGCAGTGAGCCGATCCTGTCCTGCAAAAGAACGGCAAGAAGCTCTAGCTGACTTATCTCTTTTACCTGTTCAAGGCTTGTCAGGTCCTCATTAATAACCCGTGAGTGTCGTTCTCGCTGCCATCTTTTCCATTCACGCTCTGACTGAGAAAAAAACGGTTCGGGAAAACCGCCAAAACGCAGGAGTTTCTCCAGGTCGTTTGGGGTGGGGGAAGTATTAATTTCATACAGGGAAAGGGGGTGCAGTCGGTAATAATGGTAGCGGCCCTGTAACGAATCTCCGCCTTTTCGGTAATAATCAAGACGGGCTGAGCCGGTTATTAGAAAAGAGATTGCAGATTTGTTTTTGTCATAGAGTCCTTTAACAAAATTACGCCACTCTTTATATTTGTGGATTTCGTCAAGAATGATCAGGGAGGAACCTGACGGGAGTTTGCCTTTCAGCAGGTTCTTTTTGTCATCAAAATAATCCCAGTTGAAGTAAGCTGGGTGTGTTTCATCTCCGCCAAGAATGTCGAGAGCAAGGGTGGTCTTTCCTACCTGACGAGGACCACCGATGAAGACCATTTTTTTTTTGAGATCATCCAGGATATCCTGCTTCAAATATCTTTCCATGGAGGCACCCCTTTGAGAAGATTTTCTGGTTGACCTTATTATAGTTGTTGTGATTTGTCGGTCAACCAGAAAATTTTCTTTTTGATCGGGTCATTAGGTTCCCTTTCACACTGCATCTATCGACGCAAACTCCGGCTCATGGAGCGGGATGATATAATCCGCCATATCCCGAACCTTCAGTATCATGTTATAGGCATCATAACTGTTGATATTGGTTCCCGGCGGAATAACCTCCATCTCCATAGCCGTCACCTGCACCGGCGGTTCAAAATTTTCTCGAATAACACAAAAACCGGTGATGGCTGTCTTGCCTTTTGCCGTGTCAATAAATACCGTCATCCCGCCCGGCGTATGAGCGGGGGTATGCATCACTGAAATACCGGGCAGCAGTTCCCCATCTTTTTTCACAACCTCTATCTGTCCCGCCTCCCGAATTTCAAAGATAAAATCTTCCACATAGCGATAATCAAGGGGATGGGGATTGGAAATGGTTGTCAGCTCCTGCTCGTGGATATAAAAACGGGCATTGGTGCATTTATAATCGTTTTCACAATGATCGGAATGAAGGTGGGTATGGATCACCACATCGATATCTTCGGGAGTGAGTTTAAACCGGGCCAACCCATCTTCCAGAGTATAAATTTTACCGCCGATGGCCTTCTCCCGATCCTCTGATACCACAGGGTGCATTTCACCGGTGTCGACCAGAATTTTTTTATCACCGCCTTCCAGATACCAGGCGTAAATGGGAATAGTGTACGGGGTGCCGTAGTCATGCTGATAGGTCATCATGCCCTTATCAAAGATTTTGGTGCCGACAACAATGGGATGAATGATGTAGGTGCTCATGGTAGTTCCTCCGTAAGCGATCACAGGCACCGAATCTCGGAGTCTACGCTTACCGAATAGAGTTTGCCCAAACTTTAGGTAATATCACCCTGTGATCAATTACGAGCGATCAGGCGTATCGGAAACTATAATTTGAAAACGGCATGGTCACTTTCAGGTATCTCCATTCCAAAAGCAAACAGTATCAGACCAAAACAGTCACCGGTGACGTTTCTTTACCTGTTGCTGCTCAATGTCCTGCCAAAAGTCTTTCGCAAAAGCCGGTGTTACGGCTTTCTCCATCCATGCAGCAAAAAACTTATCATGTTTCTGCAGATGGTTCTGCGTGTAAATCCATTCAGGATGGTAAAAAAATAAAAATAAAGGAAAGGACAAAAATCATCTGCCCGGCATGCAAGGCAACAATGGAAATCATCCTGACGAGAATACCGAAACAACCGGCCAGGATTGGCCAGATGTTTCACCTGATCAGGCAAGGAGAAAGCATGATGTAGCCCTGAAACAACATTACCGATTTTCCAAAAAAATCCGATTCAATCGGCAATGGATATTTATTTTATATACTTCTTGAGGTCTCGATAGTAATTTTCATGCGGTCCAAGCATGATGAGTTCTAGTGATGTTTCGGTGAATCGATATGACAGGAGATGTTGTGTTGATTTGATTTTGAATTTGTAGACAAATACGCCACGCAAATCTCCTTTTTTTTCAATTCCGATTTCAGGGTTACTGAGAATGGTTTTGATTTCTTTATCTAACGTTGTTTTTTCTGCTTTGTTTAATTTTTTAACTTTTTGGGCGAATGAACTCGATTGGTAAATTTTCATGTGTTGTTACCCAAAAGTGTATTCAGTTTTTTCACCTTGATCTAACTCGTGGATTCCAATGAGCATTTCTTTAATGAGGTCATAAGTTAAATCTGGGTTTTCTTCTACGCATTTCCCAATACGTGCCCAGTGTTCAATTTGCCCAGTTATAGACCTGTGATCTATTTTGCTATATTTTCTAGCGTCAGTGAGGAGATTTTCAGAGATTCTTACTGCAGTTGCCATTTTATTGCCTCCGATACGTTTTGTATAAATTTAAATGTAATTTAATTCATAACGTAGCAATTTGCAATGTGATGTTTTTGAGGCTAACGC
>JAYEPA010000184.1:0-2679 GCA_034723545.1 Thermodesulfobacteriota bacterium | reverse complement strand
GGTTGTATTATGTTCCAAAAAAATCAGATGTCCGGATTGCTCACCGCCAAAAGAATATTTTTTACGGCGCATTTCCTCAACCACGTATCGGTCACCAACATTGGTCCTGACCATCTTGCCGCCCATTTGCTCCATGGCCAGTTCCAAGCCCATATTGCTCATCACGGTGGACACCAGGGTTTTCTTTTTCAGCTTTTTCCGGCTCATAAGATCTGAGGCGCAGATCGCCATGAGATGATCACCATCAACGACATTTCCGTTTTCATCGGAGACAATCAACCGATCACCGTCACCGTCCAGGGCAATACCAATATCTGCCCCCAGCTGCTTGACCTTTTCCGCCATCACTTCGGGATGCAGGGCGCCGCACTCATGGTTGATATTTTTACCGTCCGGCTGAACCCCTATTTTCGTTACCCTGGCTCCAAGTTCTTCAAAAACATGAGGAGCCACCTTGTAGGTGGCACCATGGGCGCAGTCCAGGACAATATGAAAATCATCAAGGGTATAGTTTTTCGGAAAAGTGTTTTTCAAAAAAACAATATAACGCCCCCCGACATCATCAAGCCTGAACGCCCGGCCCACCTCATCCGCCGTTGGCCTGAGAGCCGCCATTTTCTGTGAAAAAATCAGATCTTCGATATCGGCTTCCAGTTGATCCGGAAGTTTAAAACCGGTCTTTGAAAAAATTTTAATGCCATTATCCTGAAATGGATTATGAGAGGCAGAAATCACCACCCCGGCGTCAGCCCTCATGCTGGTCGTGATAAAGGCGATACCCGGTGTGGGCAGGGGACCGGAGATAAGAACATCAACGCCCATTGAACAGATTCCGGCGGCCAGGGCATTTTCAATCATATAGCCGGAAATTCGGGTATCCTTGCCGATCACGATGCGATGGCCATGGGTTCTGTCTTTGACCAGAAAAGCAATACCACGGCCGATCTGCATGGCAATTTCAGTGGTCATCGGATAAATGTTGGCGACGCCACGAACGCCGTCTGTACCAAAAAGTCTTCTCATTATTCGTCCTTTATTATCTTTTTTGGAGGTAACTATTCAGTTAAGACTATAAATTACCCTTAGGGCTCACTCAAAAGCTGAGTAAGCCCGACTCCTTGAGGTGCTACGGTATAGTTATTATTGGAGTTTCAATGAGTTCAACAACAACCATTTTCGGATTGATCTCATAAATTTCCACTGTACCAGGAGAAGTAATTTCGACCTTGAGTTTATGTTTTCCCGGTGGCAGATTCCCGGCCTTCACCCGGGCCTCAATGAAAGTTTTGAGTTTCTTCGAATCCATTGCCAGATGATAAGGCACACTGGCTTTAATGGAAACGGTTTCAGGCATGAAAGAATACTTGATATCGGTGTTTACGTGATTGAGCTTGAGGGGAATTCCTCTAATGGTTTTTTCGATCTGTTTTTCCTTAACTGTAATTTTGGCGGTGACGACCGGCTCTCCGATCAAACCGGAAAGTTTAGAATCTATGATCAGCCCTACCTGTTTTACCGTCGAACTCTTGAGGTCGCCGATATCAACAGGATCGGTGGTGAGAAGAGCCAGATCACCAAGAATCTCCTGGGGACCAGTAATGGAGAGGATGGGCGGATCCAGTTGAATTGATAAAATCTCATACCCCTCAGCCGGTGTCCCCGTGGTCACAGCTTTAATCCTTAGATTCTTCTTGATCAATCTATCCAGAAGCAGAATAACATTGGGCGGTTGAACACGCAAAACGCGAATTCCACGGGGGAAGGAGATGGAACTCAGATTATTTTGTACCACAACGGTGCCGGGTACGGCATCGGTCAAATCAACAGCCCTGGTAACATCATGACCGCTGATACTGTTAATCAAGCCCCGGGGGCCGTTGACGCTCACCTCCAGTTCTCTTTTAAATTGATTGGAAATAACCAACTCCTGGGGCAGGTTGAAGATTTCAAGAGGAATAAAAATAGTTCTGTCCACCTTGTCTTCACCGACAACAAAATACCAGAGAAAAAGGGCAAGGCAGAAAGAAAGCAGTTTTATAATCCAGTTTTTCCGCCATTCCCTGTTCTGACTTTTACATTTTCTATTAAAAATTTTAAGATATTTTTCCATACCTTAACCACTGTTTCCATTTAACGGTCTGATCCTCTTTCGGCAAAAAGATAGCTTCAAGTCTGCTGCGGAGCTCTTTTATATCCAAACCCGAAACAATCTCTCCGTGCTGAACCAGGGAAATTGCCCGGGTCTCCTCGGAAACGACAATAATAACAGCATCAGTTTCCTCGGAAATGCCGATGGCGGCCCGGTGGCGGGTACCGAGACTTTTACTGATATACGGATTTTTCGTCAGGGGTAAAACGCAACGGGCACTGAGAATGCGGTCGCCACTGACCACGACTCCCCCGTCATGCAGGGGTGATGAGATGTGAAAAAGACTGACGAGCAATTCGTGACTCAGTTTAGCGTCAAGGGGATGGGATGAATCAATATAATCCCGCAGACCGGTTTCCCTTTCCATGACAATAAGGCTGCCGATTTTTTTGTGGGAAAGATACTGAACAGCCTGGGAAATTTCGTCAAGCGTTTCTGCGGCCTCAGTGTGTGTCTTGGCAAATGGTGTTTGCCCCACCTGGGTCAGAGCCCTTCTGATATCCCTTTGAAAAACAATAATAATAACAAGA
>JAYEPA010000183.1:0-2685 GCA_034723545.1 Thermodesulfobacteriota bacterium | reverse complement strand
GGATGGAGGGATGTGATAAACGTGAGCCGGAATTAATAAACACCGGGGGCGATCACTATGTAGCATGTTATTTATATTGAGTTAATTTGATCGAGTAGCATTCTTTTTCTGTTTGGCTCTTTTTTTGTTGTGACCTTTTGTTATGCGCTGTATTGTATAGACAACCATTACTTTTGAATGGCATTCATGGACATGAAAGGAGGTGAATATTTCCAACAGATTTTCAAAAACCAACCATTAAAAAAAGGAGGAAAAAATGAGAAAGGTATTTTTATTATCGTTTATAGCCGCTTTCATGGCGGCACTATTCGGGTTCGGTGGCCAGGCCATGGCAGCATCGTCTATCGTAGTTGCCGTTGATGCACCGCCCAGAATGATGAACCCCCATGGCTCCGATGCCGATTCAAACCTCTCGGTGATGGCCAACTTTTTTGATGGACTCATGCAGAGAAAGGGTTCTGATGGAATCCTTGCCCCTGCATTGGCCCTGCGATACGAGCACCCAGATCTTTTGACCTGGAAGTTCTTTCTCAGAAAAGGGGTTAAATTTCACAATGGAAATCCCTTTACTGCAGCGGATGTGAAGTTCACTTTCGAACGGCTCTCCGACCCGAAGGTATCCGAGTTTATCAACACCGGTAAAATTATCGCATCAATTGACATCATAGATGACTATACTGTGGTTATCAAAACCAAGACCCCGATCCCATGGTTCGCCAACAATCTTCATCAGGTCAATATAATGGATAAAGAGTCGACCGAATCCAGGAGCGTGGGCGAGGTACAGCAAGTACCCATCGGAACCGGTGCCTATAAGTTTGTGGAGTGGATAAAGGGTTCCTATATAAAGATGGAAGCCAATGAGGGTTATTGGGAGGGAGCTCCATCCATTAAAAAGGTTGACCTGAAACCCATTAAGGAGCCATCGACTCGATTTGCCGCACTTGTTTCCGGGCAGGTTGATTTGGCCTCTGGTGTTCCAGTTGAGCTGTACGAGAAGGTCGTTAAGAACCCGAAGCTCCAGGTGATTAATCGTCCGGCCCGAAGGTCTATATTTCTGGCGTTGGGCAGCAAACCGGGTAGTCCATGGTTGGACATCCGCGTTCGCAAGGCTATGTATATGGCCATAAACGAGGACGAGATTATTGAAAAAATTATGAGAGGTCATGCCGCGCCAGCAGCACAGATTCCGGATCCTCCCACCATCGGGTATAACGCAAACATCAAACGTTTACAGTACAATCCGGAAGAGGCCAAAAAACTCCTGAAGGAAGCTGGCTATGAGAAGGGTTTTGATATAACATTATCAGGCCCCAATGACAGATATGTGCAGGACGAAAAAATCGCCGAGGCTGTGGTGAAGTATCTGGCCAAGGTGGGCATCAAGGCCAGGCTGGACGTGAAACCTAAGTCCATCTTTTTCACTGAGGTTTTTGATGGCAAGCTTGAATTCTACCTCATTGGATGGTTTGATGGGACCTTTGACATGGGTCGGACCTATTTCAAGCTGATTCATACACGGGATAAGGAAAAGGGCTTTGGAGATTTGAATGGCGCTAATTTCTCTAATCCTGATATAGACACGCTCTTAGAGGCCACCGCCAGCATGGTGGACCAGGAAAAACGTAAAGGTGTCCTTCAGTACATTAACAAGCTCGCAATGGTTGGAAGTATTGCCTGTATTCCCCTCCATTACCAGCAGGATATCTACGCGATCCAGAAAGACAGGGGTGTTAAATTTCAGCCCCGTCCTGACCGCTGGATGGTCTTCAAGGAGATCTCCAAAAAGTAACCTATGAAGGAGAAGGGCAGGGCCGTATATGCTTCGGTCCTGCCTTATTTACAGCATGTTCACCTACATTGTGCGAAGGCTGATTCAAGGCATAGTTGTTCTTCTCGCCGTTTCCCTTATCTGCTTCATTGTCTTCCGCTCTGCCGGAGACCCGGCTGTATCCATGGCGGGTCAGTATGCCACATTTCAGGATATCGAGGAGGTAAGGAAAGTATTTGGCCTGGATAAACCATATTATATCCAGTACATACGCTTTATTGCCAATGCACTACAGGGGAACTTCGGGTTGTCTTTCGTGAACCGTGTGCCGGCGTTACCCCTTATCCTGGAACGCCTTCCCGCCACGGTGGAGCTCGCCACATGTGCAATCTTCATTTCCGTTGTATTCGGCGTGGCACTGGGCGTTTTAGTATCCCTGAAGCCATATCTCGTTAGGAACAGACTTATTATGGCAGGTTCCCTTTTCAATATTTCAATGCCCACCTTTCTCACAGGAATTTTACTCATCATGGTCTTTGGTGTCTACCTGAAAATTCTGCCCCCTTTTGGTCGGGGAGAGACGGTCACAATCGGTTTCTGGCGTACCGGCTTTTTGACCTGGAGCGGGATCAAACACCTGATTCTTCCAGCCTTCACGCTGGGGATGTATCAGCTTGCCGTGCTGTTGCGGTTGACCCGGGCAGGTATGCGGGAGGTTTTGACCGAAGAGTATATTAAAACTGCTTGGGCCAAGGGTCTCCCCCCGAGAAAAGTTATATTCAAGCATGCCCTGAGAAATGTATTGATACCCGTGGTAACCATGACCGGCCTTCAATTTGGTGAACTGATCGCTTTTTCCTTTGTAACAGAATTGATTTTTCAGTGGCCGGGGGCGGGAAACCTGTTGCTTACAT
>JAYEPA010000182.1:0-10848 GCA_034723545.1 Thermodesulfobacteriota bacterium | reverse complement strand
ATGCCAGAAAAGGAGGCTTCGGCAGCGCTGTTCTTGAACTTTTTGAACAACGCAAAATCACCGGAGTTCAAATCCGCCTGCTTGGGATTCCCGACCAGTTCATAGAACATGGAGGCCAGACAATTCTACGAAAACTAACCAAAATTGACACGGCAGCTATCACCAGCGCCGCTCTTGAAATGATTGATAGATAAACTTGTTAACAAGCGGTTAGCTGTTAACGGCTAAAAGCTTATTGCTAACAGCTTTCGATTGCCTCGAAGTCTACGCTTTTCTGCTGAATAGTTACCCTTGAAAAAAACAAGTCCCTACATCTGGTCATTCACCATCTATTTCACAGAGGGGTTTCCCTACTCTCTCATCCGCACAACCTCCTCCTTTTTCTTTCGTGACCGCGGCGCAACCCTGGAAGCAGTCGGCCTGACCTCTCTCTTCGGCCTGCCCTGGATTTTAAAATTTCTCTGGGGCCCGTTTCTCGATGAATACGGGACCAAACGGAAATGGCTCCTGCTGACCCAGGCAACGCTCAGCATTCTTTTCCTTATTGTTGCTCTCCTGGCCCCTTTTTCCTGGGCAACCATGGCAATTGGGATCTGTTTTTTCGGCGGCGCTATTCTTGCCGCAACCCATGATACAGCCATTGACGGCTTTTATATGGAGGCTCTGGACAAATCCGGTCAGGCCAAATTTCTCGGATACAGGGTCATGGCTTACCGCATTGCCCTCATGACAGGGAGCGGATTCATCATTACAATGGGGGCGGCTCTGAACTGGTTCTCGGCCTATCTTGTTTCAGCGCTCATTCTGGCCTCTCTTTTTATTTTTCATTTTTTTTACCTCCCCCGTTGCGAGACAGAGAAAAACAGTTTTCAGGCTTTCAATAAGAAATTTTTTTCTTTTCGGTTTGTTTCTACTCTCATCCTCATCAGTGTTTTGGTCTTTTTTCTCCATAGGGCTCTGACCTCGGCATATTTTGCGGGTCTTACAAACCAATTTCCCGTGCTACAAGGATTCTCTTTTTCCAGCCTTACCGGATTAGTGCTGCTTTTCTCTCTCTTTCTTGCAGCAGGTTTCAGAAAAAAAATAAAAAAATTGATCCTTGGCCGATCGGACACCTTCTACGGCAAGGCTTTCCTTGCCTTTGTCGACCGTGAACACATCACGCCGATCATTCTCTTCATTATCTTGATCCGCACCGGCGAATACATGCTTTCGTCAATGCTTGCTCCCTTTATCATTGATCTGGGAATAAAGATTCACTATGGCTGGATCTGTGCCGGAGTGGGCTTGCCGTGTTCAATCATCGGCGCCATGATCGGCGGTGCACTGATCAGCCGTTTTTCTCTAAAAAAAATGATCTGGCCTTTTCTGTTGGCTCAAAATGGAAGTAATATCATCTACATGGCGCTTGCCTTTCATCTCGACAGCTTTCTTGCAATGAATAACGTCACCAATGCAACGACTGATATCGGTCTGAAAAATCTGATTACCGTGGCCTCTGTCACAGGTTTTGATCAATTGGCAGGCGGTCTGGGGACAGCGGTACTCATGACCTTTCTCATGCGGATATGCAGGGCCGAATTCAAGGCGGCTCATTACGCCATTGGAACCGGCCTGATGAGCATCAGCGGCCTTTATGGCGGGGCGCTCAGCGGATTTCTGGCCTCATGGCTGGGATATGGCTCTTTTTTTGGAATCAGCTTTCTCCTCTCCATCCCGGGAATGATACTGATCTTTTTTATTCCAAAACTGGACGGGGAGGTTGCATGAGGTGGATTTGGGAATGCGGAATGCGGATTTAATTCTTTGAACCGTCATTGGAGGAATTAAAGACAAACTCGTAAAAACTATTTTTTCAACGCAAAGGTCGCAGGTAGCGACCTTTGCGTTGAATTTTGACTTTCTTACGAAGCCATTATTTTTTATACTTCTTATCCAGTTGATTCCTGACTTCGTTACTGATATCAACTTCATCGGAAGCGTAAAGGAGACCAATCCGAGAACGTAATCCCTTCCTGGTGTTCTCCAGGATCAAGGTATAATTCTTTTTCTTGCCTATTTCATTAATAACCTCATGCAGAGATTTCAAAATCGGTTCCATCTCTTTCTTTTCCAGCTGCTTTAACTCAAACTGGGCATCCTCTGTTTTGAGCTTGAATTCACGCATTTTTTTCTGGTAGTCACGTTCCTTCTCAACCCGAATCTCGTCACTCCAAACTGAACCCTTTTTCTCTATCTCAGTTCCAAGCGCTTGCAGATCCTCCTGTTCCTTGGAAAATTTTTTCTGAAACCTCTCAACCTCGGCCTGAAGAACCTTCTGGGCATTCTGGCCGGCCTTGGAATCGGCCAGAACATCCTGAATACTGATCGTCGCAATTTTTGTCTCCGAGGCAGAAACATCACAGAAGGTGGCAAACATCCCGATGACGCTGACTGCACAAATTGTAAAAAACATTTGCGAAAATTTCATGGATCACTCCTTTTACAATGCCCAAAGGACAAAGTTTAGTTCAACTAACCCACTAAAGCGGAAGAAAACATCCAATTTTCCAGGACTCTTTTCAGTACTCGCTTGGCGTGTGTAAATGCCTTAACAGTAGGTGTAAGTATCTTATTTTAAAAGTAATTATTTCATTTCTTGTTTTTTGTTACAGAGTTACAGGTAAAGCACTAAACAATAATCAAAACAAGAACGCAAAGGGGCCGGACGAAAAAACACAGGCAACCGGAATCTTTGCGTTCTTATGTACAAATAAATAAATTTACTTAGCGGTTATGACAAAATCATCCCGCCTGTTCTGGGCCCAGGCAAACTCATCATGGCCATGTACCAGAGGTTTTTCCTCGCCAAAGCTGATAGTACTCACCCTGTCTTCCATCACACCCATGTTCACCACAAATTTTTTGGCACTGAGAGCCCTCCGTTCACCGAGAGCAATATTGTATTCCTGGGTGCCACGCTCATCACAATTTCCCATAATTGCGATCTTTACCGTCATATTATCCTTCAAGAAAACGGAATTTGTTTCAAGACGCGGAACCTGATCTTCACGGATGTTGAACCTGTCAAAATCAAAATAAACCGGCAACATCGGTGCATGAGTACGGGCCTCGGAGATCGTGGACCCCAATCCGGCATACGGCTGGGACTCGATTGACTCTTCGGATCCCATATCTTCACCGACATCAACGACAACCTCTTCAAATCCCTTATCTTGAGCCTCCATGTCTGCATCCGAAGCCACTTCTTTTTTACCGCAGCCTCCAACAAACAGCGACAAAGAAACGATCAATGATCCAGCAGCAAACATACGAAACGTTTTTTTCTGCATTTTTGCCTCCTTAGTGATCTGTAAAAAAATCAGATCATAATTGAAAAAATATCGTAACTATTCAGCAGCACCCCATCTTGTCCCATTTGGGCCTTCTCGAATAGCACAAGTATGCTTCGAAGTCCCAAATGAACCTATATGGAGCACTGCTGAACAGTTACAGTCCAGAGTAAAGGGTAATTTCCAGCATACGCTGAATGGTTACAAAATATCTTCTAAAAAAAAATTAACAGACAATTTCACTTTTTGAATTAATAGGCTACAGTAAAGAAAACATACCCTAAATTCAATGTTTTTTTACAAACTTTAAAAAATTAGATTACAAAGTCAATTCCATTCTTCCCATCATCCTCTTCTCCCTTGAAGGACTTAAGATTTATCATGAATCAAAATTTGCACATCCATATGGATCATGATGAAATTGCAGATAACCTGATCTCTTCGAATCAATGGGGACGTTTTTTCGGTATTTCCCAGCAGGTTCTTGACGATGTCTGGCACAGATTAACCGCTCCGGATGGCAATTCCGTCACCTATGTCTCCATGGAAATCGGCGCTGATCGCGATGTTTACCATCCGATCAAAAGAATGCTGCAAAAACTTGAACTCACGGGAAGCGCCAACAAAACGCTGGATCATTACTGTAATCTGTTTCTCCATGGCCCGGAAAAAATACCCAACTACAGCGGTGGCCTGGGAATTCTGGCCGGCGACTCCCTGAAAAGTTTCGCTGACCTGAAAATACCTGTCGTCGCCGTCTCACTCCTCTATAGAAAAGGATATTTCTCGCAACTTGTCGATTCCCGAATCGGCCAGATCGTCACGGTGACCGACTGGTCCCCTGAAAGAACTCCATCTCTCTATCTTTTGAAAAACCCGGAGCATCCGGATCTTCCTTTTGAAATCGAGGTCCCATTTTTCGACGAAAATGACAATCTGATCCCTGCCAGCGCCCAGCTCTGGATAAAAATGGAGGTCAGCTGTAATCTTGATTTTTTTGTTCCGGAAATCCTGCTTGATTACAGCATCCCGTCTTCACCAGACTTTATCCGCGCTGCTGGACAGCATTTGTATGATAGCAGTTCGGAAAAATCAAAAATTCTTCAACGCCGTCTTCTTGGCGCCGGGATCCTCCCTGCCATGCAGGCCCTTGGCATTACGTCCAAAACGCTCCATCTTAATGAACAGCACGGGGTTGTGGTTGTTCTCCAGCTGATCAGCAAGTGGCTGTGGAAAAAGCTTGGTGACACTTACGAGAATAAAGCCTCGAAAGATGATATCATCAAAGCAGCAGAGGCTATTTCCCGACAAATTGTCTACACCATCCATACTCCGGTCAAGGCCGGTCATGATCGCTTTGACAGCCAGATTTTTGGTCAGGTCGGACACACCTTCTGTCAAAAAATTCTTGATGTCCTTGCACGGGACAAGGATCATCCCCAAACCTATAATTTCACCGACCTTGCCCTGCGGGTCAACCGGACGACAAACAGTGTCAGCAGGCTCCATAAGATTGTCACGCAAAAGCAGTTTCCGCAATATGCCGAAAAAATCACCGCCATTACCAATGGTGTTCACCATCTCACCTGGATCAGCGATGCAAAGGCGGAAGTTTATG
This sequence comes from Thermodesulfobacteriota bacterium, assembly GCA_034723545.1. Lineage (GTDB taxonomy): Bacteria > Desulfobacterota > Desulfobulbia > Desulfobulbales > SURF-16 > JAGHCC01. Next base: position 5,898 of record JAYEPA010000182.1, on the reverse strand, counting down.
ACTCGTTCCCGGAGCTGAAAAACTGGCGACAGAACCCCGGTATATTCGCCAATGCAGGCCTTCTTTTAAAGAATAAAAAATTCCGTGCTTACTTCAAAGAGGCATGTCAACACGATGCGGAAAGACTGACTTCCTACATCAACACGATGCTCATCGAGCATTGCAAGCAGATGCACGAAACATGGATTGATCCACCCAACTATCTCTCCTATCTTAATGAACAAAAGAGAAATCTTGACCCAAATGTTTTCACTATCGGCTTTGCCAGGCGTTTTTCAACATATAAGCGGGCAGATCTGATCTTTGAAGATCTCGACACTTTGGCATCAATCATTGTCGACAACAATTTTCCAGTCAATTTTGTCTTTTCCGGCAAGGCCCATCCATCAGATGCCCCCGGGCAATCCCTTATCAAGCTTATTCTTGACATCCAGAAAGATCTTTACACAAAAACAAACGGTTTAGGAAAGGTGGTTTTTATTCCAGGTTATGACATGAGCATTGCAAAAATGATGGTCAGCGGTGTTCATGCCTGGCTCAACAATCCAAAAAGACCACTCGAGGCCAGTGGAACGAGCGGCATGAAGGCGGCCATGAACGGCGTACCCAACATCAGCACTCTGGACGGCTGGTGGGTAGAAGGCTACCACAATGGGAAAACCGGCTGGAAATTCGGCTATGAATCACCCGTGGACAAGAATTCGTTCAGCGAGGAGTCATCCTCTCTTCTTTACGCGGAAGACTCGGCATCCTTTTACAAAATTTTCTTCAAGATTCTGGAGATGTTTTATGTAGATGAGCTGTGGTCCACGTATCTTGATAAATGTATTATGAATCTCAAACTCAATGCGCCGATCTTTAACAGTCATCGCCTGGCGTCCGAGTACTGCAAAAGATACGGATTGAACTTTGCCGCCAGAGAAACTGGACAAATCGAAGCTTTACAGAAAACCTATAATTCTGATGATGACTGATAAAAAAAAATATGATTACCGCTATTTTCATCCTCAGCTATGTAATCGCTACCGAAAAACGTGGGGTGGGGTACGAATAGCTTGACACGTAGGAGCTCACCCAGTGAGTGGTAAGAGGCTCAGAGCAAAAACATTACCCTTTATCGCCCGGAGGACCGGGCTCCTTACAGCACCGTGCCTAATTGTGGCTGAATTTCGTTGGTAATCACAAAAGAAAATTTTATAACACCTCGAAAATCTACAAAAAAATCAAGTTTTTCTTCCTGCTACCGATGAGTATGGATATCCGCAGAAATAGCAAATCGTTTCAGGAAGGAGAAGACCATGACCACATCAATCCAGTCCATTCCATTGTTCCATATGCCCTATGGACATGCCCACGTGCACCGGAACTATCATGAAGTAAACCAGCTTACTTTCAGTGAATCACAAAATTCATCAATCACCATAACAACAGATGAAGGTGATGTGGTCAGCCTGGCGAACAGCCACGAGCAGGCAGCCTTTTTTGACTTTGAAAGCCGGGGAAATTTTGCCGGACAATCCATGAATTTTACTGCAGCAAGCCTTGAAAGCGATTTTTTCTCACTTTCTGTCCAAGGCGATCTCAATGATCAAGAACTTGCTGATATTTATACACTCATGGAAGATTTAACTGATATTGCCGAAAATTTCTTCCGCGGCAACATGGCTGATGCCATGACCAACGCCATGCAGATCGGTGACATGGGTTCTCTTTCCAGCCTGTCCGCGACATTCACCCAATCTCTTGCCATGTCGGCAACACAACTTACTGAATATCACCCTCTGCCCTCTTTTGAAGAAGCAGGAAATTTATTCAGTGAACTTCGTGATCAACTGGACAAAGAATTGACTGAAAAGTTAAATTACAATGATTTAATGCTTGCCCGCTGGCAGCAGATGAACGATTACCAGAAAGACGAGCCTCCTGAACTCAAAGGGAAGGAACCCCGGACGGAATTTCATGCTGCCGATCAGCGTGCTGCGGAAAAAATGATGCAAAGGATTAAAAATTTTTCAGGCCACCATCCACAACTCACTCCCTATGGTCCTTCTCTTGCCAACAAGGCAATTGACAAGGCAGTAGCCTCTTTGCCATCCCACTCAACCATCTTGCGCGATCAGTTAAAATATGATTTTATGAAAGAAATGAATGACTGGATGATGAGTTGACTGGTCGGTTGATATAATTTTTTTGAATTTGGAGTATAGAGTAGGGTCATAAACACCAACAAGCATGTCGGTTAGCCGACCAGCCGTGTCAAACAATCAAACCGTAACCTTAACAAGTGGTGGCAATCTTCCCAAGACAGATCCGGCTTACGAAATTGCCAGCTGTGTGGGAATCCGTAGGAGCCCGGCCCTCCGGGCGATATAATGGAAGTTTGCAGCAACAGTCGGCCATAGTCGCCCGGAGGGCCGGGCTCCTACGCCAAACAAACTCCACCATTTATTGAAATAAATTACATTTAACCAATTATGTGGCAATCAAAAGACGTTTATTATGTTTCCGACAGCACCGGCATTCTGATTACCAACATCGGCCAGGCCGTACTCTGCCAATTTCCCGAGATCAGTTTTCAGGAAGAAAGATTTCCCTTTGTCCGCACAGTCCCGGAAGCACAGAAAGTTCTGGAAAAGATATTAAAACAATCAGCCGGCAGAAAACCGATCATTTTCAGCACAATCGTCAACCCTGAGGTCCGGGAAATCCTGCGCTCATCGGAAGTTGAATATTTCGACCCCCTTGAATCCCTCCTGATAAGCCTGGAAGACTGCCTGGAAACCAAGGCCCTGCGGGTGCCTGGATTTTCCCATCATATCAATGATGTTATGATGAACAAAAGGGTGGAGGCGATCCACTTCTGCCTTGAACATGATGACGGCCAGAAGGTTTCCGAATATAATGATGCGGAAATAATTATTCTTGGAGTTTCAAGGGCGGGGAAGACGCCGGTCAGCGTCTATCTTGCCACCCAGATGGGCTTTAAGGCCGCCAACTTTCCCTTAACTTCAGAGTATCTGCACGAATACCGGCTGCCGAAAGAAATTACCGAAAATGTAAAAAACACGGTTGGGCTCACCCCTTCGCCGGAATTTCTCCACAGTGTCCGGGAGAAAAGATACGCAGGCAGTAACTACGCAAAAATGGGCACCTGCCGACAAGAAGTCCAGGAGGCCAAACAGATTTTCATGAAATACAAAATCCCGGTCATCCAGTCCACCGGCAAATCCATTGAAGAAATCGCCACCCAGATTTCCCAGGAACTGAAATTGACGAGGATTTAGGATCATTTGGTTTGGGATTGCGGATTGCTGAATTATGCGTAACTATTCAGCTGCACCCCATCTTCGCCCACTTAGAGCTTCTCGAGTAGCATTAGTACGCTTCAAATCTCTAAATGAACAGGTAAGCGTAGACTCCGAATATGGGCCACATCTGAACAGTTACAGACCAAGTTTTTCGTAACATTTTTATACACGCTGAATAGTTACAATTATGCTTTCTTTTTGGAGAAAATCCGAAATCCGCATTCCCATATCCCAAATCATCTCACTGCCTCAATGGCGTACTCACCCCTGGCATCCCTGACCAGAACATAACCCTTGTCAGCGATAAAGGAAAAATCAACAATATCCTTGGCAATATCGGCTGACTGCCAGCTCTCGGTAATCCGGTTAGCGCGCCAGCTCAAACCGATCAGCGAATCCTCCCCGCCGGTTGTCTTCCCCAGAACCCTGTTCATAGCGTCGCCCGCCAGGTTGAGAGAGGTTGCCCGCTCCTTGTTGATAATGAAGGTCTGATGATCAAAACGGTTAATCAGGGCAAAACGCCGCGCTGAAAGAATAATCCTGGAACCATCCCTTTCAAATCCGCCGCGGGTATATTCATCCTTCTGCAGCTTCTTGGGATAACCGGTCTCCCTATAATCACCGTACTTGCGGGGGCTGATGGCATAAACCTTTTCCTCGGGCGCATAATACCCATACACTTCGTTTGAAGGCTCAAGAATCAGGATCTGGTCCTTGTTAGCTGGATCAAAATTAAACTGATAGAGAGAATAAATCTCAGCGGCCGGCTGATACAGATCGCCGCGTTCAACCGTGGCCGATGAAAAATTGTAGACGATCTTAAAAATTGGGCCGTCATACTGTTCATAGGTTTCCTGGGTCTGTCCAAGCGCGACCTTTTTCCCGGCCCGGTTCTCGATGACCCGCAGGTAATAAGGCAAATTCTTGGCCATGGTGACAAGTGCCCCCCTTTTCCAGGTCAGGATCATGGAGGTCAACTGATTGTCCGCATTTCCGACCTGAAGAATTTCCCGGGTCAGGGTAACCAGCAGTTCATCGGCTCCGTCGCCGTCCAGATCGATACTGTGCAGATGAAGGGGAATAGTTTTTTCTTGAAAAACAAATTGATCCAGGGGTTCAAGCTGACCATTGCTGAACTGAAAAAGATAGACACCAAATTCATTAAGAAGGCAGGCCTCGACCTTGCCATCCCCATTCAGATCACTGATCACCAGCCGTGTATAGCCTTCCCCCTTAAGATTATAAAACTCCCGCTCAGACGGTGTCAAAGTCCTGGCCATAAAAGGAGCTTTTTCCTGTTCTTCAAAAAGCGCCGAAGGATAGGCTTTTTCTGGAGAGGTATAGGGTATCTGCCGGCTCGGCTGGATATCTGCCCCGGATCGAGCAAGCTGAACCTCGCGTCCGGCAGGACGAGCAAGTTCCGTGGCAGCGGGAGCCTCACTGGTCATGGAAAAAAGCGTGTCCTTTGAATAAATCGACTGGATTTTACAGACAAGCAGCGACTCACTCTGCTCCAGACGAAGAAGCAGTCCGTAACGCTCAGGCTTATCGCTAATTTCCGGCTCTGTCAGCTCCACCACCTCAAGATTGCGCTCCAGCAGGGATTCAAGCAAAATCCGGTAGGGCGCATAACCATCCTTGCCCCGCACATTGGTGTAGAGATAAATTGTAGGCGAAGCCGGGACAACGACATTATCCCCTTTCTGCAATTCCTTGCCTACGGTCAACACCCTGTCGGTCAAAACATTTTCACCAAAGACCGAAACAACCTTGATAAGGGTTGAAGGCTCCTGAAGATAGATGGGATGATCGTCTTTGGTGGTGACCAGCAGTTCAGCGCCCCTGGACGGAGCTTTCTTGCCGGCCGGCAGAACAAAGACAATGCGGTCGCCATTCATCTCGCTCACTGTTCCCAGTTGTTCATAAACGGCCGGGAAACGGTCTTCAAGAAAAGTCAAAGCCCTGTTCCACTGGCCGACGGTTGCAAAGGCCTGGCCGTGGAGCAGGAAGAAAACGATCAGCAACAATGTCTGTTTGTATTTGTTCATTCTTGAATTATACCTGAAATAAATTTCATGGGAGGATGATGGCCTGACTATCTGTGATTCTTATTTTATCGTAACTGCCCACAGAACACAGAATCTTTCCGCGTTCAGACTGGCTCACGTATAACCACATACACGGAGTTTATGCCCGAATGGGTGCCAGCCTGCTTACGAAAATCTCCGGCACCCTGTAACCAGTTACAATTACGGCAATTTGCGCAAATAAGGCACTTACCCCGTGATTTGTGCTGTTATTTTAAATTTTATGTAACTATTCAGCGTAGGTAAAATATTCCGAAAAACTCGGTCTGTAACTGTTCAGATGTGCTTCATATTCGTTCATTTCGGAGTCTACGCTTACCTGGGCTTTGAAGCATACTAGTGTTATTCGAGAAGGCCAAATATGGGCGAAGATGAAGTGCAGCTGAATAGTTACAATTTTATTTTATGACCAATTGTCGGATCAAGATCGACGTAAGATATTAATTTATCCATTCCAGGACAGATGAAGTTTCCGACGATGCGCCATGCAGTCACGTAAATAC
>JAYEPA010000181.1:0-11002 GCA_034723545.1 Thermodesulfobacteriota bacterium | reverse complement strand
GTATTCCAATGAAATCACCTTGAGATTATCGCTATAAACCATGGGCGGCAGCAGTTTCTGCTGGGAAACATCCTCATCCTTAAGCTTCTGGGTCAGATTCAGCATCCGACATATATCCGGCCCATGAAGGTCAACGTCCATAAGACCGACCTTATACCCCTTGGCAGCCAAAGCAAGAGCAAGATTGACCGATACCGTACTTTTACCAACCCCGCCCTTACCGCTCATGACAAGAATCTTATGTTTAATTTTTCCAAGAGAGCTGTTGATGGCCATATCCTGCTGGGCCATTTTAGCATCAGGGGAATCGCAGGTAGAGCTGTTGCAACTTGAGCTATTACATGAACTTGACATATGAAATGTCCTCCTACAAACTTAAAATTTAATCAAAACAAAAAACTGATAGCTTCGAACTCGTACCCTTTAGGTAAAAGTCAAACCACAATAATTATCTGACAATAAATCCAGGGAAAAAACAAACCTTTAAACCTGAATAAACTCCGTCTTTTCCAAGGCCAGTTCCATGTGAAAACGGCTGGTGCCTATGCTGAAGACAATACGGCGATTGTCCTGAAAATCCAGATCAGGGGTAAGTGTGATGGAGGAATTCAGAGCCAGTGACTTGGGCTGACCAAAAAATGAAGTCAGATCAAATTTACTCTCCACCATCTGCATGGCCTTACCCATGACCTGATTCGTCATTTCACCCATGGTATCAACCACCTCGTTTGAGGTGGGTTCTTTAGCCAGATCACTTTCCGGCATTCCCATGGCAAGCATGTAACTCCTGTAAAGATCCATTGCTGCGTCACCGGTAAAATTCATGACCACCAATCCATCGTAGTCACCGCTGAACTGAACAAAACATCCCACCTCTGGTTTCAGTTTGACCTTGGGAATACTTTGGAATGTATGAGAAAATGTGATGCTTTTCCTGGTGCTTTTCTCAAGTGTTTTTTTAGCGGCCTGGCAAAAAAGAGATGCCACATAATCAATTGTTGCAATATTTTTTTTCATGCTGACCTATCCTTTCCCTTTTTTGCTTTATATGAAAATCTCTCGCAGAGGCACAGAGTTCACAAAGTTTTTTTCTCTGCGTCTCTGTGCCTCTGTGAGAGACTCACTTTTATTTCTCGATGTCTCATTTCATTCGCTTATCAGTTATGCCGATTGCTTGTTCACAAAATCGAAATAAACGTACAAACTAAAGGGCCGCTAAAAAACCAAACCAACTCTCTGCCGAACAAGACTCAAGGTACCTGCCGCCTTGTCCCTGGCCTTCATCGCTCCTTTGTTCAGGACTTCCCGTAAAAAACCCGGATCATCAACCAGTTTTTCCCTGGTTTCCCTGGCCTCACGAAAATATTCCCAGAGCAAATCAACGAGTTCCAGCTTGAGATATCCATAGGCGGCGCCGCCGTTGACATAAAGCTCATGAATTTCTTTCAAACGCTCGGGCGGGGCAAAAAGCTTCATGATGTTATAAAGATTACACTTGTCTGGATCCTTGGGAGCATCGACCGGGGCCGAATCAGTGACAATGGACATTACACTTTTCTTCAAGCTCTTTTCGTCCAGGAAAATACCGATGGTGTTACCGTATGATTTGGACATTTTTTGACCATCAAGACCCGGAACCGTAGCCATACTTTCGCTGATTGCCGGTTCGGGCACCACGAAAGTTTCACCAAAACTGTTATTAAACTTGATGGCAATATCACGGGCCACTTCAAGATGCTGCTTCTGGTCCTTGCCCACCGGCACAAGCTCGGCCTGGTACAAAAGAATATCCGCGGCCATCAGAACTGGATAGGAAAACAGTCCATGACTTGCCGCAATACCCTTGGCAACCTTATCCTTGAAGGAATGACAACGTTCCAGAAGTCCCATGGGAGTCAGGGTGGACAGTATCCAGGTCAACTCGGTGACCTCTGGGACATCGGACTGGACCCAGAAAATGCATTTTTCCGGGTCAAGCCCCAGGGCAAGAAAATCAGCCGCTGCCTCCATGGTGTCGGCGGCAAGGCGTTGCGGATCATGGACCGAGGTGAGGGCATGAAGATTGACGATAAAGGCATAAAGCTCGCCGCGATCCATATTCTTGATCATAGGCTGCATCATACCGAAATAATTACCAATATGAAGTTTACCCGAGGGCTGGATTCCTGAAAGAATTCTCATAATATATTTTCTGTGTCGTAACGGCTCAGGGGCAAAGAAAATGCTGCCCGCGAAATAAAAAAACCGGGAGATGAAAGCTCACCCCCCGGTCTGACAGGCCATTTTCTGTTCTCTATTTAACTTCCTCGAAATCAGCATCCACCACGTCGTCATCATCCTTTTTGGCTGATGAACCCGCTGCGCCGCCTGCGGCTCCAGCGCTAGCTCCAGCACCAGCTTCAGCGCCGGGCTGCTGCTGGCTGGCCTGTGAATACATAATCTCCGCAAGTTTATGTGAGGCCTGGGTCAACTCCTCGGTTGCCTGTTTAATGGCATCTACATCATCACCTTCCAGAGTCTTCTTTACTTTTTCTATGCCGCTTTCAACATTACCGCGGGTCTCATCATCAACCTTGTCGCCAACTTCCTTCAGGCTTTTCTCGGTTGCGTAGACGAGAGAGTCACCATTATTTTTAGCTTCAACCAGCTCTTTTCGTTTTTTGTCATCCTCGGCGTGAATCTCGGCATCTTTCTGCATTTTCTGAATCTCGTCCTCCGACATGCCGCTGGAAGCGGTGATCTTGATGGACTGTTCCTTGCCGGTTCCCAGATCCTTGGCTGAAACTTGAAGGATGCCGTTGGCATCAAGGTCAAAGGTAACCTCGACCTGAGGCACGCCCCGAGGAGCCGGCGGGATATCGGTCAACTCAAAACGGCCGATGGTTTTGTTTCCTTCGGACATTTCTCGTTCACCCTGCAGAACATGGATGGATACGGCCGGCTGATTGTCAGCGGCAGTGGAGAAAACCTGACTTTTTTTGGTGGGCACCGTTGTGTTTTTTTCAATCAACCTGGTGGTCACGCCGCCCAAAGTCTCGATACCAAGAGACAGGGGAGTCACATCAAGAAGAAGGACATCCTTGACCTCACCCTGGAGAACGCCGCCCTGGATTGCCGCGCCCACAGCAACAACCTCGTCCGGATTCACACCCTTATGGGGCTCCTTGCCAAAAAAATCTTTCACCTTCTCCTGGACCTTGGGCATCCGGGTCATACCGCCGACCAGAATCACCTCATCAATATCAGAAGCTGATAATCCTGCGTCCTGCAAAGCAATCTTGCAAGGCTCGGCTGTACGGTTAATCAAATCTTCAACCAGGCTCTCAAGCTTGGAACGGCTGAATTTAATATTCAAATGTTTCGGCCCGGTGGCATCGGCGGTAATAAAGGGCAGGTTCACCTCGGTTTCCATGGTGGTGGACAGCTCCATCTTGGCCTTTTCCGCCTCCTCTTTCAAGCGCTGCAGGGCCATCTTATCCTGACGTAGGTCAATGCCCTGGTCGCGCTTGAATTCATCGGCCAGCCAGTTGACAATCCGCATGTCAAAATCCTCTCCACCGAGGAAGGTATCGCCGTTGGTCGATTTGACCTCAAAAACCCCATCACCGATCTCCAGGATAGAGACATCAAAAGTGCCGCCGCCCAGATCAAACACGGCGATGGTTTCCTCATTCTTTTTATCAAGACCGTAGGCCAGGGCAGCGGCAGTGGGCTCATTGATGATACGTTGAACATTCAGACCGGCAACACGACCGGCATCCTTGGTGGCCTGACGCTGACTGTCATTAAAATAGGCTGGTACCGTAATCACCGCATCAGTGACCTCTTCACCGAAATACTCCTCGGCAGTCTGCTTCATTTTGCCCAGAACCATGGAGGAAAGCTCGGCCGGTGTGTAGGACTTGTCCTCAACCTGAATAGCGGACCGGCCATTGGGGCCTTCACTGATTTTGAAAGGACTGACCTTGATGCTTTTCTGCACTTCAGCATCGGTGAATTTCCGGCCGATCAACCGTTTCATTGCAAAAATGGTCTTGTCGGGATTCGTCACGGCCTGACGCTTGGCCACCTGGCCGACAAGTCGTTCACCCTTATCCGTAAAAGCGACAACCGACGGGGTTGTCCTGTTGCCTTCAACATTGGTAATTACCTTAGGCTCGCCGCCCTCCATGACTGCTACGCATGAATTTGTTGTTCCGAGATCTATTCCTATTATTTTTCCCATGATAGGCTCCTATAATATAGTTACAAAAAAATGATTAAAATTATTCGCTTTTCAGTCGGCCTGACTTCCCTTTGAGACAACAACCTTGGCAGCCCTGAGCAACCGTTCTTTATACATGTACCCCTTTTCATATTCCAGCATGACAATATTTTCTTCAGTTTCATCGCTGGTTTCCATGGCAAGGGCCTCATGGAAGTTTGGATCAAAAACTTGTCCCACACTGTCAATGGGCTCAAGACCGAACTTTTTCAAGGTGTTCTGTAAAACTGAATATGTTAACTCCACCCCTGCGAGCAGGTCCGAAGCATCGCCATTTTTTTTACATTCCTCAATGGCCCGGCCCATATTGTCAAGGGTGGGCAGCATTTCCTTGAGGAAATCTTCTTCGGCATACTTCAGGGCAATGGATTTTTCCCGCTCAATCCTCTTTTTATAATTTTCAAACTCGGCAGCCAGTCTCAACAGCCTGTCTTTATGTTCGTCAGCTTCACGACGAGCCTCTTCGATCTCGCTTTCAAGGAATTCTTCCTCTACGTTCTCTTCAGATTCAACTCCGGCAGACGTCTGTTCCGTCTCTTCGGTCTCCGGAGTCTCTGCCGTATTTTTTTCCTGTTCCGCCACCAATCACTCCTTGTTAGGAATTGCAGGAAGTTGTCTGATTCGATTCATCCTTCAATTTCTAATTTATAATTTTTAATTCCTACTTTGCCGGTTTAACACTGAGGTCAACAATAAGTATGCTCCTTTTCACTGTCAAGTGAGACAACTTCCTTTTGGAACAAAAGAGTAATAATCAATCATTCCAATGAAATAACTTAATTTCACACCATCCTGTCTGCTCATCTGATTTCATCTTCATGACAAAAAGCCCAACAAGCTTGCAAAATTAATTCCTCATAGATTCACAAAATTCACAGAGTTTAATTTTGTTTTTTGCTCAATGTGCCGATAACAAAAGGTATCAGGCATAAGGCTAAGGGGAAAAGGCCCTTTTTCCTTATACCGTCATCCTTAAGCCCACAACGACCACCTATGCAAAAAACGATTACCGCCTTTGTTCTCATTTTTTCCCTGATTTGCGCCTCCTCCACCATTGGCCGAACGGAAATGCGTCCTGTCCCCAAGTATAGAGCAGGAATCCCGCCTTTTAAGGTTTTGGCAAACATCCTGGAGACCAATCGAGCCGGCTCCGGACAAACAGCGAAAAAAACAAAAAACAGGGGGCCCTGTCTCACCTGGCTGGCTGACGCAGATGCCCGTTTGCAGGCACATTCCATTCTGCAGAACAGGATCAATCAAATTTTTCCTGTTCGGAATCTGGGGAATCAGTTACTCCTGTCAGGCGGTGCGGTCGACTATGGCGTGCGTTATCTCCACACTCCGGTATTGCTGATCACCGGCGTGAATGACAGCAAGCCCATTGAGGCCTTTATCAACGGATACGACTTTCTTACTCCTGATATCCGCCATGACCTTGATCATCTCCACCGGCCGCTCACGTCAAAAAAGCAGCAAAGCAAAACAAAAAAGAAGCTGTTGCTTGATTATGTGGAAGATAATATCGATTTCCAGGTGACCCAGGCTGTGCTTCGTTACGGGGACAGGATCAAATTAGGACGGCTGGCAGTGATAGGAAGTGTTTTCGATTACAGCAACAGCTATGGCAGGGGGATGAACAGACTGATCATCATCAACGTCAACGGGGAAAAGGATGAAAAGAAACTCAAAAGACTCAAACTGATGAGCATGCTTGACAAGAACCTGCTTCAATATGTGGGAAGGAATAAAAAGGCAGGAGTCAGAAGTCAGGAGTCAGGAGTCAGGAGCGAATGATGCTCGTGGCATGGAGTTCTGTCGTGGGTCTCAAAACGGAATGTTCAAGGTTCAAGGTTCAGGGTTGTTGGTATTGCAAAAACTGTCGTTATTTCCTTGAACCTTTGAACCTTTGAACTTTATCAAAACCCGATTCACGAATCCAGATACGTACGGATACTTTCAGCAATTGTATCAAAAATCATCCTGAACGCCGTCTCATCCCTTTCAAGAAGAGTGATCCGGAACCCCTGCAATTCAGTGGCAAACGAGGAAAGCGGCACCACGCAGATGCCGGTTGATGCAAGCAGATAATAGACAAACCGCTTGTCCAGCGAAACAGTATCGCCGCTGACCAGCTTTTCTACTAGCGTGCGCACCTCATCTTTCTCAATGGGCAGGGTCTGCTGGTGGTTCATCACCCCTTCCTCAAAAACCACGCTCATGTAAAAAGCACCGTTGGTCCGGTTTACCAGGATTCCCTTCACCTCTTTCAAGCTGTCATAGGCAATATTGGAATATCGCTCATAACGGGCCACCCGCTCAGCCAGATACCCATCATATTCCGGATGACTGACCAGTTTCGGCATTGCCATTTGCGGCAGGGTGGTTGAGCAGACCTCAAGCATCTTGGCGTTTACTATCGAGGCAATATACTTTTCAAAAACAGGATCGTCATGACCGTTATATACCTCCAGCCAGCCGCAGCGCGATCCGGGCCAGGGCATCTCCTTGGAAATGCCGCGCATGATAATTGCCGGCACATTACCGATGATGTCCGAGACCGCCACGGTTTTTTTACCGTTATAGATGATATTATGATAGACCTCATCGCAGATGACAAAAAGATCATACTTGCGGGCAAGATCAACCATTCCCTGTAAAATCGCCTCCGGGTACACTGCTCCGGTGGGATTGTCCGGATTAATAATCAAAATGCCCGCAACAGCGGGATTATACTTGATCCGTCTCTCCAGATCATCAAGATCCGGATACCAGTGGTTGTGGGGATCAAGACGATACGTCACCGGCCGATCACCGGCGTGGCTTGCCTCGGCCGAGGAATGAGTGGTATAGCTCGGTGACGGGACAACAACCCTGGCCGTCCGCTTCAACATGCCGAAGACCTTGCTGATGGCGTCCCCCAGGCCGTTAAAAAAAATAATGTCTTCAGCAGTAATCTGCACCTTTCCCCGGCTGTTGACCTGATCGGCAATAAACTCACGGGTCGCAAGCATGCCCTTGGTGGGACAATAGGCATAGGAAGAGTCCTCCATGGCCAGCCCGGCGACAACCTCTTTCATCCACTCGGGAATAGCTTCACCCTTGGCCACCGGATCACCGATATTTTCCCAATGGGTCTCAACCCCCAATTTCTCTAACTGCTGTCCGACATTGACAATATTACGGATCTCATAGGTCAACTCGCCGGCACCAATGTGGACGATATTTGTACGCATTGCTCTTCACTCCAGTTTCTCAACAAGTGTATTTGGGTAACCGTTCACATAGGGAGACAAATTTACGGAAACCACAGTTCTGTAAGCGTTTACCAGTGCCCTATATTTGTTCATTTGGGGCTGCGAAGCATACTGGTGCTATTCGAGTAGGCCAAAATGGACAAAGATGAGGTGCTGGTGAACGCTTACGTATTTTGTAACAGTTCACCAAGGGCTAAAACCCCTGGGAAAACTCAGTGCTCTGACAGTACCAAAAACATATTTTTTTACCATACAGCGAATTGATAGTCAATCCATCTTCAGTTTAACCGGCAAATTGCCGATATATAAATTTGTGATTACACTCATCTTCAGCCAAAGTCATGCTGACTTTTTTCATTTTTTGAATTCATGCCTAAAGTTAACGGATAGCGGCTCAAGGATGATGTCTCTATCAGATTTGTCTTTCCGAAAACCGTAAACTGTAGGGGAACATTCGGTTAACCCGTACCGTAAAAATAACGGGAAGTTACGCGTAGGAGCCCACCCTGTGGGAGATTGTGTATCGGTGCTACATCCCAGCATTTTATCGCCCGGAGGGCCGGGCTCCAAGGGGATAACTGCTAATTGTTGTTGAAATGGTAACTATTCAGGAGCACCCCATCTTGTCCCATTTTGGCCTTCTCGAATAGCACAAGTATGCTTCGAAGTCCCAAATGAACCAATATGGGGCACTTCTAAACAGTTACAGAACTGTGGTTGGGGCAATTTGGTGGCCCACCTGAATAGTTACATTGAAATTTTCTTATCCTGACGGCTATGGAAATTTGAAATTACGGAAACGGGTCAGAATAGGCAGGCGACAGCGAACAAAAATCTCCAGAAACGGTTGCAATGAACCCTTTAAAGATCGGTACTGGTGACCCAAAAAACGCTGGTTTATAAAAGAACCCTGTCCTTTTATAAACCAGCGCGAATGTGAAAATTATAAGGTGATGTGCGGGTGTCTCTAAGGCAATCAATTAGCCTTCAACCCTGTCCTGAATGGGGATAAACTCTCTCTTTGTCTGTCCGGTATAAATCTGGCGAGGCCGGCCGATGCGTCCATCCGGGTCATCCCACATTTCCTTCCACTGGGCTATCCAGCCCGGCAGGCGGCCCAGGGCAAACATGACAGTGAACATGTTGCTTGGAACGCCGATGGCGCGGTAGATAATGCCGCTGTAAAAATCAACGTTGGGATACAAATTCCGCTCAACAAAATAGTCATCCTGAAGAGCAACCTCTTCAAGATTCTTGGCAATTTCAAGCAGAGGATCCCCGGCCATGCCAATAGCATCAAGGACCTGGTCACAGGCCGTCTTGATGACCCGGGCCCTGGGATCAAAACTCTTATACACCCGGTGGCCGAAACCGGAAAGACGGAAAGGATCATTACGGTCTTTGGCACGCTCGACATATTTCCTGTAGCCACCGCCATTCGCATGGATCTCCTCAAGCATCTCGATGACCGCCTGATTAGCGCCGCCATGAAGCGGTCCCCCAAGGGCGCTGATGCCGGCAGAAATCGACGTATAGAGATTCACCCTGGAGCTGCCCACAAGCCTGACCGTGGATGTGGAACAATTCTGTTCATGGTCGGCATGGAGTATTAAAAGCTTGTTCAGGGCCATGACGATATCATGATTGATCTCATAGGGATTGACCGGCGAATCAAACATCATATGGAGAAAATTCGTACAATAGGAATAATCATGGCGGGGATAGACCAGGGGCTGCCCCATGGATTTCCTGTAAGAAAAAGCGGCAATAGTTCGAATCTTCGAAATCAGCCGGGCTGACATCAAATCAAATTGCTCCAGGGGATTCTCCGTCATTTCCGGATAAAAATTACAGAGAGAATTCACCATGGATGACAGAATGGACATGGGCGGCGCGTTTGGAGGGAAATGATCAAAAAAATGAATCATATCCTCGTGAATCATGCTGAAGCCGGTCAGCAGACGGCCTAGATCATCCAACTGTTTTTGAGTGGGCAGACTTCCATGATCGAGCAGATAGGCAACCTCGACAAAGGTGCAGTTTTTCGCCAAATCCTCGATGGCATATCCCCGATAGTTCAAGATCCCCTTTTCGCCGTCCAGGAAAGTAATGTCACTGGTGCAGGAACCCGTGTTCATGTATCCTGAATCGATCGTGACACAACCGGTTTCAGCCCGTAATTTCCGGATGTCGATGGCCTTTTCGCCTTCTGTTCCGATAATAATCGGCAGTTGATACACCTTGCCGTCGATTTTCAGTTCGGCTTTTTCATCCGATATAAAATCATTCAACATAAAACAGACCTTTTTTGATTTAAATTATGTTATTATCGACCTGACCACTATGGCTTGCAGCCTCTTAATGCCCCTTGTGGGCGAACGATGCCTGAAAATTATTCCAAAGAGGCAGAGATCCTCTGATTGTTTTCTTTGAGTCTCTGCGTGCTCGATGAGGAACTTTCATATAAGGTCAAATAACAAAAAAAGTTAGATAAAATGACAGGAGAATTCTTTCCAGGTCAGAGAGCGAAGATGATGACCGGAAGAAATATCCAGTTCAAAATGGAGGCAAATCGGCTAGCAATTTAACACAAAAAGCCAGAAAAATCAATCAGTAAGATATTTTCTAAGTAAAGCCGAACGATTTCAAAATGATATCATCAAATCAATCATACCAGGAAAAAATGGAAATCTTCACCAATGAAGTGACCGTTTACCCGGTTTCATGTGAAGCGCTGTGCCGGGGCCGTTCCGACCTGGAATGGCTGGACAATGTCCTTGCCGGAGGCGCGCGCCTTGTCCAGCTCAGAGATAAAATATCCGATGACAGAGCCCTGTTTGAAAAGGCCCTTGCCTTTCGCGCCAGGACAGAGAAGGCCGGCGCTCTTTTCATCGTCAACAACAGGGTGGACATTGCTCTGCTGGCCAATGCCGACGGTGTTCACTTGGGCGATACGGATCTGCCGGCCCAAGAAGTGCGTAAAATCGCACCTGATCTGATTATCGGCGTTTCGGCCAACACAAAGGAGCAGGCGGCAACCGCCAGAGAAAGGGGTGCTTCGTATTATAACATCGGCCCGCTTTTTTCGACGAAGACAAAGAAAACAATCTCCACCTTTATCGGGCCGGAGGCGATAGCCGAATATTCCGTCTACTCGGATCTGCCGTTTACGGTCATGGGCGGCATCAAACTGCACCATGTCGAAGAATTAACCAGACTGAACGCCCGACGAATTGCCGTGGTCACCGCCCTGACCCAGGCTGACGATATCAAAGCGGAGACAAAAAAATGGATTAAAGAAATTAAAAAAGGCTTAAGGGCGCAAGGCTGAAGGCTGAAACGGAAAAGGCCATTTTACAAGCTTAACCTGAAGAAAAAAATGCTTAAAGACAAACTTGAAGAGATCAAACTTCTGATGCAATATGCGGTTCCCAAAACCCGCCTTAAACAGGCCACGGAACTTGTGCTGCTCTATAAAAACGAC
>JAYEPA010000180.1:0-11043 GCA_034723545.1 Thermodesulfobacteriota bacterium | reverse complement strand
GGCATAACCACAGTTCCGTAACTGTTCAGATGTGCCTTAGATTCGTTTATTTAGGTCTGCGAAGCGTACTTGTGCTACTCAAGCAGGCCTAAATGAGCGAAGATGAGGTGCAGCTGAATAGTTACCAATCATATATTATATTTTGCCCTTCAAACGACTTGTTTTCCCAATCCGTCGATCATGAAACCAATTTCTGCCAATTTGAAATTATCTGTAACATGAATAAAGAAGCAGCCGATTGCGGCAGCCGATTGGTGGTCGGATTTTCCGTCGCCGACAACTACAATTTCACTGGGCTGCACATTCTCAAACCGCAGTATTCGTTCCAGGGTCTGATCCTTTTTATGGGGAAATCCGATTGCATCTTCAAAATAGCTGTCCCAGTTTCTAAAGGAAATAATTTCCTTTAAGGGGGTGTCAGGAGTGGTTGAACTCACATACACCTTGTACTTTTCCTTCAGAGAATCAAGCAGGGCTTCAGCCCCTTCTTTTTCCGGGCATGTCTTGGCGCCGGCCAGGACAATATCATTGTATTGCTCAGCCAGGTCAGAACATCGCTTCTGCAGAATTTCATGCGTGATCTCATTAAGCCGCCTGAGGATCGTCTCTATAATAACATAGCGGCTCTCTTCATACATTTCCGCCAAGACGGAACGAATGACATCTGTAAAACGACCCTCTTTGGGAAACAGCTCAAAGTACGCATCATATTTAAGCTGGTTTGACTCGATCAGGGTTCCATCAAAGTCAAAGACAATTACTTTTATCGCCATATGTTCCTTGTCATCCGATCAATCAGGCCTGATTTTTTTCAACAGCACTCAAGTTCGGAATGACTGTCTTTCTTGTTTCACGGGGCAGCCGTGCGATCCGCTCATCTTCATAAAACGAATCGTCATTATAATGAGTGGTGGAGACTTCTTCAAAGATCGCCCCGCCGAGGGTGTGAAACTTATGCCATTCACCGGGTTTGACAAGAATGGTATCACCCGGCAGGGGCTTGATGCGGTTACCCTCCAGCTCAACCTCAAGATCGCCGTGCAGCAGCTGGAACGTTTCTTCCTTCACCTTGTGATAATGATAGGGGTGCTTCTGCCTAGGCAGTTGAATGATCAATTTCTTGCAGTACTCCCGGTTGATGACATCGATAATGATCGCCCCAAATTCCCGGAAGTGTTCGAGACCGTAGTGATGGGAAAGTTCGACCGAGCTTTCACGGCCGATTTCAATCCTCGCCTCATTGAGCATGCCTTTGACCTGCAGCATGATGCGATAGATAATCTCTTCTGCCGGTAATGGTGAACTGGCAACTGCTTCAGCAATGGGTTTATCAGCACCATAATCCTTATCCGCCTTCATGCCTTCGAACCAGTCACCGCTGACCAGCTGACCGTCCTGCAGAGGCATGGCAAAATACACCTTATCCCGGGTGATTTTCTGATCTTTCTTAATCTGCTTTTTGACGTATACGCCGCGCATTAAGGATCGCAGTGAGGCTATCTCTTCAGGCGATGCCGGGCTACGGTTCTCACCGCCGCAGGATTTCATGGTCTCGTTGTAAGCGGCCAGCCATTTGGCAGTCTGTTCGGGGTCAGAAGAGTATTTGTTCAGCTTGTGTTTTTTTGTATTCATCCCCACATGCCGTTCAAACATTGTTGCACCTTTGGCACAGGCAATCATGATAGGATTGCAGTCGTCCGGGTCTTCATGGGTAGAAAAACCAATGGGGATGCCTGGAAATCGTTCTTTCAGCAAGTCGATCTGATTTAAATTCAACTTGTCGCTTGGTGTCGGATAAACAGCAACACAATGCATCAAGGCAAAATGCACATTCCTGCTTTCAAAGAAGCTGACCAGCCTGTCTATCTGGGTCATGCTCAGGCCTGCCGTCGAGGCGACAATCGGCTGATTTGTTTCAGCAATCCTTTCGAGGAGGGGCCTGTCCAGTGCTGAACAGCTGGCCACCTTGATAATTTCTATCCCCAATTCCTGGATAATGTCGACCGACTCTTCATCAAACGGTGTACACATGGTGTACATGCCGCTATCGACAATGGCTTTCGTCAGCTTGGCATAGTCTTTCTTGGTCAGGGCTGTTTCCATGAACCTGGGGATATGCTTCACATCCTTTTTCTTTTTGTAATCCGGGTGGATAAATGTATCCAGTTGCCGAAACTGAAATTTCAGTGCCCCCCGAACACCAGCATCGCAGTTGACGTCACCAAATGCTTTAATGATATTCAGGGCATGCTCCATGTCGCCCTGATGGTTATTTGCCAGGTCATATGTAAACAGACCGTTAAAGTCAAAATCCTGCATAATCACTCCTGTTACATTTCACATAACTGTTAGCGTAAAGCTACAGCAATTCAGCACCATACCGTAACTCAAAAAATTGAATTACAGTATTTCAATGGCATCAAGGCTGTAGCCTTTTTCGTAATTTATTTTAACCACCCTGCCCTGCTGATGGGATGCATGAGCTGCCGCAAGCAGCAGCATGGTATCAAGCCCCCTTTCTATGGATATGGGTGAGTCTCCCGTAAAACTGCCATTAAGGATTTCTTCGATATGTTCAATCTCACCTTTAAAATCATCCGGCCGTGATTTGGCAATATTTTCAGTCTGAATTTCTTCTTCTCCATCCCAGTAGCGGATGGCATCGTGCCCACCGTCAACATTGACAAACCATTCCACGAATCCCTTGCTGCCCTGAATGCGGACAGCCTTTTGAGCCGGTTCAGTGACCACATCCTGGGCAATATCACCGACAAATCCAGACTCCGTCGTGACATTGAGCAGGCAGAGTTGGTCATATTTAACCTCACCGTTGTCGATCATATCCATTGTTGCCGAAACTGTGGAGATCCTGCCAAAGCCGACAAGATGTGCAAAATGCTGCCAGATGTTCATGGCGTGGGAATGTTCGCCACTGGCGCCGCCGCCCTGTTCATAGTAACCGAGGTAGGTGTCCTGGGGACCCTTGAGCCAGGGATGTGCACCGAAAATCCCGCCCCAGTGCTCACGGAATCTGGCGCTGATGGTCATGGGCTGACCGATTATACCTTGATTTAATATTTCTGCCGCGCGCGTCGAGTTTTGGGTCAGGACGTGGTTATACCCCACCGCCACAAAAGTGCCTGTGATGTTTTTTAAATCAACGATTTCCTGGGCACCTTCCAGTGAAGGGGTACACAGCGGCTTTTCGATAAGCAGAACCTTGGGCGGCCTGCTTTGCAGGATTTGTTTTGCCAGGCCCATATGGGAATCCGGCGGTGTGCCGATGATAGCCAGATCAAAATCCTCATCAGGCAGGTTGTCTGCTGTTACCAGCTGAATCTCAGAATCCCACTCCCCGTACCGGGCGGGGTAAATGTCCTGTTCCGTTCTATCCAGAGCCTGTTGATCAATATCACAAATTACCACGCTCCAGCCCTTGGATCGACAGGCATAGGCCAAGTGGTTACCGATGGAACCGGCTCCGTATATTTTTACTTTATACACTAACGTATCTCCTTTTTTTGGCGTAGAACTCCTATCCGATAATTCGGAAAATGTGCTTGGAGTGCCGGGTAACCCGAATGTTCTTAAACCTGCCCAGCATATTGCCCAGTCGCGCAATCCGTCTTTCAACCTCATCAACAGAAATATCCGGCCAGCGGTGTGCATGATAGGCCAGGTTGTTGCGATGGCTGGGCCGCCTCATGTTAACATGTTTTTTTGCTGTCCGCATCCGGTTACGAATCCAGCCGCTCAGGTAATTAGGCAATGATGAAGTCGGCGGCTGTCTTTCTTGGTATGCAGCGCTTTCCAGGACATCGACAATCCGGTCGGCTGCCAGTCTGCCGTCCAGCGCCGCAATATGCTGATCCAGTCTGGCGCGGCGCTCATTGTAATCCAGTGGACCGAGATCACCTCTGACAATGGCGACTGCCTTGCTGCACAGTTCATCAAGAGAAAATGTCTGGTGGCTGACAGCATTGGGCAGCTGGTGATCGATATTTTCAGATGCAACCGGTTGATAGCTTACTGTAGGTCGATCCAGAACAGCAGCTTCCACCTGGGTCGTACAGCTGTTGGCGATGAGCACTTTAGAGGCCATCAGCCAAGGCAGAACACTGCCGTCATTGACGACCTTAATATTGTTGCAACGCTTGGCAATGGCCAGCCACGGAGCGTGATTTTCGGCGGGATGGGGACGGACAACCACAGTGAGATCGGGCAGCGCCTTGCAAAGCTCCGGCAGCATCATTTGAAAAGCTTCAAACAGTTGCAGCTTGTGACGTCCCCATGCTGAATCAAACTGATTGACTTTTTCTGACTTCTCCGCTTCCAATACCTGCTTTAATGGACTGAGCTCAGGAAAAAAATGATTGACCTTGCTGAAGTTTGTATTCACCAGGACAAAATCCCCGAACCGTTCACGGATCTCATTGACCTTGGGCTGGTAATAATCGCGTAACTCCTTGCGCATCATATCGATCCGTGGGTTGCCGGTGATATGGATCGGCGTGCCCGGATAATCAGGATAATTCCGCAAGGTTTGCGCATCGTCTTCACCCCAGGCGATGAGATGGGATACCTGTGCCACGGTGTAAGGCGACAGCCGCCACCGGTAATACTCCGGGTCGGGTTCCCGCAAAAGCCCTTCCTCATCCCAGGCAACAATCTCATGGCCAAGTTTACGCAATATGGAGAACATTCGGATACTTAGTGTGCGCATGCTCTTGGCCAGGTAAACTCCCCGAGGGATTGCATCAACCTTGAAATGGATAAAGGCCCGGGAGCCCATGATAACCGGAAATCCCCGCTCAGCGGCAACGCAGGACAACAGAAGTTTAGCATCCATCTCGCGCACCTGGGATTCCACCGGGATGATCAATGTTGAAGCCGTTTTATTCATCAATATACCTATTTCAGACATCGTTAAATTGATGCTGTTTTTTTGGACATTCTGCTGCAAATTTGCACGGGGTCTCGTTCAAAATTCAAGGTTCAAGGTTCAGAGTTAAGAGGGTACCCGTTATCTCAAGGATACCAGCAACCTTGAACCCTGAACTCTGCAGCTTTAAACCCAGACCAACTGTCCAATTTCGAAGTCTACGCTTATCTGATCAGATTCCCTGTCAGCAAAGGGTTTGCAGTCAATAACAAAAAGTTTTTTTACGAGGTCTGTAGTTTTGTTATACAGCCTGGGCCTTTAATGCTTCCCAACGTCCGGCAAAGGCATTGAAAAGTTCATGGTTAGTGGAGATTGCTCCAACCTCATGGTTCAGCCAGTATGAACGTGTTGTCCAGTTAAAGCTGCCGAATATAATCCATTGTCGGTCATCTTTTTCCGCAAGAATAAACTTGTTGTGCATTGGCAGTCCGTCGGCGTGGCTGATTCTTTGCAATGAAATGCCGGCATTTTTTATCATTTTTTCAATCTCTGCCGGCACCCGTCTATTCGTCGACTCTGCCAACACTTCCACCTGAGCCCCCTGACGGGCAATTTTTATCAATGTCCTTGCTATGGATCTGCCTTTGAGGTGAGAAGCGGCTATTCGGATACGGGCTCCAGGAGCAATTCGACTGAGGAATTTTCTTACCGGATGCGGACTTGATCTCGGCCAGAAGTGGATCTCGGTATCTTTTCCTTTAAACGTTTTATTGGCCAAGAAGGAAAAACGGTATAATAGAGAACTCTGTGTTCGCTTGATCATCCTGGCATGGTCGACTAAACATTTTACCAGGGGTGGGTCGTAAAGGCCGACCAGTACATTATGGCCCCGGTCCTGATCGCCAATCTCATTGATAATCGTCTGGTCTTCCTCCGGGCTGTCCCCTGATGGGTTAAAAGACCCGATGAATGCTACTGGTTCCGGGTGGGAAAAACAATAAATCTTTTCATGCAGATGGGGCTTCCTGGTTCGTCCCGAAAGACTTGGGATGTCCGGAAATGTCAGGGTACGTAATCCTTTGCCCAAGCCTTCCGGTCCGGCCAGCATGGCAATCACAGCATCATTGGCATACGATGTACGCGGACTGCCTTCCAGTGTCACGGAAACCTTAACACCCCTGCGGTTCGCTTTGAGCAATAACTCCGCCAGTCGCCGATCCCTGAAATAATAGATGACCCAGTCAATCGTTCCTCCGGCCGGCATTGACGCAACACGTTCTGCCAGGAGATTCCGTAATTTCCCCGGCTCCATATCAGGGCCGCCAAAGTGAATTTCGTTTAAAGAAGATTTTGCCATTAAAATAAACTACTCGAAGGTCTTTCTGTTCGCTATCCGCCTCTACTGCCAAGACACTCACACCCCTCACAGGGGCACAAAAAAGAATCCTTAAAACCTTAATTTATTTTCCGGTTTATCTGGTTTAGACAAGGGATTATTGAACCCCTCCACGCCGATATAAACGCCAGGACAACACACACATGGCCAGCAGAGGGTGTCTTCTCAGAAAGGGGCTTGCTTCCATGCTCACACCTGAATGCCGTTTAATCTTCCACAGAATATAATCCACCCCGCCCTCAAACGTAAGCGTGCCTTTAACGAGCCTCAAAACAGAAAGAGCTTTACCCTGTATAATTCGAATTGCCCAGGTCATGCGGGATAACAGGCGCGTCCGGGCCGGCATTTCTGCGTGACACATGGTGGTCTTTTCCTCGATGTCAATAGTGACTTGGTAGGGCGAACGACTCAATGCCATACAGGTGATGTCTTTAAAGTAGTCTGGTGTTGCATCGTATAACCGGACCTGTTGATCCGGACGCTCCGGGCGGAATTCAGCCTTATAGCTCAACTCGAGACCTTTTTGCCATAACTCACGGATAGTGAATCTCGGCTGCAAACGCGGCAACACCCTGGTTACAAAGGTAATAACAGCCTGGGCAAAGGCAATATTTACCTGATTTTTAATTTTTTCGTCACATACGTAAACCATTACGGTGGGCTGACAAAATCGTGCCCATAGATAGGAATGAAACCAGTTCCGGGATGTGCCTTTTTGTAAGTCGCTCAGCGATAATATGGCATATTTGGCTCTAACAGTTTGCTCATTATAGGGGACTTCCAGATAAAATACATTTGGCGGCAGCAACTTGTTTAAGGTCGCCAGCATGGATTTTTTATTGACGGAATCATAGGTATCAACCAGCACATACAAATCAAAAAGTCCATCGAGGTCTTCCCCTTTATGCAGGCAGGATCCATAAAAGAGTATGGCCCGCACAGCGTCACCGTAGCGGTCCAGGATCTCTTCAACCAGGAGACTGACTGCCGGTGACGGATCTCTGGAAGAATTTTGCTGTAAAGCATGAAGAAGTTCTGTCGGGATCTGCATTATTAGTAACTGTTCACAGGGAGTACAAATTTTCGATAAACTCATGCCTGTAAACGTTTACCAGTGCCTTAGATTTGTTCCATTCGGAGTCTACGCTTACCTGGGCCTTCGAACGGTAAGCGGAGCAAAGCGCAGACTCCGCACTGGTGTTATTCGAGAAGACCAGGTAAGCGAGTGTGCGAGACTCCGAAATGGACGAAGATGAGGTGCTGGTGAACGTTTACCATTATTATAAGCGCAAAAAAGTTGCTATGCCACCACATTGCAGCACGGTTGGTTCCTGCATAGATTGGGGTATGTAAATTTCACCGTCCAAGGCAACGGGGCTGTCAAGAAAAAGCTTTACCTCATCCACATTGTGGGAATAATAGCCATTTTCCGGTGTTCCTTTGCTGGTCTGCCTGCCTCTTGATAAAAAAGGCAGGAGTCGCAGCAGGTACTTGGCTGGTGACCGGATTGCTGTAAATCGCAGCGATCCATTTTCTTTCCCCCAAAAGGGGCACATTCCGAAAAACAGCCGTTCCAGTGTGCTGACAAATAATAACAAAAAAATTTCTTTTTGCAGCGGTTGCCTGTTCAAGCCATACTCTATTCTGGTGGCTGGAGCAGATTGGCGGTGTGTGCAGATGGTTGCCCATAAGTATCTGGCCAGGGTAAAACATATCCCAGGAAAACCCCGTAGCCCTTTGTTGTGCAGATTTTTGTGGTAATATTGAATGCCCTGGCTGATGGAAGCAGCTCCGAAAAACATGCCGCATTTCACTTCATGCCCGGGAACCTGCAGACGAATAACCGGCCTTTGTATTTTCGTGACTCCAGCGCTGCCGGTTTGAGCCCATTTAAACAAACGATGCAATGCTTTGTTCTGGTCCCCTAATACGCCGACATCCCCGGCAATCATGTTGGTCGTACCAGCTTCCAAGACAATGAGTTGTGGCTGGGTTGTAAAAGGCTGGTGATGAAACAGGGTCGTCAAAACCGCCTGGACGGTCCCGTCGCCACCGCTTATGACGACCAGATCAACATTATGACCGGCAAAATCAATCAGTACGTCGTGGACATCCCGGGGTGTTTTGACATTATGCTGAATTGCCCGGGGATATTCACTGATCGTTTGGGAAATGGTTTCCAGTCCTTTACGGTTTTTGCCGCTCAGGGGGTTGGTGAGTACTCCGATACGTGGTCCATTGCCGGATTCCGAAATTACTGGTGCCATATCATTGAAGGGATAAGAGTTGGCTGTCCTAACCCACTAAAGTGGAATAAAACATCATGTTTTTTTAGGACTCTTTTTTAGTACTCGCTTGACGGGTATAAGTCCCTTAACAGTAGAGGCAGATAGCGAACTGCGAGAGATCTTCGAGTTGTTTGTTTCAAAGAAGTTTTTGAATTTTTTGCCATAAATAAAACGAAAACAATTTCTAAGGGACTAAATTAACCGGCAATATGCCGGGTGAACAGACGCACGGCAAGGGATTTGTTATATTTTGGTTTGTCTGCATCTGCCAGCCATGACTTGAGCGGTCCCTGGCTGGATCGTATGTAACCGGCCAGCATTAATCGTAAAAGAAGGAAAATCGTAGTTGCAACCGTCCAAAAAACAACGGCCAGCAACCCCAGTTCCGGACGTCCTATAAGATAACTTATGGTCAGAAAAATCATGTTCGGATTGCGCCTGGCCGTGATCAGCCTGAAATACGAATCAAATGGCCGCCAGCAGAACAGACCGAACCTGCCCAAAAACCACTGGAATGATCCTTCGACTAAACGGCCAACCACATAACCGATCATCATTGCATAAAAAAGGGTACTCA
This sequence comes from Thermodesulfobacteriota bacterium, assembly GCA_034723545.1. GTDB lineage: Bacteria > Desulfobacterota > Desulfobulbia > Desulfobulbales > SURF-16 > JAGHCC01. The sequence goes on along the minus strand of JAYEPA010000180.1, from coordinate 1,900 downwards.
ATGAAAAGCCCAAGCCGGAAAGCTGGGCAGCGGTCAAACTGAGACCCCACAGGATATACCAGATGGGAGGGTGGATTAAGTCGATAATATGGTCAAAATAGTGACCGAACGTGCTTGACGTAACGGTAACGCGGGCCAGTTTGCCGTCCACAGTGTCCAGAAAGGTCATCAACCATCCTGCCAGCAGGCCCCTGCCGTACTGGCCATTGGCAAAAGAAATCCCGGCAAATATAACCAGCAGAAGGCCAACCAGGGTGACATAGTTAGGCCGAATATTGAAGCGTACACACTGTCCTACAACCCAACGAGCCGGATGCGGCCAGGCCCATTTTGTCACCAGATCGGTTATCCCCTTGTAAGACCAATCAAAAAGCCGTCGCTCGAGAGCTTGTTTTTTTTCTGTTGAAATTGGCAGCACAAAGGGTGGTTCGGACTTGCGTAACTTTTCCTGGAAGGAAATAGATATGGTGGCCAAAGTCTGGCTCTGCACACCGGGCAGAGGTCCGGTATTTGTCTTGTCTTCCATAAAGCCAAGGGCTTGCCGTGCAAGTCCTGCAGGAACATGGGCGGCAACAGTCACCTCTTGTTGTCCGCTGTTGAGATGCAAGGTCATATTCTGCGCTGCAGCCAGATGTTTAACCAACCGGTCGTCGAACAGATAGTCCCCACGCAGGAGAAGAACGGAGTCGCTGTCTGACAGATTATTGAATTCCTTCGCGGTACAGCTTCCAGCAATTCCTTTTAATACCCTCTCTATCCGTTGTTGTGATGTAAGACCCCAGATTTGCACAGGGCATTCATGTAAAAAATAAAGATATAAACCCATACTATTATCAATCCCGTTAAATCATTCTTTGCAAAAAACAGTTCGTTTATGTAGGAGAAATCCTGGAATTTGCTGAGCCAGGAAAATCTACCTTGGAGAAGAGTTTAAGCTGTAATCCATCCCTCTAAATTATCTGTGCATGGCACAGGGCCATTATAGGCTTTCACCGTGAATTGTTGATCACGAAACATAACCCAAATAACCAGTTAAAATCCCGCTCTCCATAGTTGGTTAAGCGATTCCTGGTTAAGATATTTCCCAATATATGCAAGGTATGGATCGATGTGCTCCCGGCACCGAACCGGCTGGAATCGTTCCAGTTGCTTTCGGCGCTTTTGACGTGTTGCACTGTGCAGACGTTTAGCTACACGTTTTTTGTCCTGGGTCAAGCTGCTGAGATCAGCCAGCCTGACCTGATCTTGTTTCGTGCGGCACCAGTTTTTTGGTCCCCAGGTCTCCGCACCGCTTCCCAGACCAACGCCAGCCCCCCACAGATAGTGCTGAATTTCGATAATTGCATCCCAATTAAACGAATCCAGGGGTGTATCATTACCAAATACTTCGACCCGGCGTTGAATGTAGGCAGGGCCCTGATACCGTTTAGCCTGACCTTCCCATGCAAAACGAACATCGACTTCGTCGACAATCTTTGTTTCAGGAAAACAAGTAGACATATCGATATCCTCTGACTGATAAAGCATCCGAAAAACCCGACCAGCCAGAGCGGCCTTCTTAATGAGTTTTGCTCTGAGAAAATGATCAAGCAACCATCCCCGCAACCCTTTTTGCCGGACAGTCAATGGCCCATCTGGTCTTAAAAATTTAATCACAGACTCTCTTTGCGGCATATCAAGGGCTATGAAATATCTCCCATCCCCCAAAAAAATAAACTCTCCACTAACCTTCATGCACTCCCTACCCAACTGATAAGCGTTCACCAGCACCTTATCTTCGCCCATATTTGGCCTTCTCGAATAACACTAGTATGCTTCAAAGCCCAGGTAAGCGTAGACTCCGAAATGAACGAATATGAAGCACATCTGAACAGTTACAGACCGAGTTTTTCGGAATATT
>JAYEPA010000179.1:0-2764 GCA_034723545.1 Thermodesulfobacteriota bacterium | reverse complement strand
AGCATCATGTCCTCCACTTCCGAAGGAAATACTTTTTCGCCGCCCACGTTGATCATGTCTTTTTTCCGGTCAACAATGTAGGCATACCCATCCTCATCCATGTAAGCAATGTCGCCCGCACGGAACCAACCTTCCGAATCAAAGACTTCTGCTGTAGCCTCCGGTTTGTTGAGGTAGCCGTTAGTGACGCAAGTGCCCTTAACGCACAATTCTCCTTGTTCACCGGTTGGTAATGTGTTGCCCTTTTCATCTATAACCTTGATCTCGGCATCATCCATCCCCTTGCCGCAGGAGCCGATTCGGGTCTCAGTATAAGGAGCAGTCGTGCCCACACAGGAGGATTCTGTGAGTCCCCATGCCTCTGCGTAACGCCATTCTAAGGACTCCTCTATCTGACGGATCAGGTTCTCAGGCATTTTAGTGGCCGCTGACAGGCAAAATACGACCGAAGAGATGTCCCTCTTATCAAGTCCCGGGTCCTTGAGCATGAGGTTGTACATGGGTGGAACCCCTTGGAAAACCGTTGGCTTCAGCCGTTGAATGTCGTTCAGTGCTTGATCAGGATAAAAACGCTCCACCGTAATCACGGTACCGCCTCTTGAGAGCATCCCGAAAGTACCGTTGATAAGGCCCCAGCAGTGGAAGATAGGTGTAGCCACCATGATAGTGTCTCCCGGTTTGAAGTGAACCTTCCCGAACTCAGTGGAATTGTGCCAAATGTTGAGGTGAGTGGCCATAACGCCTTTTGGCCAACCGGTGGTGCCCGATGTGTACATCAGATGGCACAGGTCGCTCCCTTTGGTCCCTTCTGGTTCGAATTTGTCACTACCCTTAGCCAGAATTGATTCAAATGTAGGGTATTTGTCCCCATCCGAGTCTCCATGTACAATAACCTTCTCCAAGGATTCCAGCTCGTGTCTCACCGATTCAATGATAGGGAGTCGCGTATAGTCCACAATTACCGCACGCGTTTGACAATCCTTGAGGATGTACCCTACTTCCTGTTCCCGGAGCATGGCATTGACTACGTTCACGGTAATTCCCGCTCGAACCGTCCCCAAATAACCGATGATCAGCTCCGGAAGGCTGGGCATAAAAAGAGAAAGCACATCTCCCCGCTTCAAACCCATCTTTAATAGCCCATCCGCAGCCTGATTGATCAGGCCATCCAGTTCGGAGTAAGAGATACGGCGATCATTAAAGATAATAGCCGTTTTTTCAGGAATTTCAGCTACATGGCGTTTAATGATATTGGATACGTTCATAACTATCCCCCTCTGTTAATAACACTTATGTTGTAACCGTTCACGTGTTCAAAGGCTCAGGGGTTCAAGGTTCAATTCTCGTCCACGGAGTGCATTTGGGTTACGTATTTATGAGAAAAGCGTCAGCTTCGTCAGGCCTAATCCAAAATTTGGAGCTAAATTGGCAATTACTAGGGAAAATGAGCATTTTTAACAAGGACTTCGGGTCTTCAATCCCTTCTTTGTCCTTAACCCTGAACGTTGAACCCTGAACCTGTGAACGGTTACCTTATGTTTAGAAACATTATTCAGGTTGGCCTTTGACTTCATGGGCCTATATAACGTCTTCTCGAAAAACAGGACGATGGCTTATTGAGAAAATCTTCCTAAAATCAAGGGCTCCGGGGACTGTTAAGTTCCCGTCAAAGTCAAATAAGACACCTTGGATAATCATTTCTCTTTCCAGACCGGGATTCTTTTTTCAAAAAACGCACTCATTCCTTCCACGGCGTCGGCCATGACAGCGTTAGCGGATATTACCTCCTTGCCGTATTGATAGGCCTGCTTTTCATTCATCTCAATCTGTTGGTAAAATGCTTGCTTGCCAAGGCCCACGGTTACAAGGCTGTATTGGGCAATTTCCTTTGCAAATTTCCACGTTTCACCTTCTAAACGCTGCCCCGACACCACCCGGTTGACCAAACCGTGTGCCATAGCCTCCTGGGCGCTTATGAAATTTCCGGTAAGAACCATCTCCAGCGCCTTCTTCCGTCCAACCACCCGACTAAGGGCGACCATTGGTGTTGTACAAAAAAGGCCGATCTTGACACCCGGGGTGGCAAACTGGGCACTCTCTTCCGCGATCACCAGATCACATGCGGCTACCAGCTGGCAACCTGCAGCTGTGGCGATCCCATGGACTTGTGCAATGACGGGCTGTGGAATGGAATGAATCAGCATCATCAGGTCCAGACAAGTCTGAAAAAGATGACGGATATCATTCAATTCATTGTCAAGAATCTCTTTCATATCATGTCCCGCGCAAAAGGCAGGGCCTGCGCCTTTCACAATGATCACATGTGCGTTTTTTTCTTTGTCCGCCTTTCTTAGGCAAGAAGAAAACTCCCTAAGGAGCTCAACTGATAATGCATTTCGCTTTTCGGGTCTGTTCAATGTGAGTAATCCAATTTTTTCTTTCTCCTCATAAAGAATATTATCATAAGTCATTCCATCTCTCCTTTTTATCTAACAGGGCTAATGTCAAAGCCCAAAATCCCAACCTCCATTGCGATATCATAAAATTCTTTTTCCTTTACATTCAGTTATTTCCATATAATACTTTTTTATTTATTCATATCATCATACATTTTAGAAACCAACAGCAATCTTTTAAAACAAGCATTCCCAGGAGATTAGGATATGAGCACAATTGCCCAGGACGCACCCGGAAAAATCGTGCTTCTTATGGGAAATGAGGCTATTGCCCGTGGGGCTTTAGAGGCTGGTGTCAAGGTGTGCGC
>JAYEPA010000178.1:0-2787 GCA_034723545.1 Thermodesulfobacteriota bacterium | reverse complement strand
CTTGGCAGAAAACTCGTAATTTTGTTTTACAAAAATGGGACAACAGGGGTCGTTCTTTAAATTATATATTTCTTGCATTGTGCGTCTCTTTTGGGAGATATGTTGATGTTGGAAACAAGAAATAAAATGTAACATTTCAAGACCTGACCCTGAGTTTTTCACCATAATTCAAGTTTATTAAGTGCCTCTACACAAAAAGAATTACCTTTAATTGATTCAATTTTATCACTAACCAATGATTGACCTAACCACCCTTCTGGGTACGATAATTTCAAGGGGGCTTTTACCAATTTTTCATCAATGAGGCTAAATCCAACTTTAGAATAAAAATTAGGATCACCATAAGTAAACGCCAGCTCTACTCCATTCTCTTTTAAGGTGTTAAGGCCAAAATTAATCAACTTCTGACCTATTCTTTTTCCTTGATAGCTTGTATGTATTGCGACTGGAGATAAAAGAAAAGCATTAACCTCACTTTCAAACGTCAACTTAGAAAAAATGATACTACCGATGATCTGCTCATTTTCAGTGGCTACAAAACAATAAAAATCATGAACATCAGTACTAGTTATTAAATCATAGGCTAAGTTTCCTATTACCAAGCCTTCTGATTGTCCTTCTGAATCTGAAAAGGTATTAGTGAATAACTGTTTAATTTCTTCAATATTGCTTGGGTTATATGTTGAATATTTCATTTTTCCACCTCTTATGGACTAATGTATTCCGCTTCAACTCCCGAATCCATGGCATAGCAGTCTTTATGGACAGCTCCAGTGTGTATAGTTGATTAGTTTTATATCAGGCAGTTGAGGGTATGTCCAATGGCAACCTCAGCAACATTTTCAAGACAGGATGTTAACCTTCTTCCTGATTCTCTTTAAGGCTACCCGAGAGTATACATAGCAAAAAATCTCCTTAAATTGATCCTGGCAATCCCCAAAAAAAATATTCTCCCCTGAATCAAGGCGCAAATTCCAATGACTTATTCATTTCCAGCTCCTAAGCGAAGATCACCCCTGTTGATGGAGGAAAGCTCTGAGGAGACGGAGCGAAATATGAACAATTCCGCATTTTTTTTACCCCATAGACCCAAGGACAATTGTCATGCCGGAACTACTGCTCCCTTTTCAGGGAGCAATCATCTCCATACTGGTGAAAAAACTCTGCCATTGCAGAAGTTCCAAGCGGGCCATGGGGGTTTTCGGCAAAGAGTCGACTTGTTTGCGACCGATCTTTACCGCCTTGGAAAGACCATATGGATGATAGGGAAGCAGGGAACAACGCCGCACCTCCATATCCCGAAACAAATCGGCAAGGCGTTGGATATTTTCTTTTGTCGCCGTGTATCCCGGGATCAGGGGGATGCGGACAACCACATCTTCCGGCCTGACCGCAAGGAGACGGGCAAGATTGGCCAGGATGAGATCGTTGTTTACGCCGATTACTCGCCGGTGCTCATCCGGGTCAGCAATTTTGACATCAAAGAGGATAAGATCAAGGTGGTCAAGACACTTGGCCTCAAACTCTTCCCAGGGAAGAAAACCATTGGTTTCAATGACGGTATGAATTCCTTCTTCCTGCAGTCTCCGCAACAGAGAGGCAATAAAATCAAGCTGACCGGTGGGTTCGCCGCCCGACAGGGTGACCCCTCCGCCCGAGGTTTCATAGAAAAGCCGATCCCGCAGCAGTATCTCGACAAGCTCTTCAAGATCATAGCTTCTGCCCACAAGCTCAAGGGCTTTTGCCGGACATTCTTCAGTACAAAGTCCGCAGCCGGTGCAGAGGAAGCGATTAATCCGCACCGGGCTTACGCCGGTCAACGCGCCTTCGGGACAGACCGCAAGACAATCTCCGCAACCGATGCAGCGCCGGGGATAAAAGGCAATTTCAGCCTTTGGCGAAATAAACTCAGGATTGTGGCACCAGGGACAATGCAGGGCGCATCCCTTAAAAAATACGGCTGTTCTGATGCCGGGACCGTCGTGAACGGCATAGCGGCCAATATCGCCGATGAAACCTTTTTTCACGGCTGTGGCATCATTAATTGCAGTTTCTTGGCCATATAACCGAATTTATAGAGATAATTCAGATTTCCTTTCGTGCGCACATCATGCCTCAACATGGAGCCCAGGATATCCTGGCGAGGCGAAATCATGAAATTCAGCAATGTCTGTCCGTCACGAAAGGTGATTGTGATGTGGGGATGATCGATCATCTTCTCCAACACCCTCATCCTGCCGTCTGAAAAAACAGCAGCCATGGTCACCTTGCCATCTTCGCTGCAAAACTGGTAACGGCCGTTAAATTTCATTATATTTTCCCTGTATTCATGGTTGATGACAAACATGATCTTCATCAGGTTCAACAGAGCCTGCAGGAACTCCTCAACGAATTCCGACGTAAGGGAATTCTGGATATCCTTCCACAGATTTTCCTGGGCTTTGGGGCTGAAAAACATAATCATTTTCCTCCTTCGTAACTATTCAGCATCCTAACCGGGGTGAAAATCCCGGCGTTTATGATAAGAGTAACAAAATAGCTTTGTACTGAGTAGGGCGGATTAGCGAAGCGTAATCCGCCGCATGACGGTAAAAAAGCAATAACCGCCCCCAAAACGGTTTCATCGATAATCCGGCATGGTTTATTAAGTCTCTTAACTTTGATGATATCGTAAAAACTACAAATTCACCACGGAGCACGCAGAGCTCACAGAGGTAACTAATTGAATAAAGATAATTTCTCTGTGCTCTCTGTGTGCTCTGTGGTGAAAAAAAGACTTTTTACGGG
>JAYEPA010000177.1:0-11259 GCA_034723545.1 Thermodesulfobacteriota bacterium | reverse complement strand
CGGAGAAGTCCTTAAGTTAATGACATTGGGTTGCCACCACCTTGAGCCTCAGGCACGATACATGTTTTTTTAAGGTGAGAGACAATTGTCTTTTCACCTTAAACTCCAGCTGGGCCTGTCACTTCTTTTTTAAGACCCCGACAAGTTTAAAATTTGGATCTGCCGCAAAATCTGATGGGGCTATAAAGCCGAGTCGGTTCCATTTAACTTTAATGCCGATTTCAGCATAGCAACGCTCTACGTATTCCGAGCAGATAAACTCACTGTCCCGTTTAATTTTCCGTTTTTGTTTTGATGTAAATGGAATTTTGGAAGCCAGGATTCTGGCCGCGATTTTCGCGATTTCGTCTTTGTCGTAGGGGTGTCCAAAATACTCAACCGCATATTGAGCCAGTTGTTTAAGTTTTTTCTGTTTAACAAGTTTTTTAAATTGACCATGACGAATGATAGCCAAACCTCCTTTATATGGCTTTTTTCTTTTTTCGTCATAGCCGGTCAAATACTTGGAAAGTCGAATTGTTCGCACTCCAATTGGCTCCACACTTTCAAGCAACATTACACGGTTTATTTCTTCTAATCGAAGAATAAAGCCGACATGGCTCCAAATGCTCTCTGTAGCTTGCTGGATCATGGAGGAGAAAATACCGTTACCCGAGCATATCAGTACATCGCCATTTTGTACTTTATCCCTCATATGTTCGTAAGGAAGTTCCGCGGTGGATGGAAATTCAGTCAATGATAATGCCATTTTTTTCCTCCTTTGTATGGATTTAACAAATGATATTAACTTCGTCCTTTTTTAAGCCTCAATTGCCAAATCTGTTTTCCATTTCCTGATTTATTTCTTGCAGACTAAATACGCGGTTCGAATTTGATTCTTTTCGCATTTGTACATGCGGCCAATCTTTAAATGATGACCAGAAACCTCCCGAAGTCAATTCCAGTGATTTTGCTTTTTCTGCGTAATTGACATAGCCATTTACTCTGTTAAGTTTTTTCCTCGTCGACCATTCGGCATTTCCATCCAAAAGCCAGAAGCAATCAACCGCTTCACCCCATTGATGCCAAGAAAATCCAGGAATTGCATTTGTTACGTGACGACCATATTGAGGGCCGACACTATCTATACAGTGTGCCAGGAAATCTGCTCCGTTATTTTTTAATTCCGCTATTTTTTGCTGAATTTCTATTGTTGATCTCGATTGCCTCCAAAGTTTCCCTTGTTCAAAGGGGGTGCGGAGAGTGTAAAACGGGCGCATTGTGTAACCGGATTGCTCACATAGAATCATCAGCTCTTCAATTTTTGACTTAAATTCAGGGACGAGAGTGTTAAGATTGCGTGACATTTTTTCTCCTTTGTTCAGCTTCGGGATAATCGGCTGGAAAAAGCCGACGCTTTTCCCAGTCCGAGTTTATTCCCATTGTGGTCTCAACGGTGTATTGCCTACGGGCCGGTTACATACCACCCCAAGCCTATGTTGCTGCCGCGTATGTCCGGCCCAACTGAACCCTTGCCATGGAAATGGTCATTATAATTCCAGGCATTATCACTTGCTCTGAAAACGCCCATAACAATGCCTTCCCGATCGTTTGGCTGGTGATCATCAATGGCATCGAACCAGGCAGAGCAAACGGTCATGTTGGATGAGAGCATGTTACTGGCAAATTTGCCTGAAAATTGATTATTTGGTCGTGCGTTAGTATGAAATCCGAGTAGTAAATGCAACCCGTCAAATTCTTGTTTCCAGTTTCTGAACGGTTCCTGCCCATCGCCGCCTTTACCCATTACTTTGCAAGAATACAAGGCCAGCCACTCAAGATCCTTGTCACCCCAGTCGCCGGTTGCATCATTATTATCCAGTCTTGAATCATCATGAGTGTTATTCTCAAAAGTGAAATAACCGACATTGCCATGTCCGACATAAAAAGTAATATCCGTGTTATCAATCCATTTGCTATCCTCTGGTTCTTTGAAGTCTTGCTCCCATGCAGCAAGTCCTCTCCATGAAAACCGTCGGACAATGCCGTCGGCATTCATCTGGTCTTTAAAGCCTTGCTCAAGGCCACCGAATTGATTGTAAACTGAGTTTTCTGTCCCATAATCTTGTACACCCGCTATTTTCATGACGGAAAAATCAAGAAGTTCAGGTAAAGGGGTTTGATCAAATTTAACAATCTGGCTGGTTTGAACAAAAACACCATTATTATCTATCACTTCCAGGCTAAGTACCTCATGCATTTCTTTATTGCGACGCGCAAGTGTGTATTCCAATTTGGTGTCACCTTCCTTGGCGCCGATGCTGGGTGAACTCCAGCGGATTTGATAGGGTGGGGAACCACCCTCTATCTTGGCAGTCGCGACAACCTTGCTCCCGTTTATCGACATTTCCAGGCTGATGGCCGGTACATATCTTTTATCATCTATCGCAGGAATGGAATATTGCAGAAGCGATATTCTTTGCTTTTCAAATGCTGCGGTTCCAGAACATTCATAATAGGGGATGAGTGTGTGTACCCCTTCCTGGCTCAAGGGCGGTGAGTAGTAAAACAGACGAGTTTCTATATTTAGCTCCTGATACCCACCATTTGGAGCAGACCGATTGTACATTTCTTCACAGTTCCCTTTTGCTTTGTCCGGGTTCAACTGAGTAACCATTTCACCTTTGTTCAAGCTACGGTTGGCATGTTTGAGCTGGCTTATTGCTCCATCGCCCAAAAAACTGGCGCTGACCTTGGCTCCGGGACCTTCAACAGGAAATTCGTCTATGTGAATATCAAAAGAAACTCGGGTATTAATGGCTGTATTCGAGACAATATTTCCTTTGTTGTCGACAATTTTAAGCCAATTATTCTTGGTACGGGCTTCGCCTTCGGATGGCAGCAGGCCTGACTTTTTCAGGGCTCCAAGGAAAGTGTCCTGGGCCACTTTAGGGTCTATTGTCTTGATGTTGTTAAGCCCTTCAATATCCAGCGCTTCTGCTTCTACTGGCTGCCCATCCTCGTCATCCTTTTCATAGCCCAGGGTTTTTGTCGGTACAGAAAAATGTCGTTTTGTATCGATGATTGCAATACGACCATTGTTATCAATAAATCTACCATCTTTCAAAAGAGCTTCATCGATCGGCAACAACTTTATTAGCTTCTCCGCCGATTCACGAGTGGCACCGGATTTAGTTACATTGTAAACTCCGATACTTTGTGTTTTTTCCTTTTCACAGGAGGTGAGCAGTGGTATTGCAAGAGCGATGATCAAAAAATAAAAACAATAAAGGCATTTTTTCATGGCACTCTCCTTTTTTAATTTTTTAAAATTCAACATTTCCCTTTGACAACAACCTGAACGTATTTTCTTCAAATACCTTGACTTGCCGCCCGGTCAAGGTAAAACAGACCTTCATCGGGACCTTGGCGATCATGTCGTTCAGGAGCCAGGTGACTTGTAGTCTGGCTCATTCAACAACGTCTCGATAAATTCAATGCTTGTTTTGGACTCGTCTTTCATTTGCGAGTAGTATGAATGCGCATCTTTCAGGGCGACATGAAGTTCACTGAGGGACATGAGGTAATCCGGGCGTGGCGGTCCAGGCGCAACTAGATGATAAATTCCCATATACACCTGGAGAAAAGCTGTCATGGGATCTACTCCGCTCTTTATGAGCTCGTAAAACTTTTTAACATTGGCAGCGGCATCTATAGCTGCTTTGCTTCTCATTGTTTTTTTGAAAGTTTCTTCGGCTTTTGACATTGTTGTCTCCTGATTTTATATTCGCTATTTAAATTCATTGACCTAAGCTCTTTTTTGCTTAACTGTTGTCAACCATAATATCTAATGGGACTATTTACTCACTTTGATGCTGTAAAGACCAGTACCCCTCTCACCATTGTAATGCTGTACCCTGACATAATAGGTCCCGGACTGAAGGTCGACGCTGATTTTGGCATTCATCCCCATGCCGCTGTCATCGTCCTGGGCAATCAGTTTTGTTTCGCTGTCCGGCCCATAGAGCTTCATGATAATATCTGTCCGGCCTTCCGTTTCGATGGTGTATCTGCCCGCCTTTACTACGGAAAACGTGTAATGATGCTTTTCACCGGGATGACTGATTTCGGCTTCCGTTGCTGACATTTCAATAACCGGGAGTTGGATAAAATCTTCAACGGGTGATGGGCTTGGCACACTGAATGCTCTCTGCTTTTGAAAGTCCTCGGATACAGGACCATACTCATTGTACTGAGGCCTTTGGTTGGAGGTGATCAACTCGCAAATTCTGCTGTGGAGATCCTGAAAAGTTCCGGCAAAGGCGCCACCCTGCCACGCCTCACATAAGGCGATCGTGAAAGCGCCGCCACCCTGGTATCCCGACGAGGTGAAACCGTCACGGCATCCGCCTAAATGGATAAGTTGTGCCTTGATGTCGACTTCTCTTGCCGATCTTTTTGCCACGGGCCTGAATATCCCCTCCTCGTCGACCTGAACATTCATCCTCCCTCTGTAATTTGTTCCGGAATTGCAGCTGTCACTGATCATGACAAGACGGACACCGGAACGAAACTTTGCCAGTGCTTCGTGAATTTTGTCATCAATGACTTCCCTGTCGTAGGCAACAAGTGTTTCATCCTGCCCATCCAGCTCGTCGCCATTGAGGTCAGGCTGTTGACCGCCATGACCTGAGTAGTAGAAGACAAAAATATCATCAGCCACCAAATTTTCAGCGGCACGGTACAATGAAGAAAGAATCCTGTCACGAGTTGCCTCGGCTGTCTTCAGTGTCGTCACCTGGTAGCCAAGGGGTTGCAGGATCGCTCCCATATTATCAACATCCAGTTCACAACCCCAACAGCCGTTTGTCCCGTCCCAGTCATAATAGGTGGACGGATCAACACTTTTCAAGCCAACGAGCAGAGCTGATGCCTTTGTCATGGTCTTCCTCCTTTGTTTTTCTTTTTGTTACACATGGTAACAGTGAAATATGGGTTGTTTGAGTCAACCTCCTTATAACAGGTGAACTGCTCCCGTAATTTTTGTCGTAATGTCTTTGACCGCCCGAAAAGGGGATAAATTTTTACTCCTTTTCCCCTTATTTGCCCTCTCAATCACCAAGATAGGGCACCCGGGAGAGTCTGCTTCCTGGAAGGCTCAGGATTTTGTATGGGTGCAGATAGTCAATGTCGGAGACACCTGGCATGCCCACGGATCGACGACGGTCGTACAGGGGCAGCCCGGCGGAGGCCGCCATTGCTGGATCAAGGTACAGCCAGCGGCCTCCCAGGAGCACCGCCAGGTAAACATGGGTGGCTGTTGGTCTGCCATCGGATGCGATGTGACGGCATGAGGCCACTGCGATACGATTGGGAGAGTCGATCATTCTACCTGCCAGGGTGGCGAAAAGCAGGGACTTTGACATGCAGGCCGCCCACAGCAGATCCGTGTGCGCTGCATAGTAGTCCGCGTGCTCGATGATAGAGGGCCAGTGATCGGCGGCATGGGGTACCACACCGGAGCGGGCGAAACGTCCGAGGAAATTCCAGACCGAGCGTATACGTTCCCAGACCTCCTCATCGGTGCGTGCTGGTCGTCCCGTGTCGCCCGCATCCCTGAGCAGGCGCTGGACAGCGGGGGTATTGGCCCGGTAGTGGGGGAAGAAAAAGTTCCAATCCCCAGCGCTCCTCTTTACCTCCCCATGTACCCGATACCAGTTCCCACTATGATGGACATAAGGTACAAGCCCTTCGTGCATAGTTTTGAACTCTCGGCGCTCTCCTTCGCTTGCACGGCGCACGATCTCCACTGTTTGGTAACCGGACCAGGCCCTGTTGCCGGCACGGTCGTAGGCGTTGGCACCGTATGTGAGGACGCCGGCAGCATATGGGCCGCCGGACCAGGTGCAGCTCGATGCATGACAGGTTTTTACCTCCCGGCGATCGACCAGAATCACGATTCTGTCTATGCCTGAGGGGTCTGTGGCTTGCGCCCGTAAGGTAATCTTTTCCCCTGGCATGGGGTGGTCCGGCTGCAAGTCCAGAGTCAGGACAGGTGGATGGGAGACGGCATGATCCTCCCGAGCAGCGTGCCAGGGCCCGGATCGCTTCCCCCAACGGCATTTGCCGGACATGCGGCGTGGGTCGTCGGGAGACACTTCGCCCTTGCAGTTAAAACGGGTACGGTCCCGCGAACTTTCCACCGACAGCATGATCCGCAGCTGCCGGTTGTCCCTGTCGGCGCTGGCCTTGAGCTTCCCCGGCTGGCCCTGCCAGCGGACTTTCATGTCCACCCTCATTTTTTCTCCCGGTCCGTGGCGCGTCTTCCCGCTGAGCAGTTCGAGAATTCCTTTTTCCCCGGCGATATCGAGGGTCCAGCGGCTACCCTCGGAGAGTACCTTTTCGATGGAGGGAAGAGGATCGGCTAATGCCGGAGAAGTTGCTGCAATCAGGGTCAAAATAATCGCTATCCATCTCATGGCAATGTCTCCTGTCGACAGTCCCTGGTGTTGATTGATCCGTCCGGCATGGTAGCCCCGCAGAGGTCGCTGCCTTCCAGTCTGGCACCGGTGAGATCGGCCTCGTTTAGATAAGCACCCCGCAGATTCGCCCCGGAAAGATCGGCTCCCCGAAGATCGGTGTGCTGGAGCTGGGCGGATTCCAGGTTTGCGCCAGTCAGGTTTGCTTTAGACAAATTGACGTTTCTCAGGAAGGCTTCCTGCAGCCGGGCATTGCGCAGGTCGGATCCTGGGGCAATGGTCAATGCCGCATGTCTGCCTGGATCGAATCCGCTGGGGAAGCGGGTCTTTTCGGAGTAGAGAGCCCCTTTGAGCTTCGCGCCGGTGAGTCGTGTGTTCTCCAGATCGGCGTCAATCAGGTTGGCCCCCCGCAAGTCGGCGTCCTCAAGCCTGGCATGGGTCAATCGAGCGTGCAAGAGGCGGGTGCCTCGCATGTCTGCATCACGCAGGTCTCCACCCATAAGGAAAGCCTTGGCCAGCGTGGCGTCCTGCAGGTTGGCCTCTCTCAGGTCCGCACCGACCAGGTTTTCACCCCACAGGTAGAGTCCGCTGAGGTCCACCCCCCGCAGATCCGCGTCGTTGAGAGCGATTACAGGATACATGCCGTCGATGAGCTTGGATTGGGCCAGGAAGGTGATCAGGGAGCGTTTGCGGGCAGGGTCGATCTCCTGCAGAGTCGTCAATATCCGTGCCCTGGCCACGGCTCGCACGCTGTGTTTTGCCTCGGGTTCAGCCAGGCCTCCTTCCAGAATAAGGTCAGACATGTCGCTCAAGATACGATTGTAAACCTCCTGTCGATGACGATCAGCTGTTTCGAGACGTTGTCTTTCATTGGCCGCCTCATTCAAATGATTCGCTACTACTACTACAAGCAGTGGCACGATTAGCAGTTGTAAAAGGTCCCACAGCGTTTTGTCGGCAAGGCCGGTCCTGTTCCAAACCCGCTGCCATAGTCCTGGATTTTTCATGGCATTACCTCTTTTTGAATGTCAGAGGATTAAGCGAAAACCTTTGATATTGGGTAGTGCCCTCATAGTTTTCCTCATATGTGAAATATCTCCCCGAGCCCAGTTTGCCCAAATCGTCATGGGCAAACATGACGTTCATCGAGACAGATTCTTAGAGAAAAAGGGGACAAATTTGTTTCATGATTTCAAGAAAAGATGATAATCCCGGTGGT
Organism: Thermodesulfobacteriota bacterium; assembly: GCA_034723545.1. Taxonomy (GTDB): domain Bacteria; phylum Desulfobacterota; class Desulfobulbia; order Desulfobulbales; family SURF-16; genus JAGHCC01. The sequence continues at coordinate 3,582 of JAYEPA010000177.1, read as the reverse complement.
TATCATCTTTTGCCGGCTCAGCATCTTTCTTGGCCGGTGTAAGATCCATTCACGGAAGTTAACCCTGGAGACCGGGGTCTCCAGGGTTGAAGCTGATTTGTCAGCAGAAGACGACAGTCAAAGCCGACCTTTACTGTTTATTTATGGTGTATAAGGATTATTTGAGTCGATCGTCACGTGGTAGGTGAACTCCTCCCAGTATTTCCTTGTAAAACCATTAGTTACCCGCCTCCGGGCTGAGAGCCGGAATTCATAGGCACATTTTTGCCAGGCACGGCTTTCTTCGGCAGCTTCATCCACGCCGTACCAGTATGGAGTCGTTCCGGAGCGGGAATAGGTATTGCCGGTAAGTACAAAGGGTACGGATTTATCTTTTCCATATTTTGCCGACAATTTATATTTCCACAGATTTCCATGACTGTGGTTGAGGTTGTATTCAACCTTGATATTGGCATTCTCACCGGCTGTAGTCCCGGTCAAGTCCACAACCCCACAAACATTAGTGCCGATCCAGCTGGTTCCGCTCAGCCTCAGAATATTCTCAATTTCTCCGGTCAGTGCTCCATGATCGTTGTCGATGAGCAGGGTCAGGACAAGATCGTCCGGATCGGCAACAGTGGTGACAGGGTTCATGGCTGCGTCAAGGGGTTCGATGGTAAAGGTAAATCTGCCATACTTGCGTGGCAGGGTGTGGGTGTTGAACTTGAGCATCAGCCCCCTGTATTTCCAGTTCTTATCGGCATTTGTCTCATAGGGATTAGGGTAGATGTATGCGGAATTGGCCAGGGGATCACCGGAAACCGGATGGGTTGTTATCCGCATATTTTCCGTTGTCGTGCCGGTGGTGGTTTTGCGGGTGTTGTTAAACGGCACGGAAATGTAGGTATCAGCAATTGTCTCAGCTGTTTCAGGATTCAGATAGGAGTATTTGATCCGGAAATATTTGATGGAGACCTCGCTCATGTCCACGCCGCCGCTAAAAGCGGTGCCAAAATCTTCACCAATGTTTCCATAGAAGTGCAGGACGCTGAAGAAGGCAAAATCTTTCACATCCAGGTCAGCTTCACCCAGAATGACGCCGGGTTTGTCCACCGAGTTGACATAACCGATAAAAGCCTCCGGCATGGGAACCCCTGGTCCAAACTCGCCGGTCACTTCACCGGCTTTGTAGATAGCCTCAACCGGGATATTGCCTACTCTTTCAAAACCGAAGAAGCTGCCTGTTCCTGGAGTAGGATCCGGGGGCGGGCAGATAATTTCAACCAAGTCCCGGTCGATGAAGATATCCGTGGCAATATTGTTTGAGAAGTAATGATCGCCGGTGTAGAGGGAATGCTCACCCGTGTCGGTTTTCTGGTAAACTTCAACCGTCACAGGCGAAAAGAGAAACACAATCCAGCAGTTTATACCGGTCCATGTTTTTGTTGTTTCGAATTTTCCCGTGATATCGATCTCGATATCTTCAGCAATGATGTTACTGCCCCTTGACAACCGGACATAGGCTTCCACCTCGCCACCTGGGCAGGACAATGCCTCTTGGTCGACGCAACCTGTCTGGCCTCCCGGAGGATCATTTAGCGGAGAACAGGTATAGACGAAACCTGTATAGGTGAATGTACATGCCAGCAATATTTTGAGCTTGTCGACTTCTACGCGCCATGAGTCTGAAAATTGGATAGCCTCATCAACTTCATACATCCATTTTGGGCTTGCCTGCTTAAAACCTTTTGAGCTGAGGAATTTTCTTTCCAGTTTTGTTTTCAGGATCTGGTCTCCCGGCAGTTTCGGGCCGATAATCAGATCAACGCCATAAGGCTGTCTGTCCTTGCCAAAAACCTTGTATTTATACTGAATCTCAAAATTACCGTCTTCCTGGATCGGTGCAAATGCCAGAACCCTTCTGTCCCGGACGGCATAGGCAACCATGGGTTGGTCAGTGGAGATGTCTTGTAAAGCCTCGGGATCAACTTTTCCCTTTACGGCATAGTCGGTTAGTTTTGTTTCTTCCATATCTTCTTCCTCCAGTAATGATTCGGGGATATTGATATAAAATGATTCTGTCCAGCCAGCCTCGTAACGGACCTTTTCTTCTGTGGTAAGAAGGAGTGTGCCGTCGGATTTTCGAACTCTCAGATAGATGTCTGGTTTGGCATCACAAAAAAGTTCCTGAAAATCTTTCCTGGCATATTGAATTTGAAAATCACCATAGATGTCCGTGATGACGGAACCAAGGCGATCATCAAAGAGGAGATCTTTGTCAAGGGCTTCGACAATAAGGTTTGGTATTCCTTTCCCGGTTTCGCTGACAATGACCTTGCCGACAATCTGAAAACCTTTTTCTTTTTTAAGCATTTTTTTCATCTGCCCTCCCTGAGTGCAAGGATTAAAAATCAGGTTCATCATAATAGAGAAACTATTCCCCCAGTTCCCGGAGGGTCTGATGACCTTTATGTCCGTATAGCTCGATCCGATGTTAGTGTGGCGTTAATGTTGACAATTAAAGTCGCTGATCATGCTAAGGTGGTCACAGCCTGCGCAAACCCATACCCCTCCTTCAAAATCACCGGACTGGCCGCAAATCGCATCCCGGATATAGAATGAAACCATAGAATCACCCCCCCCTTATATATTCTTTACCTAACGCAAAAGAGGTGCCAGCGTGCTACCGTCCCTCCGTCTTTTTATAAAAATACTTTTGTTTCAGTAGGTTAATAGGAATTTTTTTTGGTCACGGCCAAGGGTTTTTACGCCTGAAAAACCCTTTTTTCGGGCTCGATGTTACACTTTAATGTGACAGTTCATTTCTCTTCATCATTTCAAGTTGACTGTAAAAAATTGACATGCGGTGACAGGGCTTGATGTAAAAGGATGTCAGGCTGAAATGTGATTGCTGGTTTTTGTTGTTTTGCTCTTGTTGTTTGTCACATGAAAATGTTGCATATGTACGTTACAAGACGCAAAAAATCAATTTTCGAGCTTTTTTTGGGAAGAGAAGGGGAGGCTGAATAATAAAAGCAGAGAGAAGAAAGTTCTTTCAGGAAATTGTTTCTGGATGACTCCTTAGAGGAATGGGAGAGAATCGATCATGGATTTCCATGATTTCAGGAATGTGCTGGAGGAAAAGATCGACGAGCTCAGGATCGAAATGGCTTCCTTTTCCCTGATACAGTTCGCCGAAGGCGTCATCAGCCGGCCAGGCTTTTTTGTAGGGCCGTTCCGAGGTCAGGGCGTCAAAAACATCGCAGATAGCGGCAATTCTGCCGGGGAGAGGAATTTTGTCACCATGAAGTGAATTGGGGTAACCGCTGCCATCCCATTTTTCATGATGGGTCAGGGCAATGGTTTTCGCCATTTTCAGTAATTTTGAGTTGTTGCCGGAGAGCAGTTTTGCGCCGATGATGGAGTGACTTTTCATCAACTCAAATTCTTTCGGAGTAAGGGGGCCGGGTTTCTGGAGAATGTTTTCGGAAATGCCGATTTTTCCGACATCATGCATGGGAGCGGCGTGGAAGAGAAGGGTTCTTTGCAAGTCATTCAGGCCGGTGGCCTTGCCGAGAATATTGCAGTAATGACTCATCTTGG
>JAYEPA010000176.1:0-2842 GCA_034723545.1 Thermodesulfobacteriota bacterium | reverse complement strand
AAGCATCTGTTGAGATGTCATTTATGTAGATATATCAAAGAAGAAGGCAGAATCAAAATGACTCTGCCTATATGATAAGCATACCCTTAAGGTTAATAATGATTAAGAGTTAAACGTAGAATTGACCCCTCATCAATGATCGGGCGGTTGTGTAAGGAGAACAATGGAACTGAACCGCTTCGCGGAATTATTTTATGATCGTCCCGCCGAATTATTTCCATCCTCATAGCCAATTATAATCTTCTGATTTTGTCAATAATCGACTAGAATACCTCCATTAAAGAAATGGTTTCTCTATTTTTTATTAACCGTTTACCAAGGAGGTGTATTATGACCAATGATCTTAAAACCCAATTTCTTAACCACATGACCCTGCAACGATTTTCTCATCACACAAAAAACAATTACATGAGAGGTATTGAGGGACTAGCAAAATTTCACCAACAGTCCCCGGACACACTGACCAACGACCAAATTCAGGAGTATCTTCTTTATCTTCTTGAAGATCGTAAACTTTCCTGGGGAACGTGCAACAACTACTTTTCAGGTATTCTCTGCTTTTACAGGAACGTATGCAAATGGGACGAGACTCGTTTTCAAATTCCCCCTCGTCCCAGGATTAAGAAACTGCCCATGATTTTCAGCGTGGAAGAAGTAAAGCGGTTATTGACTTCAGCAAACAACCTCAAACACCAAATCTTATTAAAGACCATCTATAGCGCAGGGCTTAGGGTTGGTGAAGCGGTTCGTTTAAAACCTCATCACATAGAAAGTGACCCTTCCAGGATGATGATCAGGGTAGAACAGGGTAAAGGTAAAAAGGACCGCTACACCGTCCTCTCACAAAAGCTGCTTGTGAATCTCAGAGCCTATTGGTCTTGCTATCGACCTGGCACATGGTTGTTTCCCGGTTACAAAACCGAATCGCATCTGTGTGAAGCAGGTGCTCAAAGGGCTTTTTATCTGGCTAAAAAAAAGCCGGTATAACCAAAGGATGTGGTATTCATACCCTCCGTCACTCCTTTGCTACCCACCTCCTCTACCGGGGAACGGATCTTTATACCATTAAACGACTTCTGGGACATTCATCCATAAAAACCACACTCCTCTATCTGCACCTCGTTCCCCAGCGGATCACCGAACTCAAAAGCCCTCTTGACTATCTTGACGAAGAATAGGAGGGCACGCCAATGGAAAAAACTTACAATGAACAGGTGCCCCTTAACAAAAGAGAAAAACCAGAAGTGGCGGATATATTTTGTGTATACGGTGAGAAGTACCGGCGATCTCGTTCTATGTCATATGAACAAATGAAGACAATGCATCATATCCAGGTATGCCGCAGTGCCGAACTCGGTGGCCACATCGAGCAATGCAACCAATGCGGGTTCGAACGGAACGCCTATAACTCATGCAGGGATAGGCATTGCCCCAAATGCCAGACGCTGGTCAAAGAACAATGGTTAAATGACCGCAAGGCCGAATTGCTTCCCTGCGGCTATTTTCACCTGGTGTTTACCCTGCCCCATGAACTCAACCCGATTATGCTATGTAATAAACGGGTCACCTTGCAAATTATGTTTACCGCGGTCAACGAAACGCTACAGGCATTTGCCAAAGACCCAAAGTGGCACTTTTGTGGCAGGCTTGGTTTTATTGCCGTACTTCACACATGGTCTCAGGTCATTATGGATCATTTCCATCTTCATTGCCTGATCCCTGCTGGTGTTTTGTCATTTAAAAAAGACAAATGGATTCCTGCACACGATTCATTCCTGTTCAGAATCGAGTCCCTGGCAAAGGAGTTTAAAAAACGGTATCTGCACTATCTTCAGACAGCCTATCGCAAACAGAAACTGATCTTCCCGGGGAATACAGCCAGATTTGAGTCACCGCAAGGATTTGCTAAGCTTTTAGAATCCCTTTTAGAGACTACCTGGATTGCCTACGCAAAACGTCCTTTTGCCGGCCCTGAGCATGTGCTTGAATATCTTGGCCGCTATACTCATCGGGTAGCCATATCAAACAACCGCATTCTCTCCATTGATAATGGTAAGGTCACCTTTACCTACCGAGACCGACAAGATAATAATGAAATCAAAACAATGACCCTTGCTGCCGACGAGTTCATCCGACGATTCCTTCTGCATATTCTGCCTGCTGGCTTCATGAAAATCCGCTACTTCGGATTCCTGTCCCACACAAACAAAAAACAGGCGGTGGTACTGATAAGAAAACTAATTGATCCTGATATGACATTCCCGGAGAAAATCAAAGAAACGGTCTCTGAAATGATGCTCAGGTTGACAGGAAAAGACATTACCTGTTGTCCAAAGTGCAAGAAAGGTAAGATGAGAATAATTAAAAAATTGCCAAGACTGTATTTTGACTCATCCTAAGCAAATACAGTCCGTCTTATTATTTGGCTTCTTCAGGTGGAAAAACTGCCATTCTGGCATAATGGGAAAGGTGTGTCCAAATTTGGGTGTAAACAAATAAAATTCAGCCTATTCTACAGGATTTTGAAAGAACCGACTGACTGGATAATGTTTAATGTGCTATTTTAAAATTTCATCCCTAAAAAATTGACATCTCTCTTTAAACAATGAATCTTTGACACACCATATAATCCCCATAGTAGAAAAAATAAATCGACACGCACTGAGCGGTTCAGTTCACCATTTTATCAACAATTGCTCAAAGTTAATTCTTTTCCGGTGCCTTGACATAAAGATAGGGTAGATATATTGCTGTGCTTCTGCTAGAGCGCAATAATTGATAAAACGCTATTCTATGAAGTGAAAACAATCTCTTCTCCAAATTCTATTTGTTTCACAGGTGA
>JAYEPA010000175.1:0-2846 GCA_034723545.1 Thermodesulfobacteriota bacterium | reverse complement strand
CGACAAAAAGGGGCTGAATACGACCAAGAAAAATACAGTCGGCCAGTCCCATATGGGTCAAGGCATAATAAAAACCGATCATGGCGGAAAAGCCGAAAAAAGCGCGAACCGCCACTATTTTTCTCGCTTTGACAACCAGTGGCTTATTCTGGTAGATAAGATAGCAACAAAAAAAAGGCAGGGCCAGAATGCAGCGCAGAAAAATCAGCTCCTGAATGGGAATCGCTGTCCCCACCAATTTGACCAAAGCGGACATGGTGGCAAAGGAGGCCGAGGCCAGGAGCATGTAGATGACACCCATTTATGAGCCTGTTGATTTAGTGTGTTTTTGCCCGATATCTGCGTTATACGAAAAAAATAATCCTCGGAATATCAACTATATGCCTCCGGATATTTTTTTCGTATGCCTTGATCTCGAACAAAAATCCTACTAAATCAACAGGCTCATCTATGACACATTCATCGGGAGAAAGAGATGACTGAAATCAGTGATGAAGAGCTGATCAGAACCATTGGCGAGTTCATAGAACTGGGCCATGTTGAAAATATCGTGGCCATGTTTAAACAGGATCCCGGTTACTACCGGTTCACCGGAGATCTGCTGCGTGATGAGCGGTTCGTGGTGAGGATGGGCATGGTGCTTCTCTTTGAAGAGCTGGCCGATATCAGGCCGGACGAGGTGTCTCTGGCCATCCCGGAACTTCTTCCCCTGCTTACGGAAGAAACCTACATCCGGGGAGAGGCCGTCACCCTGCTCGGCATCATCGCCACCAAAGAGGCCCTGGATGCCCTGAAACCTCTCCGTCATGACCCGGAACCCCAGATTGTTGAAATCGTCAATGATATTCTGGAAGAGAAGCGGACAGTGGCGGCAACTTAAAAAAAATCCCCCTCAATCCCCCTTTGAAAAAGGGGGAGGCAGTCTGTACGCCACCACTTATTAAGGTAAGATGAGAAGGTTGATTCTCCCACGAACTGTGATATAGATCACGTTCAATCAAAAGCGCAGTCATTATGCTGCAAAAAAAAGGAGAATCAACCTATGATTAATGTAACAATTGGGATGGATATTGGCGACAAAAAACATCTTGTCTGTGTGTTGAATTCTGATGGTAAGAAAATTCTAACAGACACTGTTGAGAATAACAGAAAGGCGCTTGATAACTTTTTTGTAAAATACAAAGGGGCTACTGTGGTCATTGAAGCCAGCACGCATTCTCCATGGATCAGCAGGCAACTTGACTTGCTCGGATGCACCGTTCTTGTCGGCAATCCTCGCAAATTACGTGTCATTTGGGACAGTGACGACAAAGCGGATATTCGTGACGCGGAAATGCTAGCCAGAATTGGTCGATTCGATCCGGAATTATTATATCCGATTAATCATCGTGGCGAGCAGGCCCAGGTAGACCTTGAACTTCTCAAAGCACGGGAGATGCTGGTTCAAAACCGTACAAGCATGATCAACCACGTGCGCAGCGTCGTGAAATCATTTGGTGAACGTTTGCCAAAATGCAGCACTCCAAGCTTTCACAAGAAAGTTGCGGATCATATACCGGAAGCCCTGAAGAATTCTTTACATCCTCTTTTGGAATCAATAACTGACCATACGCAAAAAATTAAGGAGTTTGATCAGAGAATAGAGACAATAAGCCGGGAATGTTACCCGGAGACAGAGCTGTTACGGGCAATATCGGGTGTAGGGCCGTTGACAGCCCTGGCCTATCTTTTGGTTTTGGAAGAGTATAGCCGTTTTGACAAGAGCCGCCAGGTGGGGAAATTTCTTGGCCTTACGCCTAAACTTGATCAATCAGGAGAGACTGACAAGCAGCTAAGGATAACGAAAGCAGGAAACGTGTATCTTCGCAAATTACTGGTTCAAGCCGGTCACTATATTCTCGGCCCTTTTGGGCCGGACTGCAATTTGAGGAGGTTCGGACTGCGTATTGCTGAACGGGGTGGAAAAAATGCCAAACGAAGGGCGGTTGTGGCTGTCGCCAGAAAGCTGGCAGTGTTAATGCACCGTTTGTGGCAAAATGCGGAAATCTATGATCCGAATTACAAGTTCGGCAAACAGACTATGAAAAAGGCAGCGTAGGTAACTAGGCTCGGCTGCGGCTGTAAAGAACAATGTTCCCCTCTATAGGGAATTAGGCAGGCACTCCCGATTATTTACTAAAATTTAATTCTGTTGCAAAAAACAAACGAGGAACATTCTTCTTGACAGCCTTGCTCCCCTGGTTGAACCGGAAGGTGCCGAAGGCGAGAGGACACCGATTTTTACCTCTGCAAAAGGACTGAAGAATCAAGCTTACATCTGAGACAGGAAAATAAAGAAACAATTTTTTTCACACTCCAATAAAACGTCCCGTCAGGAAGACTGCGAGTAACTTCTTGGTTCGTCACCCAGCCAGTGACATTGAAGAAACCGATATTGAGGTTGCAGCTTCCGCGGCGGACATTAACATGCACCGAGCCAGGGCTGAGCTCACAATAAGAGTGCGGATGGAAGCATGACGTTCACGGAGACGGGAGAAAAAATGTGGTTCGCCATGTCGAACTTCTTGACATACCTTCTCATGGAAGAAGTTACGAGAAAATTTCATATAAATGTTAGAATAAAACGAATCTCTCCCCTTCTTCAGTTCGAAATTCCCTGTTCGACATTCATTATTCCGCAGTTTACTCCTCTTCCCAATCCGGCCGCAAATAGAGCTCAGTAAGCTGTTTGCGATTGACCGGCGCCGGTGCTTCGGTGAGCAGGCAGGCGGCCTTCTGGGTTTTCGGGAAGGCGATCACGTCACGGATGGACTCCCGGCCAGCCAGGATCATCATCAAGCGGTCCA
>JAYEPA010000174.1:0-11358 GCA_034723545.1 Thermodesulfobacteriota bacterium | reverse complement strand
TCCATACATTTCTTCCTGGGGAAAAGTTTTTGTATAGCCATAAATTTCAGTAACGAACTCCATGGATTTTTGCCAAATGATCAGATCCCTATAATTCCGTACAACCACTCTCCACCCCTTTGCCCCTCTGCCCCTCTGCCCCTCTGCCCCTTTGAACCTCTGAACCTTTGTCCCTCCAAATCACATCTCCCTCAACCGCTCACAGATCTCTTCCGGCGTAATCAACTGACCGTCAATGCGATTCAACTTTTCAACTTTGGAGGAGGTATTTACCCGTTTCACTTCGCGGCTGATCTGCCCAAGGTTCATCTCAGGTACCAGCACGGCCCGGCATTGGAGCAAAACCCCGCCCACCGCCATTTTAGGAAAGGGAAATAAAGTGATCAGCTGCAGCAAACCAGCCTTCACGCCCTTTTCCCTGGCCATTCTGATCCCCCTCAGGGCAGACCGAGATACAGAGCCATAGGCGACAACAGCCACCTCGGCATCTTCCATCAGCATGGATTTTGTCATCTGAATCTCATAAAACCCATTGGTGATTTTTCTGAACAGACGTCGTTGAAAAGCATCGATTTCCTCGGGACGCTGGGTCGAATGACCATGCACATCGTGAACAAGGCCTGTGACATGATGGCGATAGCCGTCGCCAAAAGAAGCCATGGGCGGTACGCCCCTGCTGTTATCCTCATACGGCTGATACCATTCAGGCGGCATGCTGGGCTTGATACGTTCGACAACCTCAAGCTTCTTCCGGTCCGGCAGAACAATGGCTTCCCTGGTATGGGCCACCACCTCATCGGAAAGGACAACAACGGGAATCCGATATTTTTCGGACAGGTTAAAGGCCTGAACTGTAATTTCAAAACAGTCGCGAACCGATGAGACAGACAGGACGATGATGGGATGGGTGCCATGGGATCCCCAACGAGCCTGCATCACGTCACCCTGGGCCGGACTGGTCGGCAGACCCGTACTTGCTCCGCCCCGCATGACATTAATCACCACGCAGGGGACTTCAGTAACACAGGCAAAACCGAGATTTTCCTGCATCAGCGAAAAACCAGGGCCACTGGTGGCAGTCAGACTTTTCACTCCGGCAAGAGACGCGCCGATGATGGCGCCCATACTGGCAATCTCATCCTCCATCTGGATAAAGGTGCCGTCCACCACGGGCAGCCGGACAGACATCAGCTCGGCAATTTCCGATGCCGGAGTGATCGGATATCCGGCATAAAAACGGCAGCCTGCGGCCAGGGCGCCTTCGACCATGGCCTCGTTGCCCTGGAGAAGACAGGTTGTTCCATTTTGCTCAAGAGCCATCTGACTTTCTCCTTCTTCGATCAGGGTAACGCCTGGTTATGGTTATAGCAAAATCAGGACAGTGCAACTCGCAGAACCGGCAGCCGATGCAATCATCCGGGCGGACAATCAAGGGTTTACCCATTTCGTCCATTTCATAAACCTGACGGGGACAAAAGGCGACGCATATTCCGCACCCCTTGCACCAATCCAGGAAAATCTGCTGTTTGAACAGTTTTTTTCCCTTTTTTTCCATCTCCAGCTTTTTTTTCCAATACTCATCCTGAACTTCAGTACTTGATGAGTTCCGGACTGTTTCTTCTTCAGGAGTCATGATTTCTGGTTCCCTTGGGTCTGGTTAATCATGTTGAGGAAAGAACATAAAAGTAACTTCTCAATAAATATTGGGGCTTGTTTGGCGTAGGAGTCCGGCCCTCCGGGCGACTATGGGCGACTGTTGCTGCAACCTTCCATTATATCGCCCGGAGGGCCGGGTTCCTACGGATTTTCACACAGCTGGCAATTTTGTACTCCGGATCTGTTTTGGGAAGATTGCAACCACTTATTGAGAAACTACACATAAACGAATCATACTGTTATTATCATAGCAAAAAACAGATTGAATTTGCTAATAAACTACTCCAGCCAAAAAAAATGCCGATCGGCATAAAGCCCGATCGGCAGGATCAATTCAGCAGGTATAAAACGTAACATGGAAATCAGATTAATAGTTTTTGTCGGCATAAGCCAGCCAACCTCCGGCGATAACCAGATCCCTGTCAAAAGAGTTCAGAGTAAAATCAAAACTTATCTCTTCCTTCCCTCTAGCCGTCAAACTATTCTTGTCCAAATCAACGCTGATGGTCACATCACTGCCAAGTCCGAAAATCAAATCAATCTCATCCCTGGTCAATTCAATGGCCAGCATGCCGCAGTTAAACATGTTCTGGCGAAAGATGCGGGCAAAGCTTTCAGCGATCACCACGTTAATATCATTCACCTCAAAAACCCAGACAGCATGCTCCCGGGACGAACCGCAGCCGAAATTGCCCCTGGTGACAATGACGCGGGCATTCTTGATAGCCGACTTGAAATGCGGCAGTTTCAGATCTTCCAGGACAAACGGTTTTAGGGCCTGTTTTGAATTTTCCGTGAGATATTTGGCCGGAATGATCTCATCGGTATTAATATCACTTCTGTCCAGAAACAGGGCTGGACCTCCAAATGTCTTCATAAACACCCTCTTTGGAATTTTGGATTGCGGATTGCGGTATGTGGATTTCAGATCAATCTTTTTATGACGTAATCCGAGATCCGCATTCCAAAATCAAAAATATTTAAATCATTTTCCGCGGATCAGCAATGACACCTTTTACCGCCGTTGCAGCAGCGCTTGCCGGGCTCATCAGGTGGACCATGCCACCCTTGCCCATACGGCCGTTAAAATTGCGATTGGTAGTTGAGGCGCATACCTCTCCAGAAGCCAGGACCCCGTTGCTCATACCAAGACAGGCGCCACAGGTGGGGTTGGTCACGCAGAAGCCAGCGTCCATGAATATCCGGATCAACCCTTCCTCGTTGGCCTGGGAAAAAATTTTCGGGGTGGCCGGTGACAGGATTCCCCGCACACCTCCTGCCAGCTTCTTTCCTTTCAAAATAGCAGCAGCAACCCGCAGATCCTCGATTCGGCCATTGGTACATGATCCCACATAAACCTGGTCAACAGGGGTTCCTTCCATGGCCATGACATCTTTCACCTCATCGGGCTTATAGCCGTAGGTAACCTGGGGGACAAGGGATGAGACATCAAAAATCAACTCAGCAGCATAATCACAATCCGGATCGGAATGCCATTTAGAAAAATCCGCCATGGCCTCATCAAGGGAAGCATAATCATCATTGATAAATGGCCAGAGATATTCCGCCGTAACCCGGTCGGGCATGCAGATGCCGCAGGTTGCACCGGCCTCAATAGCCATGTTGCACAGGGTCATCCTGGCCTCCATGGACATCTGTTCAACAACAGGGCCGCAGAATTCCATAACCTTGTCGGTTGCGCCGTTCACCGTCAATTCCTTAATGATGTACAGAATCACATCCTTGGCAAAGACTCCGGCAGGAAGCTGCCCGGTGATTTCTATCTTCATGGTTTGCGGCAGGCGGAAAGAACAGACGCCTTTTAAGATACCCACTTCCAGATCCGTGGTGCCTATTCCCGCGGCAAAGGCTCCAAAAGCGCCATGAGTGCAGGTATGGGAATCCCCCATGATCACCGTGTATCCCGGTCGAATAAAACCTTTTTCCGGGAAAAGAGCGTGACAGACGCCATTGGCGCCAATGTCAAAAAAATCCGTGATATCATGACGCCGGGCCCAATCCCGAAGAATTTTGGCCTGGGTGGCGGTCTTTGAATCCTTGGAAGGCGTAACATGATCAATAACCGCCTTGATTTTTGTTCTGTCAAACACCCTGTCCATGCCGCGCTCGACAAGATCGTTTATGGCAATGGGCGTGGTAATCTCATGACACATCACCACATCAACATCGAGCACCACATTCTCAGCAGAGGGTTGATCGCGCAGATGGGACGCAAATATCTTTTCCGTAATGGTTTTTCCCATTGAATTTATACTCCTTAATTCATATCAAACAAAAAAATGTATTTCCTTTTCCGATCAAATTTGTGATACTTTATCATAACTTAGCAAACATGACACGTTTCTTTTTTGCTCCAAAACATACACCCTGTCAAGTCAAGAATGGATCAAGCTAAAGAAAAATCGGCAAAATCAATCATGGGCGAAGAGAATGCTGTAACCAGACTGATCTTCGAAATTATTGAAACCGATTACCCATCTGAAACCAAAGAGCTGCATGAAATTTTCATGGACGTACGGAATCTCTTTCAGGGCCGCTGGCCCAGTCACGAGGCCTGTCAAACCTCTTATCACAACCTGGATCATTCCCTTGATGTAACCCTGGCTGCAGCCCGCATGGTCAGCGGCTGGAACCGAATCCATGACTCCAATCCCATTCCTCCTGCCGTCTTCAAGGCTGGATTGACCGCAGCCCTTTTGCATGACAGCGGCTATATCAAGAACAAAAACGATCATGATGGCAAGGGTGGAAAATTTACCTTCAGCCATGTCAAAAGAGGCATGGACCTGTCCCGACCCTATCTGACTTCCCGGAAATGGCCTGCGGACCTGATTGATTTTGCGATCTGGACGATTTCAATTACGGAGTTTCTCGAGGAGCCTGACCTTGCTTTATACAATGAGTCCGACCCCTGCTCCATCATGGGACGAATTGTCGCCTCCGCCGATCTGGTCGCCCAGATGGCCGATGTCAATTATATTAAAAGCCTTAAATCTCTGTACGAAGAATTTCTCGAGGCCTATGAATACGAGGGAATTGAAAATCTCAAGAGCCGATCCGTTATCACCTACGATTCGTTTCACGATTTGCTTTCCGGCACGCTTTCCTTTTACAGAGATTTCATGCTGCCCAGGCTGGTGCTGCTCGGCCGCATTGATCAGTACCTGATTCCTTTTTTCGGCAATGGCCGCAACCCGTATCAGGAAAATATAACGGCAAACATTTCAACCCATTTTTTCAGCAAACAGGTGCAGTGGAAAAAACTGGGTGAAATCCTTGAAGAACTTGACATGGTTTCACGGGAACAGGTCGATAAGGCCTTGAAAATTCAGGAGAAGGAAAAACAAAACCTCCCGAATAACAATTTTTCTTCAACCCAAAACCGAATTTTTAACTGGATTGACAAAGGCTTCTCCCGCGGCAGATGCCTCGGCGTGATTCTGATGGATATGGGCGTGGTTGACCCCAGGGTTTTGCGGGAAGGTCTGCTGGCCCAGGTTTTTCATCCTGAATCTCTAGAGGCTCTTTCCCGGCAGAATCTTTTATCCCTGCTCCAAGTTGTTAACCTGACTTTAAACGCCCGCCAGGATCCGTGGATACTTGAACAGATTCTGGCCATGATCAATGAAATCCTATCCTGCGAATCAGCAACCCTGATGCTGATCAATCCCGGGGAAAACAAAATGATTGAGACAACCTGCTCTCCGGCTTCACAGGACAGGCCGCAAAATCGTGATATTTCTCTGGACAAGGGTTTGCCCGGCTGGGTCTTTCGTCACGGACGTCCGGCCATTGTCAATGAAAATCAAGGACAAAACCTTCTTGTCAATAGTCACGGCGCCAGTGAAACCCGCTCAATTCTGGCGGTACCCCTCCACATCATGGGAGAATTTGTCGGGGTCATTGAACTGACCAACAAAAAAGATGACAATTTCACTGAAAATGATGTTAACTTCATGACTATTCTGGCCAATATCCTGGCCATATCTCTTGATCAGCTGACTTTTTCAATTTGATTTCGTTATATTTTGCGGCTTCCCTACCACTGGTTCATATGGAATATAACTATTCAGTAAAGTAACCGGAGGTGGGAAGACCCCGGCATTTACCTTAAAAGTAACAAAAGGATTATGTCACCATTTCAACAACTTCCAACAAATAGCAAAACAATGCCTTTAACTTTGAAAAACCGTGGGACAAAAAGAATTCTCTTTTTCTGTTTTATTCTCCTTGCCAGCCTCCTCTGCCAATCGCCGGCCATGGCGGCCCATGGCATCAGTATTGACGGCCAGTTGAAATACGGTCCAGGTTTCAGTCATTTTGACTATGTTTCTCCCTTGGCGGTCAAAGGCGGCGACCTTGTCCTCCACGATCTGGGCAGTTTTGACAAAATGAACCCCTACACACTGAAAGGGGCTGCGGCAGCTGGCCTGACCGATTTTGTCTTTGAAACCCTTGCCGTTGCAAGCCAGGACGAGCCCTTTGCCGAATACGGCCTGATCGCAAAAGATATCGAGATTGCCGAAGATCGATTATCAATCACCTACACTATTGATGAAAGGGCCCGATTTTCCGACGGGACCCCGATCACCCCCGAAGATGTCAAATTTTCCCTGGAAATCCTGAAAAGTTCTGTCGCCCACCCTTTTTACTCCACTTATCTACAGGATATCGGCACTGCTGAAATTATCGATTCCAGCCGCGTGAGATTTCGGTTTAAACAAACAAACCGGGAAATTCACATGATTGCCAGTCAGCTTCCGATTTTTTCCAAAAAATTCTATGGGAATCACCCCTTTGACGAGTCCACTTTAACCCCGCCCCTGGGCTCCGGCCCCTACATTATTGACACGGTGAATGCCGGCAAATCAATCTCTTACCGTCGTAACCCGGATTACTGGGCCAAGGACCATCCCTGTCGAAAAGGGATGTTTAATTTTGACACCATCACATTCAAGTATTTCAAGGACCAAATTATCTCGGTGGAGGCCTTTAAGGCCCGTAATTTTGATTTTATGTACATCAATATTGCCAAACAGTGGGCCCGGGATCTTACGGGACCAAAATTTGACGACGGCAGCATCAAAAAAGAATACCTCGAGCACATGAACAATGCCGGCATGCAGGGCTTTGCTTTTAATACAAGAAAACCAATTTTTGCCGACCGGAGAGTCAGAAAGGCCCTGGGACTTGCCTTTGATTTCGAACAGACTAACAAGACCCTATTTTTTGATCAATACACCCAAGCCGGTAGTTATTTCAGCAACTCGGAACTAGCTGCAACCGCCCTGCCACAGGGCCTTGAACTGAGCTATCTTGAACCGTTCCGGGATCAATTGCCGGCCGAGGTCTTTACCACGCCCCTAACTCCGGTATCCGGTGGCTCCCGCCAGCTGGTGAGAAAAAATCTCCGCCAGGCAAGAGAACTGTTACTGGAGGCCGGCTGGACAATCAGGGATGGAGTCCTGCGCAACAACGAGGGCTCTCCCTTTCAATTTGAGATCCTGCTGGTTTCACCCTCCTTTGAACGGGTCATGGCTTCTTATGTCAAAAATCTCAAAATCCTGGGTATCCAGGCCTCCTACAGGACTATCGATCCGGCTTTATATATCAGGCAGCTGCGCAACTTTGATTTTGACATGACCGTAAAGGTCTTTGGCCAGTCCCAATCACCGGGAAATGAACAGCGGGATTACTGGAGTTCTGCTGCAGCGAAGCAGTTCGGTTCACAGAACCTGATAGGAATCAGGGATCCGATTGTTGACAATCTCGTGGACCGCATCATCTACGCCGCAAGCCAGGAAGAATTGACCGCTGCCTGCCGCGCCCTTGACCGCGTCCTCTGGTACGGCTATTATGTGGTGCCTAACTGGTATGTTGCCAGACACCGAGTCGTTTACTGGAATATCTTTGAGAGGCCCAAGGTTCAGCCTCTTTATTATTCACCCATGCAGGCCCTGATGACGTGGTGGGAAAAACAGAAGTAAGGAGTCAGGAGACAGAAGTCAGAATGAAAAGACCACCCGCTAAAAGTTTTCAAGATTTAATAATTTGGCAAAAGGCTCATCGATTTGTCTTGTCCTTGTACGGTTTCACAGAGACTTTCCCTAAAAATGAGTTGTTTGGCCTCACGTCTCAGGCAAGAAGAGCTGCTGTTTCGATTCCGGCAAACATCGCAGAAGGTTTTAAAAAGAAAACAAAGCCAGATAAGGCTAAATTCATGAATATTGCTCAAGGCTCTTTTGAAGAATGCCGCTATTATTTAATTTTATCCCAAGATCTTGGTTATGGCAAAACATCCCAACTCATGAAACAACTTGAAGAAGTCAGCAAATTACTGAGTGCATATCTCCACTCCATTCTGACTCCTGTCTCCTAACTTCTGACTCCTGCCTTCCTATGTTCCCCTACATTCTTCGCCGCATCCTTCTCATGATCCCGACCCTGTTCGGAATCATGTTACTCACCTTTACTGTCACCCAGTTTGTCCCTGGCGGTCCGGTGGAACGAATGATCGCCGACCTCGAGGGCTCTGCTGGCGGTGGCGAGGTCAGCGCTTCGGCAACCACTCTCTACCAGGGTTCCAGGGGACTTGATCCCGAGCGGATCGAGCAGATCAAGGCTCTGTACGGTTTTGACAAACCGCCGGTTGAACGCTTTTTCTCCATGATGAAAAGCTATATCCTCTTTGATTTCGGCTCCAGCTATTACCATCATCAAAGCGTTGTGGATCTGGTCATCTCTAAACTGCCGGTCTCCATGTCCCTGGGGCTGTGGACCTTTATCATTGTCTACTCGACCTGCATTCCCCTGGGCATCAAAAAGGCGATCCGGGACGGATCACGCTTTGATGTTTTTTCAAGCACGATTATTCTTATCGGCTATGCCATTCCCGGCTTTGTCCTGGCCATTGTCTTTATCGTTCTTTTCGGCGGCGGCAGTTTCTGGAATATTTTCCCTCTGCGCGGCCTGGTGTCGGACAACTGGCACGAACTGGGAATGATGGCGAAAGTCCTCGATTATCTCTGGCACATGGTCCTGCCCATTACGGCAAGCACGGTGGGCAGCCTGGCCGTGATGACCCTGCTCACCAAAAACAGCTTTCTCGAAGAGATCAGAAAACAGTATGTCCTCACGGCCCGGGCCAAGGGACTTTCCGAAAACCGGGTTCTCTATCATCATATTTTCCGCAACGCCATTATCCCCATTATCACCGGCTTTCCCGGCTCTTTCATCGCCGCCTTTTTCACCGGCAGCCTGCTGATCGAGACCATCTTTTCCCTGGACGGCCTGGGGCTGCTGGCCTATGAATCCATTCTCAACCGTGACTATCCGGTGGTGCTTGGAACTTTGTACTTTTTCACCATCCTGGGATTAATCGCCAGGCTGCTCTCCGACTTGAGTTATGTTGTTGTTGACCCGCGCATCACCTTTGACAGTGTGGAATCATCCTGATGACGCTGAAAAAGAAAAGACAGAGTCTGGCCAGGAGACGCTGGAATAAATTCAAGGCCAACAGGAGAGGGTTTTACAGCCTTATCCTCTTTTCCCTGCTGTTTACCGTCACCCTTGGCGCTGAAGTCGTCAGCAATGACAAGCCCTATTTCATCCGTTACAACAACAGTTTTTATTTCCCCATGTTCCAAGATTACGCGGAAACCACCTTTGGCGGTGATTTTGAGACCGAGGCTGATTATCGCGATCCGTACATTCTCGAAAAAATCACCCAAAACGGCAATTTTGCCCTTTTTCCGCCCAATCCCCACAGCTACGCCTCGATCAACCTTGAGCTCGATGAACCCGTGCCATCGCCTCCTACCAGTGTCAACCTGCTTGGCACCGATGACCGGGGCCGCGATGTGCTGGCCCGATTGATTTATGGATTTCGGCTGTCTGTGCTCTTCGGCCTGGTTCTGACCTCCATCGGCACGTGCCTGGGTATTATCGCCGGTGCGGTTCAGGGTTATCTTGGCGGCAAGACCGATCTTTTCTTTCAGCGCTTCATTGAAATCTGGAGCGCCATGCCCGAACTCTATCTATTGATCATCTTTTCCTCAATCTTTAAGCCCAGCGTGGCCCTGCTGCTGATCCTGCTTTCCATGTTCGGCTGGATGGGATTGTCCGATTATGTTCGAGCGGAATTTTTGAAAAACCGTAACTTGGACTATGTTTTAGCGGCCAAGGCCCTGGGCGTGGGTGATCTAAAAATCATGTTCCGCCATCTCCTGCCAAACGGCATGACCCCGGTGATCACCTTCCTGCCCTTTCGCATGTCCGGGGCCATCCTGGCCCTCACAAGCCTTGATTTTCTTGGCCTCGGCGTACCGCCGCCAACACCGAGCCTGGGTGAACTTCTGGCCCAGGGCAAGAGCAATATCAATGCCTGGTGGCTTTCTCTAAGCACCTTTACCGTGCTTGTTGGCATGTTGATTCTGCTGATTTTTATCGGTGAGGCTTTGCGGGAAACCCTTGATCCGCGGAAGAAGTGAGAAGAAATGGGCAGAGGTTCAAACTTACTATGTAACCTCAATAAGTGGTGGTATACCTCCAACCTCCCCCTTTAATAAAGGGGATTTGTTTATATATCGCCAACACTTATTAAGGTTACCTTACTATTTGATATCTATTAAACATGCCAGGTGAAAAAAGAACACCTTTAGAAGTATGTTGACTCAGAAAAAAGTTATTCCATAATGATGGAAATAGGCTATTCTTGGTCACAACCTCTTTGCCAAAAAATACCTGCGCCATTGATAAGTCATCAAGAAAGGGAAAACGATGCATTTAAGTCAAACGGAAAAGGACGCCCTGAAAAGAGAATTGGCAGCAAACCTGTCGAGTGAGCCTGAGGTGGTCAAAGTTGTTGTGTTCGGCTCGTTTGTCACTGCTGAGGACCCAAACGATCTTGATGTAGCCGTTTTTCAGAACAGCAATCAACCTTATTTACCTCTAGCCTTGAAGTACCGGAAGAAAACACGATCAATTGCAAAAAAAATCCCCCTTGATATCCTGCCGCTCAAACCGGGAGCACGAAACAGTGTTATGCTGGATGCCATCGCCCAGGGCGAGATAATTTATGAAAAATGAGACTAGAACATGGCTTTCCTATGCCGATGAAAATTTGAAAGCGGCAAAAATTTTATTGAAACACGATTTATATAATCCCTGCCTGCAGAACGTACAGCAGAGCATTGAAAAGTCTCTGAAAGCCATCCTGCTTGAAAAGGTCCACTCCCAGCGCAAAACCCATTCCATCACCGAGTTGATCCGCATACTGCACGAACATCAAATCAATCTCATCCTGACCGAGGATGAATGCGACCTCCTTGACGCAATCTACCTTCCCTCAAAATATCCCTTGACCGGCGTTCTGCCTGATTTTGAACCCGACGTATCTCTTTGTCGGCAGTGCGTCATTTTGGCAGAGTGGGTAGGAGAACAAGTTCGGAAAGCATTTGAGACATGACCGGGAAGATAGATTTTTTATACACAGGTGTACGTATACTTTGGAAATATCTTGACCACAGAAAAAATAAATCTGTCCCGGTTTTCCGTGACCAACCTCCTCTTTCTGGCGGTCCGCGACACCCTGTTTGACTTTATGGAAGACGAGAAATATGTCGGCGGACAACCCGGGATCATTTTAAGTCTGCATACCTGGAGCCAGACGCTTATCCTGCA
>JAYEPA010000173.1:0-2868 GCA_034723545.1 Thermodesulfobacteriota bacterium | reverse complement strand
TGAGATAGACAAAATGAATACGCTTTTTACCAGGTTTTTCGACAAAGGCAAAGAGTTCTCCTGACCAGAACCACCATTACTGAAAGAGGGAAATGCAATTCCTTTTTAGCGTTGGTTAGATGGGCAATCTGTGTTACTCTTGGTCCCTCCGCTAAACACACTGAAAAACAGGGCAGTCACCGACCCCTGGTCAGCGAGTGCAGCGAGACATCGGGTAGGGCTCTGGTGAACTCCTGCTTACAAACATATTTTGCAGCTTGTCCATGCCTTCATTTCCATATAAACTTCTGTTTTTTTTACTCAGCCTTGCCGTCCCACCTGTCGTTCAGGCTGATGTGATCACTCTGCAAAACGGCGACATCCTGTCCGGTGAAATTATTAATGAAAATCATGAAACAATTACCCTTGAACATTCTGTCCTGGGTGTGGTAAACATTCCCAAAAATCAGATTGCTCCAACTGCCAAGGCTACGCAGGAGCCACCGCCGGTTCAACAAAAATTATCTGGAGTTTTCGGCACAAATTTCCTTGAAGAATGGCAGCGCCGTTTCGCCTTAGGAGTAAAAGGAGAGGAAGGAAATGATGTCAGCATGGATATTAATGTTGCCCTTGATGCTTCCCATCATGACGAAGTTAACCGGCAGGTTTTTTCCTCTGCCTACTATTACGAAACCGATCACCGGGAAAAAGACAAAAGCAAAGGGCATGCAAATTTTGTCAGGGATTGGCTCATGCCGCAGTCCCGCTGGTTTTATTACAGTTTCACCCGCTATGAGTATGATTCGTTCAAATGGTGGAAACACCGGCTGTCATTTTCCGGCGGTTCCGGGTACGATTTTTATAAAGAAAACAATTTTGAACTGCGGGGACGAGTCGGTCTTGGCTTTAATAAAACCTGGGGAACGGACAACGAATTTGATCCGGAAGGGCTTTTAGGAGTCGAATTTTCATGGAAACCGGATGCTGTCCATCATATTTCGTCCCAGTTTATTTTTTATCCCAATTTTGGCGATTTTGGAGAATTTCGAACATGGTTTCAGTCCACATGGGAGATCAGCCTTGATTTTTTTCCTGGCTTGGGGCTGGAATTCGGCCTGGAACATGAATTTGATTCCGTCATCAATGAAAAATCAAAGGATGACCGGCATTACGACTTGATTTACTTCGGTCGCGTCGGACTTGATTTTTAAAGGAGCAAGTCATTATGCAATTACACCGCCGTCTGACCGCCAACATTCTTGTCATAATTCTGCTCACAGCCCTTTCCGGCTGTGCCGGAATGCATCAGGATGAACTTAACGGCAAAAAAACGGTTGGGGCCACTGAATATATTTACATTGTTGAGGCAAGGCTTGATTTTAACACCCGCATTGACACCGGCGCCCGTACCACCTCAATCCATACCATTGATATGGAAATTACCGACCCATCACCGGTAAAAAAGGAGAATATCGGCAAACCTGTTTCAGTGCTTGTGGAAAACGGCAAGGGCGAACAGCGTAGAATTGAATCGGTCATCGTTGATGCCTCTGAAGTTCGAAATGCCCAAGGCGTGGAAATCAGATATATGATTCCCCTTACCCTGCGCTGGCAGGACAGCGAAAAACTCATCCATGTCAACCTGCGCGACCGCAGCGCCATGACCTATAAACTCCTCATCGGTCGGGACTGGTTAAGCAATGATTTTATGGTTGACGTTGACATTAACACCGACGCCGGGAAATAATTTCAGTTAGCCATTGTCCATTCAATGTCATTAACTTAAGGATTTACATCCTCAATGTAGGTTGGGTTGAGCTTGCGAAACCCAACATCCCGGCTTGGTTTTGTTGGGTCTCGATGTCTCGCAAGTTCGCTTATCGGTTCCTCAACCCAACCTACACAAGTGCGAATCAATTTCTCAAGTTAATGACATTGATTGTCCATTAAACAAACACAGACACGATTGCCCTAAATAATCAGTCTGTGACTTGCCATATCAAACTTAAAAAAAGACGAGAGACCCATGAAAAAAAAGTTTATCTATCCCCTTGTTTTGCTTCCCTTGTTATTTGGCGGATGTGCTGAGCAGGATGCCGCACAGACAAGCACACTCTTAGCCCCTCCTCCTGCGGAAACCGCTGCCCAGGCGCCGTCACAGCTGGTACTGATTGGCGAGACGGAATATATCATCTTTAAACCCGACAACCTCAGAATGGCCGCACGTGTTGACACCGGAGCCACTACCTCTTCAATAGGCGCATCGGCTATAAATGAGTTTGAACGGGATGGCAAGAAATGGGTAAAATTCACTGCCACCGATCCTCAGACAAAAAAAAGCATGCAGTTCAGTCGTCCCGTGATCAGGACAATTGAAGTGAAACGGCATGGCATGTCCTCCCAGAATCGACTGGTTGTCAACCTGCCGATTATTATGGGACCCATTGAACAAAAAACTGAATTTTCTTTGGCTGACCGCAGCAACTTCGAGTTCCCGGTTCTTCTTGGCCGCAGTTTTCTGAGCGGGGTGGCTGTGGTGGATGTCAACCGGGAATATGTTCTTTCTCCTTTGGGAGATGATCACAATGAAAAATAAAATTCAAATACGAGTTGTCATTGTTCTCCTGCTGCTGCTCGGCATCGGCTCAACCATTTACAAAATTAACGTTCTCGGCTTTTCTTTTTCACCAGGCAAAACCGAAACCGCCTGGACCGTTGAAAGCGTGATAACCTTTGATGCCCAGGGGGGACCTGTCAAAGTTTCTTTGAACGAACCGGACAATACCGCAGGACTTACGGCAACGGATGTCAAAGTGGTTACCAGTGGCTACACATTCAAAGTAGAAGACATTAACGGTGTCAGGAGAGGGACATGGAGTGCCGACCAGG
>JAYEPA010000172.1:0-2886 GCA_034723545.1 Thermodesulfobacteriota bacterium | reverse complement strand
TGGATCACTGCGACCTTGTCAAATTTGCCGAATATCAACCCGACCGTGACGAGACGGAACATACCATTCTCTTTTGCCGAAAATTTATCCAGGAAACAAGCCAAAGTCACAATATTCTTCCCGAAGAAGATAAGCAGCAACCGGCAGAGGAGAGACGATCATGACATTTGCTTTTCCCTGGGCTTTGCCGGCACTGCTGATCATCCCACTAATCCTCTACAACGAGATGGTCCGCAAAAAGAATGGAAGGGTAACTTTTTCATCTCTGCATCTTGCTGCTCAGACCACTCCTTCACTTCGGCAACGGTTGGCGCGACTGCCGCTGTTCTTGAGGCTGGCCGCACTCATCCTGTTAATCCTGGCCCTGGCCCGGCCCCAGGAGGGAATTGAAAAGGTCTATGATGTCAGCCACGGCATTGCCATTGAAGTGGTGGTTGACCGCTCCGGCAGCATGGGCGCGGAAATGGAGTTTGACGGCCAGACCCTCAATCGCCTTGAGGTGGTCAAGAAAGTCTTTACAGAGTTTGTCAACGGTGATGGCAAAAATCTTGACGGTCGGCCCAATGACCTGATCGGCATGGTGACCTTTGCCCGTTTCGGCGACACGGCCTGTCCTTTAACCCTGGCCCACGGCGCCGTGCAGGAGCTCGTTGAGCATGTCCGGCTGGTGGATCGCCGCAGTGAAGACGGGACTGCCATCGGCGACGGTATCGCTCTTGCCGCGGCCCGTCTGAAAACCGCAGAGGAAACCCTGGCGAAACAGGCTGACGACAAAAAGAATGCGGATCAATATGAGATCAAGAGTAAAATCATCATCCTGCTCACCGACGGGGCCAACAACTGCGGCAGCCTGTCACCGGCCGAGGCGGCGGAACTGGCCATAAAATGGGACATTAAAATTTATACCATCGGCATTGGCCGGGATATGCATGACGCGGCAAACCAGGGATTTTTCGCCCGCCTGACTGGAAGACAGCCGCAAGTGGACACCCGAACCCTGCAATCTCTGGCGGAAAATACAGGCGGAATTTTCAGGATGGCTGATAGCGGCGACTCCCTGCGGGCTATTTATGAAGAAATCGACCGCCTTGAAACCAGTGAGATCGAAAGCGTCCGTTATGTGGACTACAAAGAATATTTTCCTCCTCTTGTCCTGCTTGCTCTCGGCCTTTTAGTGCTTGAAAGCGTGTTGAGCTGTACCTGGCTGAGAAAGGTTCCGTGATGGCTGAAAATAAGACCACAGAGCCACGAACCCCACAAAATGACACGAAAAAAGAACTACTTTTAGTGTTTTTAGTGGATTTCGTGGCAAAATAATCCAATGGAAAGTATCCGTTTTTTCAATATAGAGATGCTGCATCTCCTCTGGCTTATGCCTCTGCTTATTTCCCTTTTCTGGTATGGCGCCGCAAAAAGGAAACAACAGCTGGCTGCCTTTATCAGGCCGGAGATTCAGCCAAAAATCAGAATCTCGTCACATCCGCTGAACCGGACATGGAAGGCTGTGCTGCTCCTTGCTGCTGTGGCGCTGATCGTTGCCGCCCTGTCCAGGCCCGCCTGGAACCTGAAGGAAACGACCGTGAAACGGGCCGGACGGGATGTTGTCTTTCTGCTTGATGTGTCCCGGAGCATGCTGGCCAGGGATCTAAAACCCAACCGTTTGGAACGGGCAAAGCTTGCCATTTCCGACTGTGTTACACGACTACAGGGTGACCGGGTGGCCCTGGTGGCTTTTGCCGGAGCCACGGCGGTACGCTGTCCCCTGACCCTGGATTACGGTTTTTTTCAGATGATGCTGGATAGTTTAGGGACAGAGAGCACAAATCGCGGCGGAACCATGGTCGGTGATGCCATCCGCACGACCATTGATCAGGTTCTTGACGACCAGGAGAAACAGTTCAAGGATATCATTCTCATTACCGACGGGGAGGATCATGAAAGTTTTCCTGTCCAGGCAGCGGAGACGGCCGGCAAGCAGGGTGTGCGTCTGCTGGTGATCGGTCTTGGCGACGAAAACGAAGGTGAGCGGATTCCGCTTGTTGACGAAAACGGCCAAACCTCCTTTCTGACCTACCAGGGTCAGGAGGTCTGGACCCGGCTTGACGCAGCCACTCTCCGGCAGATGGCCCTGGCCACGCCTGGAGGCAAATATCTGCCGGTTGCCACCGGTTCAATAGATCTCGGCGATGTGTACATGGATCTTGTCGCCGGCGCCGAAAAAAAAGAACTTGAAACACGAACCATCAAACAGTATGAGGAAAAATTCCAGATTTTTCTAGGCCTGGCTATTCTGCTGCTGATTGTTGAGGCTTTGCTGACGAACAGGAAAAGGAAAATATAACTATTCAGGTAGGGCACCAAATTGGTCTAACCACAGTTCCGTAACTGTTCAGATGTGCCTTAGATTCGTTTATTTAGGTCTGCGAAGCGTACTTGTGCTACTCAAGCAGGCCTAAATGAGCGAAGATGAGGTGCAGCTGAATAGTTACAGGAAAATTAATCTCTCACAGAGGCGCAGAGACGCAGTGAAAAAAACTCTGTGAACTCAGTGCCGCTGCGAGAAACTTTCATACAAACAATCCCAAATTCGGAATCATAAATCAAAAATCGTAATGACCAGACAAACCATTATCATCCTCCTGATGATTCTTTTCCTGCCCATGCCTGCCATGGCTGCGTCCATGCACGATCTTGTGGAGGAAGGCAATAAAGCCTATGAAGAGGCCCGGTACGATGACGCCCTGGCCCGTTACGAACAGGCGGCGAAAAAAGATCCGGACCAGCCTCAAGCCTATTTTAACCGGGGAAATGCACTCTACCGCCAGGAAAAATTCAGCCAGGCCATATCAGCCTATGAACAGGCGGCCGGAAAAAGCAGAGACAATA
>JAYEPA010000171.1:0-2904 GCA_034723545.1 Thermodesulfobacteriota bacterium | reverse complement strand
AAGTGATAAGAAATCGCTTTTTCAGCGATTAGCCTGAAAGGACAAAATTACGATTATCTCCGCTCTTGCAACCTAAAAATTTACAGTTAACCGTTCGAATAATTGGTGTCAAGAGAAAATCTAGGTGATAAAATGACGTCTGAAGACAAATAAGGTCTGGATAGATAAAATTTCGACAAAAATCACGGTAAAAAGGGCGTACTTATCCTGTTTGCCAGCTATTAAAATTTTCGAGGTTTTGGTATTTGGACCTTAACTCACTGTGATAAATGGTTCCTCATAACCGGGCCAGCCATCATCAAAAGGTTCATCCGTGATTGTTTCCTCTGGAGGAGGTTCGGGTGAAGGAGATTTAGGCGGCGATGGTATACCGCCGCATGTTCAACCCATTGCTCCGACTGTTCCATGGAGCGAACTCAATACATATTGTATGCCAGGGAACACTTTTTAAGAGGATATACAATATGGACGCCACTCTATGCAACCCCGCAGAAGGCTTACTTACATGCAACGATAAAATTATTTCACACCAGAACAAACATTTTTTACAAGAAAAAAGATTTCGCCATGGATAGAGACGCCTTGGCGGATAAGAGGCACAACCCATTCGGATTCAACGTATGCCCAGAGCCCATGAATACCTTTCCACCTAACACAGGAACACTTACAGGGGACTTGCACCCCAGAAGTTCACGCCCATGCCGGGCGTACACAAAGGATAAAAAAACATCTCCCCACCGAATCAGGATTTTCTGCTCACATGGTTTGAATTCATTAGAAAATTTTAAAAATTATGGTAGCTTGTAACTTCACTCCAACACATCAGGATGCTTTGATCAAAATTAAAACAACTTCAAGCTGATCTCGCAATCCTCGCCGCCAGTCCAGCCATGACCGGCGAAAATAGGATACAGGCCTTTTTAAAACCTCGGGAGGCTTCATTGACAACTGATCCGGCAAGCAAAAACCAGCCTCAATTCCAAGGTATCATTATTGGTGTTAACGGCAGCGTGGTTGATGTCTGTTTCGAAGGATCTCTTCCCAACCTGCGCAATATGCTGGTGACCGGTGAAAACGAGCGGATCATCATGGAGGTGGCAGCCCATCTCAGTGAATCGGTGATCCGCGCCATTGCCCTGACACCCACCGCCGGTCTTGGCCGCGGAGACAGTGTCATTGACCAGGGCGGGCCACTGACCATGCCCGTGGGCGAAAGTCTGCTTGGCCGCATGCTGAATGTCTTTGGCCAACCCATAGATTCGGGGCCACCCCTGGACAGTGACATAAACAAAAGACCAATTTACCGAACTCCCGTCCCTCTTTCCAGCCGCGTAGTTCAATCGGAAATCTTTGAAACCGGCATTAAAATCATCGATCTCCTGACCCCTCTGGAAAAAGGAGGCAAGGCCGGCCTCTTTGGCGGAGCCGGGGTCGGAAAAACCGTGATCATCACCGAGATGATCAACAATATGGTGGGCAGCTATGAAGGGGTCAGTCTTTTCTGCGGAATTGGCGAACGCTGCCGGGAAGCCGAGGAACTGTACCGAGACATGAAACAGGCCGGCGTGCTGCATAAAACCGCCATGATCTTCGGTCAGATGAATGAACCATCCGGCGCCCGTTTCAAAATCGGCCATGCCGCCCTGACCCTGGCTGAATATTTCCGCGATACCAAAAGAAAAGATGTCCTGCTTCTGATAGACAACATTTTCCGCTTCATCCAGGCCGGCTCGGAAGTCTCCGGTCTGATGGGACGCATCCCCTCCCATGTCGGGTATCAACCCACCCTGGCCTCGGAACTGGCCGAACTGGAAGAACGTATCTGTTCCACAATCTCGGGATCCATCACCTCAGTCCAGGCGGTTTACGTTCCTGCCGATGATTTCACCGACCCGGCCGCGTCACATGTGTTTTCCCATTTGTCTGCCTCAATCGTTCTGTCCCGCAAACGGGCCAGCCAGGGTTTTTATCCGGCCGTTGACCCCCTTGCCTCAAATTCCAGCATGCTGACCCCGGACATTGTTTCGAAAAAACATTATCAGGTGGTGCAGGCAGTGCGAAAAACCCTTTCCGACTACGAGGACTTAAAGGATATCATTGCCATGCTTGGTCTTGAGGAACTCTCGGGTGATGACCGGCGCACTGTTGCCATTGCCAGGAGGCTTGAACGATTTCTGACCCAGCCTTTTTTTACAACGCAACAGTTTACCGGCATGACCGGCAAACGGGTCCATCTGCCACGGACCATTGAGGGCTGTGAGCGTATTTTAAACGGTGATCTTCTGAAGATCCCTGAACAGGCGCTTTACATGATCGGCTCAATAGAGGAGGCTGACTGATGGAAAAAAGCCTGATGACAGTCTCTATTTTTCTGCCAACCGAGATTTTTCTTGAAGAAGACGGAATCCGGAAAGTGATGACCGAAGGCATGGAAGGCTGGTTCACCCTGCTGCCCGAGCATATTGATTATGTCGCTATCCTGACGCCCTCCATTCTTACTCTGGAGGGCCACAACCGGGAAACTCGTTACTTTGCCGTGGATCACGGAACCCTGGTAAAACGGGGGAAACAGGTTTTCATCTCTACACGGAGGGCCATTCGTGGCAAAAACTTTGACAGTCTTGCTCGTGTTGTAGAAAAGGAATTAACAGCCATGGATGATCTGGAAAAGAAAGCCCGCTCCGTTCTTGTCGGCATGGAGCATTCAATCATGCAGCGTTTTGCCGAGTTGAATAAAATGTAACATTTAGAGTTTGGAATCAATGTCCTTGACTTAAACGTAACTATTCAGCGAGGGCAACAAATTACCCTAAACTGAAGACTGTAACTGTTCAGATGTGCCCCAGATTTGTTCATTTAGAGATTCGAAGCGTACTAATGCTACTCGAGAAGCTCTAAATGGGC
>JAYEPA010000170.1:0-11560 GCA_034723545.1 Thermodesulfobacteriota bacterium | reverse complement strand
GACTCACCTTGGTCTCCACATTAAAAAAGGGTATGTTTATTGATTTTTAGTCATTGTCTTTGTACAAATAAAAGATAATTTAATCAATTTTTCATTATTGATGGACTCGTAAAAACTTTCTAAACCACGAAATACACAAAATGCACGAAAAAAAATAATTTGTTATTTCAATTGCTTAATTTAGTGTATTTCGTGTGTTTGGTGGTGCATGACTCTTTTTACGAAACCATCATTATTAATGAGATATAAATTCATTTCTTTTTCACATGAAAATACCTGTAATCGAATTAAATGAAGTTTCCTTTGCCTTTGATACGGATTTCATCCTTGAAGAGGTCAATCTGCAAATTGAACCTGGAGAAATGGTGGGCATTGTCGGACCAAACGGCGGCGGTAAAACAACCCTGCTCAGACTCATGCTCGGCCTGATCAAACCCAACAGAGGAAGCATCAAGGTCTTTGGCAAGCCTCCGGCTGAAATTTCACACCGGATCGGTTATGTGCCCCAGCACAAGCAATTTGACTTTCAGTTTCCGGTTTCGGTTCTCGATGTTGTCCTGATGGGCCGCGCGACCTCGGGTTTCGGCGGCAGATATACCAGACAGGACAAGGTGTCGGCTCTGGAGTCTCTTGCCAATGTTGGTTTAACCGATATGGAAAAACAGTCATTTGCTGAACTGTCCGGGGGGCAGCGTCAGCGGGTTCTCATTGCCCGCGCCCTGGCTCCTTCCGCCGAACTGTTGTTTTTTGATGAACCAACCGCCAATGTCGATTCATTCGCCGAAAAACAGCTTTATGAGCTGCTGCGAAAATTGAATGAAAAATTGACCATTCTCATTGTCTCCCATGATGTCGGCTTTGTCTCAAAATATGTCAACTCGGTGGTTTGCGTGAACCGCTCCGTCGTGATCCATCCCACCAGTGAACTTGACGGCAATGCCATCCAGGCCATGTATGGCCAGGAAATAGCCATGGTCCGTCACGATCACCGCTGTTCGGAAAAGGGGCATACGTGCAGGAATTTATAAAAGACGTCCAGGCCTTCCATTTTCTCCAGTACGCGCTGCTGGCCGGCCTGCTGAGTTCGATCTCCTGCGGCATCATCGGCAGCTATGTCACGGTGCGGCGCATCACCTACATTGCCGGAGCCATCGCCCATTGTACTTTGGGAGGCATGGGCGCAGCCCGCTTTCTGCAAAAAGAATACAACCTGCCGATCACGCCGTTGAGCGGGGCTGTACTTGCCGCAGTTCTGGCCGCCATTCTGATCGGATTGGTGCGCCGGCACAGCTCCCAGCGCGAGGATACGGTCCTGAGTGCCATCTGGTCGCTGGGAATGGCAATCGGTCTTGTTTTTATCAATAAAACTGGTGGCTACAATGAAGATTTGATGAGCTATCTTTTCGGGGATATTCTCATGGTGACGTCAAGGGATCTTATCCTGATCGGGGTATTAGATATGGTGATTATTGCCATGGTGCTTTTCTTTTACAACAAGCTGATTGCCGTCTGCTTTGATGAAGAATTCGCCCGTGTCCGCGGCATTCATGTTGAATTTTACGATCTCATGCTGCTGATCATGATCGCTCTGACCGTTGTTCTACTCGTCCAGGTCGTTGGTATTGTCATGGTGGTGGCCATGTTGACCCTGCCGGCGGCCACGGCAAACCTGTTGACCAGACGTCTCTGGCAAATGATGATTGTGGCTGTTTTTTTCTGTCTGTTCTGCACCTGCGGCGGACTGGCCGTCAGTTATCAACCCGATCTGCCGGCCGGCGCGACGATTATTCTACTCAACGGACTGCTTTATTTGCTTGTCCTTGCCGGTAAAAAAGGCTGGAAGACCTTGCGAAACCATTCTCTTTGAGCGAGCCGGAAAATCATGATCATGAAGATTCCGAGCCATCAGGAAGAGAACTGCTGTCCGCCACAAAAGTCCGGCACGATTGCTCTCATCATTGAATCCCTTTTCCTGCTGGCAGCCGTAGGAATTCTTGTTGTCGGCAGTCTGGACGGCCGGCAGGAAAGAATTACGACCCTGTCCATCAACTTTGTCGCTCTTTTGCTGGAGGCCATGCCCTTTATGTTGCTCGGCGCCATGGCCGGCGGCTTCATCGAGGTCTTTATTCCCCGAAAATGGTTTGACCGGCTGTTTAAAGGCCGGGGAAAACGGGCCGTCCTGATCGGCGCGGGCATGGGCATTGTTTTCCCGGTCTGCGAATGTGTTATTGTGCCGGTGGTTCGCAGGCTGCTCGGTAAGGGAGTGCCCTTTTCCGCTGCCATTGCCTATCTTCTCGGCGGTCCTGTCGTGAATACCATTGTCGCCGGTTCCACGGCAGTGGCCTACCAGTATGACTGGAATATGGTTTTAATGCGTCTGGTATGCGGCTACATTGTCGCTGTAACAGTGGCGTTTATCATGGGATTGCTCTTTGACCGGCAAAGCGGCCTTATTCTGGCCCGGACAGAGCAAGGTG
Organism: Thermodesulfobacteriota bacterium; assembly: GCA_034723545.1. Lineage (GTDB taxonomy): Bacteria > Desulfobacterota > Desulfobulbia > Desulfobulbales > SURF-16 > JAGHCC01. The sequence goes on along the minus strand of JAYEPA010000170.1, from coordinate 9,083 downwards.
CAGGATGCTGCTCCTGCGGCCATGCCAAGGAACAGGCCGTGACATTCACGGGAAAAATCAGACTGGCGGTGCGTTATGGCCGGGATGATTTCTTCGAGGTGGGCCGCTATCTGGTCATTGGCTGCTTTATCGCTTCTTTACTTCGTTCCATGATCAGCATCAGTACCTTTCAGAGTCTGGCCGCTACCCCCTGGCTTGCTATTCTGCTGATGATGATCCTGGCCATCATTCTGAATCTCTGCAGCGAGGCTGATGCCTTTATCGCCGCAAGCTTTCGTAATGTTCTGCCCGGTTCAGCGCAACTGGCCTTCATGGTGCTGGGCCCCATGCTTGATATCAAACTGATCCTCATGTACCTGACTGTTTTCCCCAGAAAGGTCATCATCACCTTGTCCATCCTGACCTTTTCCTGCGTGGCATTGCTCATGCTCCTTCTTGAATTTTGGGGTGGTGTGTGAACATGATCGATTTAGAGCGTGGAATGCGCTGTGTCGTTCTTTTCGGCTGGGCCATACTCTATGCCTTTCTTCTGGGGGATAGTGATCAAGGCAGCCGTTTACAGCAGTTTTTGAACCCCTCTCTGAAATGGCTTATCATCTGCGGCCTCCTGGCTGCAGCATTGATGCTTTTCGAGACAGTTACGGACGGAAAGAAAAAAAGAACCTCGTCAAGAAAAGAACGAATAACGCTCCTCATCCAGACAGGGATTCTCCTGCTGCCCTTTTTCTATTTTCCCCTGGCCACCACCGGTCATCTCGGCATTGATGCCTTTCAGAATCGTTTTATAGGCGGAGAAGATATTCGTGGCGCTCTGGAGAAGGAGGAGCAGGACAGGATTGATGAGACGGATGGTGACCTGTTTCAAGAGCTGCTTAAAATGGGACAGGAGTATGAAAAAAGACATCAGGAACCGAAAAAACCGAGCCTGATGCAGCTCATGAGAAATCCGCAGAACTATGAGGGGAAAAAAATTGAGGTGCTGGGAATGGTCACCCGTGATGAACAACTGCCGCCACAGACCCTCTATGCCTTTCGTTTTTTTATTAACTGCTGTGCCGCCGACGCCATTCCTGTGGGCGTTCTTGTTCGTTATTCCGGTGAACTGGAGCTGGAACCGGGACAGTGGATTCGGGTGACTGGCAGGGGTGGCCTGTACCAGATCGGCAAAGAAACCATGCCGCTTATTGTTAGCGATCATCTTGAAACAGTTGAGAAGCCGAAATATCCATACGTGTTTTTTTAACAGGGGAAAAGCTCCGCTTCTCTGGAACTCTTTGGTTAGCGCCTTTTCAAGCTTTATTGAGGTCCTGAATTATGAGGGCTTCGTAAAAAGTCCCCCTTAGAAAAAGGGGGACTCAGGGGGATTTTCGCTCACGTCAAATCAATTGCGGAGTGGAACAAAACCAGCGGGCCAGATTCCGCCCCAAAAGCAGATTGCCGCCTTTGAGAAATCGGTTCTGAAAAATAGCGTCATCACCGAAAACCGCGAATTGCCCATGCCCGAGCCCACCTGCAACCACGAGGGAAAACGACTGTTTGGCATCTTTTTCATTGAGAATTTTATTTCTGTTCAGATCCACCCAGGAGTCCTTGCTGGTGCGGGCAACCGACTCCACATGCTCCTTATTTCCCAACAACGCCCAACTGCCATACACATTAAAACCATCCAGGCCATTTGTGAGCGGATGGGATGCCAGGTCGGGAACCATGAAGTCAAGAGGATTGCCGTCGATAATATAGTTTTGTTCATAGACGGCGGCAGAGGAGATAGAGACGCCCAGGTGCATCAGGAGCTTGATCACCGGCGGGCCAATATGGACCATGACGGCCAGCCTGCCCCCCTGCTCAATAAATTTGATGATGGCTTTAATTTCTTCATCTTCAATTGGCGCAAAAGGGCCGGAAATGATCAGGATATCTATATTGGTTAAAGTTGTTGCCGAGATTTTTGCAGAGGAGGTCCGGACGAGGGCGCCCTGTTCTGCAAAAACACCGGCCAATCCCGAGAGGTCAAGGGGGCCGTTTTTTTCCACCAGAAAAGCCTGTCCATGGGCCTGGTCGAATAAAGCCACCGGCTCGGCCGAGGCGGTGGAGCATCCAGAAAGAATCAGAAGACAGCAGAAGAACCATGGAGCGCGTAATGACATGATGAATTTCCTTGGGAAAAAGGCACTGGTAACCGCCTACAGAGCGGCAATTACTGTAAAGTTGCAGTTCCCGGCGAATGGTTACAAAATGTGAGTGGTGCCGGATGTCAGAGCCACATTTAGCTTCGTTTTAGGTAAAAGAAAACAGAACGAAGTGATGTCACTCTCCAAATAGTAACAAGTGGAGGTTCCTTTTCATTGTTTTTCCTGTCTTACCATTTCTTTTTCCAGGATTTTACCGAGAGCGAAAGCGAAATCACCAACGAGTTGGACACAATCTTTTCGTGTGCTCTCCGGGTTGGAATAATAGTTTTTTACCTCGTCGTGGTTTGACCAGTTTATACGGGCGATATCTTTGCAATCTGTCCCACCGTATGGTTCTGTCAATTGATTAAACTGCTTAATCAGTTTATTGCTGACTCCCCAGACACGAGGATTTTCTTTTTCCCCTAAATTGCCTCTACTGTATAGAGACGAGACCGCCGCGATTGCACCAAGAAGCGTTCCGCAGACAGCACCGGAGCTGGCAATTCCACCACCAAAGGCTCCAACTGCCTTGATCGCATTCTCGTCATATTTGTTTATTTTTTCCAGGCCCACGGCCAGGATCGCCTGGCTTCAGTGGAAACGTTTTTTAAAAAGATCCATCGCCTTTTCCCGCATTTCTTCAGGAGTCATAATTGCCTCTGCATGTTGAGATTTTTATTCACAAGAATTATTTTTATTGAGCACTGGGACAGACAGGGGGACATTCTTCAATTTTTACAAACATGGTGAATTAAATAAATCCCCTTTTTCCAAAAAACCGTCCCTGGAGTAAATTCCCTCAGGGGGTTCTCAGTGGCTGAACTTCGTCTTGATATCAACTATGGGCGTGCCGTCAAGAATATCCAGTCCCGACACCTTTAAATGATTACCGTGAATTGCCGGTACTTTCAGTTCTGAAATGGCAATGGGATTTGGCCTTACCGGACTGCGGGTGGCAAAGACGCCCTGTAACCCCCTTGACCTGTCTCCTCGCGGGCAAACCTGAAGAATGTCCCGACTGGACTCATGGAGCCAGAAAAGCACTACGATTGTTTGACCGGGAGCAATACTGTCAAGACCCTCCTGGTACTTAGGGTAAATCTCCAAGGTACCCACTCTCTCCGACTCATCGAAGTTTTTGGGAGCGTCCTCACGGTTGGTGATATCGCCATGGAGCACTCCGATAAATTGTAATCGAGCTATTATCTCATTCATTTAAAGGACTGAGTAAATATAGATCTTGACTCTCTTTGCGGGCAAACTCTTTGCACTGCTTGCGCCGCGCAATATGATCCGGCATAGCTGTGGCCTTTGGCACATTTACAAGCGTGAAAATATCATCAGGGTCCGTTTCCCCTCCCGCGTCATCAAGTAAGCCCAGCGGGTCATCGACAAGCACATCATCAACACTATAGACCTCTGTAGGCTCCTGGACAGATAATCCACCCAATAGACCAAAAGAATCAAATTCTGTCAGAACAACAACCTTCTCCGGGTGATTCCGTAATCCCTTTAATCGACTGTAAAGTTTACGTTCACTTATATCCCGACCGGCTGCAGGCTCACGGTTATGCTCCCGCACAAATGCATTAATCTCTTCAAATGAAGCTAGAAGCCTCTCGTCTGCACTGACTATCGATGACTCTTTCGGCTTTACTGCAAGCAGTTTCAAAGGATCATTGTCTAAAATATCCTCCAGCTCTTTAGCAAAGTCAATCATCAGCTGCCTGCCCACTTGCCTGTTTCCTTTTTTTATCTCTCAAATAAATCAAGGCCTCAGCCATCCTTCTTTCCAGGGGATCAGTTGAGTTGATATTTGGCTCTCTGCCGTATTGTTTAAGAAACAGTCCAATTTTGTCCCGATACAAAATTACCGCTTCCTCATCCGTCATCTTGATACGCCCGGCATCAATGGTTTCCTGGATCACCTTTAACAGCTTTGCCGTTACTGACTTTGAAAGCACCTCGAAGGCCTTCTGAAATGGATTCACCCTGTCAATCAGATCAATATTCAACTCTTCGATATTGACAAATTTACCGGCCATAAGCACAAACTGCTTATCGCCCACTGTCTTCAATTTACTGTTCTTAATAACCGAATCTGCAACCACCTGCTGACGAACTTCCTCCACGTCTTCATCACTCAATTCCGGATATTTCTTTTGAATAACCTTGGGGATCATCACCTTGTTGATTACTTCCGGATCAATAAATTCTCCAGGTAACGCCTGCAGTAATTTGCTGTCCTGCAGGATAGCGGCCTTGAGATCATTGAGGTCAGATTCGACAATTTCTTTGACCCTCTGCGAACTGGGTTCCTTAAATCCGCTGATTTTAATTGTCCCCTTTTCATTAACATCATCATCAAAACGTCTGGTCTTGAATTTAAAATTGGGGGCAAGTACCTGCTCCATCAACAGTGAGGCCGTGATCGCCTTGAGCATGTTGTTCACAGAAAGCTTCACCTGATCATCTGCAGCCTCCGGCTGGGCAATCAGGTTGGTGAACTGAGCATGGGTCTTATTGTCGCTGTCTCTGGTAGCCCGGCCGATAATCTGGATAATTTCCGTAAGAGATCCACGATATCCAACAGTGAGCGCATGTTCGCAAAATGGCCAGTCAAAACCCTCTTTTGCCATACCAAGCGCAATGATCAGATCCATATCGTCAACATCATTCATCTCTCGCAGATAAGCCACAATCTTATCCCGATCACTGGGGGTATCGTTTACAAGGTCCGCCACCTTGATAATTTTCCCATCACCCTTGCGCTTAACAAAAATCACCCCAGATATTGTGTGCCCCTTGCCCCAAAAGCACGGGCCTGCATTTCCCGCATGCCCATGGTATTGGTGGAGATAGACCGGCCCGTCTGAGCGTAAGTTACATTGACTAAGTCTGGCATGGGATGTCCTGAATATAATTTTTACAGCTAATTACTTTTTTATGCTTCACGCAATTACTTGTTCTAACCTATTGTTTTTTCGTCAAAACTCACAGAAAAAACATATTTTACGGCTAAAATTACGGCTAAGTTACAGCTAATTATTTTGGGTAAGATGCCACTTGCGGTTCCTGTTTACAATTCTGCCGGCCTTCCTTAATTTCTGTAAAAGATAACCAAGGTGATCCTGTTTTTGGGTTTCGCTTAATACATCCGGCAGCTTGTCCAGCAACACCTTCTCAAAGTCAGATTTTTTTCCGCTGCCGAATTGCTGCAGATAATCAAGAATGATTTTTTCGCAATACTCATCATCAATACCTTTCCACTTAATATAATCAGCCTTCTGGTCTGTCTTGCCGGCGACCTGGGAAGAAATGTGAAAGTTGGGCTTGCGCCCCTCAATGAGTTTTTGCTTGCGGAGCTTCCTGATCTCTAAATCAGTAAGGAGCTTGTTCTTTTGCACCTTGTCAAGCAGCATGATCTCATGCAGGCTCAGATCCGGCATCTGGGCCAGCTTCATGGCGTAATTCATATCCAGCACCTTGCCGGTCACCACCACCTTTACCTGATTGCTGATAAAGCTGTACTCGGGCAGGGGAAAAAACTTGCGGCGCTGGATGTTGAACATCCTTTTGATGCCGCTGCCGATGGTGTCGATCATCTTGAGCCCCACCATGGCCTCGGCCAAAAAGGGATTGCGGTATAATGGTTCCGGCGCATCCGCCTCAATGACGCTTTCAATGGTCTGCGGGATGAAGGAACCCATATTGGCGAAAATGAGTTGGCTGTCCTCCCTCTCCACCACAATGATTTTACCGCCCAGGGAGTAGTCCTGGTGGGCAATACAGTTGTTGAGGGCCTCACGGATGATATACGGGTCATAGCTGTCCACCTCCTGCGGAAACAACGCCCCCTGGGCCAGGTAGCGGTAGGTCAGATTCCTGATTCTGGCGCATACCTCTTCCGCTGAGAGCAGCAAAGGGCAGCTGAAGTGGGCATAGTCCTTTTCTATATTGTCCCGGTCTTTGAGAATCCAGCTGATGCGAGCCAGTCCGGGCTGCAGGAAATGCTCAGACTCCGGCCTGCCCAGCAGCAGGATGGCGGTGCGGGTGATTTTTCCCCTGATGCAGAGCTTGGCCTTGTTTAAGAAGGTGGAATCATCCCACTCCTGCACCTCCAGAGCGAGTTTGGGATTCTTGTCGGCAAAGAGTTCTCTGGCCTTTTGGATTGCGGCAGGTAAGAGGTCAGCCATGCCGGCTTTTTTACATATTTTTTTTGACCAATCTTCTTCCCTGCCCTGTTGCCTGATACGTTCAAGCTCTTCGATGTTCAGCTTGACCAGGGATTCGCCGTCCCGACCATACCAGCTCCCTTCCCAGCTCAGCGGAATACCTTGCGGAGCGGCCGGGATCTGCAACAAGACAACCCGGCCCTGCCCGGTTTCAAGCTCAAAGATATCCTTAAAGGTGATGCGGTTGGTGGTCTTGTCAGCTATCTCCTTTTTCAAACTGTGAAGCTTGGCGGAGTTTGTCCGGTAGCGGCTGCCGACAATGGCCTTGTCTTTATCCCGCACCCCGAAAACCAACCAGGCCTCCTTTTTGCCCGACAGATTCGCCTCATTGGCCAAGGCACTGAAATACTTGCCGATCTTTTGAAAAGAATAGTCGTTCTTTGCCTCCTTGAACTCCAGAACTTCGGTTTCATTGCCATGGGAAATAAGGCGGTCAAGGATGGCTTGGGGATCAATCATGATTTGCCCTCCGCAGCAACCATCTCCTCATAGAGCTTGAAAAGGTATTCCAGCCGCTCTTCGTCACTGTTGAATGGACGGGAACGATAACATTTTTCCACGGCCATATCCATTTCATGGTGAGCCTGGCGTAAGCCGTCCGGCATTTTATCCGGATCGTAGAGCTGGGCCATGGTTTTTTCGGAGTGCAGTTCCCGTTCATCCAGAATATTAAATACATGCTCTTCCAGAGTATCTTTCTGCTTTTCGCTGATTTCCGGAAAGGGAAATGTGTTGTAACAGAGTGCTGAGGAATAACGGTAATCTGTTTTCAGACGACCGGCCACTGCCCGTACCCAGGTCATGTGGATGCGGGAGGAGATTATGGCGAATATGTGGGGTGGCGGGTCGTAGATGGCTTGGGCTGAGTCAGATACGATATGTTTATTGTCTAGAAACCCAAAAGGAATGTAGTCTCGCCGCATTGAAGACACACGAGGAATAACAATCAAAGACTTGTTAGCTGCATGGGTATACCTAAACTGGTGAGGTCTGTCTATAAGGCCTTTTGCAACTTCTCCACCATTTTCTCTGAAAATTTTTGTCTTTTCAATTCGCCCAGCTATTTCAGAAATGCTTATGGCTTTGTCTGCCTGCCTATCTTCTATCCACAAGCACCAGCGATCTTTCCCATTGAGAAAATCAGCTGCCCCACAAACCTTTCGTATTAAATCTCGAGATTCAGGGTAAGCACGCTCAAGGCTTTCCTTTTCCGCTGTTGACAACAAGAGATTTCCCCCGTCATAAGGACTATTTCCTGTAAGCATTCGGGGAAAGCCAGATATTGGCTTTAGGCTTTGTTTAACTATGCAATTACTTCCTTGGGAGAAATAAGCGCTAATGGCATGCACTTTTCTACCAATTCCATTATCAAAAAGATATTTTACTTTATCGTGTTTTCCTGACATTCCAATATTGGTTTCTAATTTTTCAATATTCATGAATGAATCAACTGTTGATGGCTTCGTAAAAAGTCAAAAATAAAGATTTGCTTGATGCTAAATCGACGAACTATGAAGCACTGTACGTCGGGTCTCGTTGTTTTTTACCCTGAAGGGCACAAGTACGAGACCGACAACTGCGGCCATGACACTTTATTTTTTAATTTCCGTCAGCTCATCATATTTTTTAGCGCTGCCCCTGGAGAGATGAACAGGATATTTTTTTTCATTGATCATCATCTTTTTCCGGGCAGCCTCGAGAGGATTCATGTTAAATTTATCTGCCAGACAGGTAAGATAAATCATCACATCACCGATTTCCTCTTCAAGATCGGCAACTTTTTCAGGGCTTAACTTGCGGCTCTGCTCCCCTGTGAGCCACTGGAAGATCTCGACGATCTCGGATGCTTCCACACTGAGCGCCATGGCGAGATTCTTGGGCGTATGAAACTGCTGCCAGTCCCTCTTCCCGGCAAATTCCCTTATTTCCTGAATTAATTTATCCATCATGCACTCCGTACGGGATCATTTAAATAAATCCCCCTTTGCGAAAGGGGGAAGTTGCCGGTACACCACCACTTCTTGAAAAGTTACGATCATTCCTGTCCGCAATAAACAAGAACAGGGGGTTCCTGATCAGGCCGCTCAAGCCACTTGATCAGTTCGTCAAGATTTCCGATCTCCGGCCGGGATTGAGGTTCAGAGAGATTATCAATGGCCTTTTGGGACATTTTCCCAGCCCCCTTCATATTGCCCCGCTCCAGGTGAATGGAGGTTCCGGCAGCCCGGATCAGGCCCTGGAGAAAAATCCGTTCCCGCCCTTCTGCTTTCAGCCAGCGTCCCTCAAGCAGCTCGTGAAACTCAAAGAAGAGATGTTGATTCCAAAGCAGTACACCCTGTTCAAGAATGTTGCTGATCTGATTTTTGAAAATAGGCTGGAGCACCGCCTCAAAGCGTTGGCGCCGGTCGTTGATATAATCCTGATAAATTTTCTCGGAATGGGCCGCCGCAATTTTTTCGAGCTGCTTACCTAGCAGGTTCGGATTTTTTGTTTGAATCGATTGTGCCAGGGACGTGGATAAACCGTTGCGGATGTCTCTGGATTCCCGGTCATTGAATGGATCAAATTGTTTTTTGTTCATAAAAAACAGTAACGGCGGGCGGAAAAAATCGCAATAAAAAAGCCATTACCGAATCCGGGCGTACCTCAATAAAGGGACAAAAATGAGGCCCTG
>JAYEPA010000169.1:0-2929 GCA_034723545.1 Thermodesulfobacteriota bacterium | reverse complement strand
GTCATAATGATCGTCCCGCTGGTGCCGCCCATATTAAAGAGACCGGCCGCAAGCGTTCCCCAGGCGCCGTTGACGCCATGGACGGAAACTGCGCCCACGGGATCATCAATATGCATGCGGTCAATGGCGACAACCGACAGTACGACCAGAACACCGGCAATTGCGCCGATAATGATGGAGCTCGACGGACTGACATTGGCGCAGCCGGCGGTGATACCCACCAGCCCGGCCAGGGCGCCGTTCAATGACATACCCACATCCGGTTTTTTAAACATCATCCATGAGGTCAGCATGGCGGTGATGGCACCGGCGGCGGCAGACAGGTTGGTATTGACAAAAATCATGGCAATGGATTTGTCCGCCGTGGTGGTGGAGCCCGGATTAAAGCCGAACCAGCCAAGCCAGAGAATGAATACGCCCAGGGCGGCCAAGGGGATGTTGTGGCCGGGAATGGCCCTGACTTCCCCCTTGGATCCATATTTGCCGATGCGGGGGCCAAGGACAATGGCGCCGGCCAGGGCAGCCCAGCCACCCACGGAATGAACCACGGTGGACCCGGCAAAATCAATAAAGCCTTTGGCTTCAAGCCAGCCGCTGCCGTTTAACAGACTGCCCCAGGCCCAGCTGCCGAAAATCGGATAGATGAAGGCGCAGACACAAAAGCTGTAACAGAGATAGCCGGTAAACTTGGTCCGTTCGGCCATGGCGCCGGAGACAATAGTAGCTGCGGTGGCGGCGAACACGCACTGAAACATCCAGAAGGCCAGAACCCAGGGATCACCATCCGGTCCTTCCCAGCCGCTCAGAAAAAAATCGGTCGTACCGAACCAGCCTGTCTTGGTTGAGCCAAACATCAGACCAAAACCAATGGCCCAGAAGGCGAGAGATCCCATGGAGAAATCCATCAGGTTTTTCATCATGATGTTCACCGCGCTCTTGGCCCGGGTAAAACCGGCCTCAACCATAGCAAAGCCGGCCTGCATGAAAAAAACCAGGGCTGCTGCCACCAGGGTCCAGAGATAATTGGCATGTTCCTGGACCAGGGCGATGGCGGCGGCGTTACTCGTAATTGTCGGGGCCTCTTCTCCGGCCCCGGCCGCAACGGGCAGGGCCAGCAAGGCAATTGTCAGAATACTTTTTTTCATTGTTTTCTCCATTTTGTAAGCTGGTAATTAGATTTCATTTTTGTTAAATTGCTTCCGTGCCGGTCTCGCCGGTGCGAATGCGGCAGACCTCTTCAATGGGCTGGACAAAAATCTTGCCATCACCGATTTTACCGGTTTTAACACTAGCCTGTATCGTCTCGACCACCTTGTTGGCCAGTGAAGAGTCGACAACGATCTCGACCTTGACCTTGGGAATGAAATCGACGATATACTCGGCTCCCCGGTAAATCTCGGTATGGCCTTTCTGGCGGCCAAACCCTTTGACCTCACTGACGGTCATGCCGTGCACCCCGAGATCGAGCAGGTCCGTCTTCAGGTCATCGAGTTTGAATGGTTTGATTATCGCAACAATTTTTTTCATGGCAGACCTCCTTGAATGTGCCGTTTATTTCCTGCCATCTTCAAAAGCACATAAGATGCCACGTAAGCAAAACAACAGGCAAAACAATGATAACCTGTTAAAATAAATAGTAAAAATAAAAATAAAAAAGCAAGAAGAACAGAAAGGTTTGTCATGTTTATGACAAAATTGTTTAATTTTGAAATAGTAGATTGCAAAAATGTAATAATATTTAGATAGCAAAAAGCGAGGATTTTACTGGATAGGAAACTCGGTATGACGGTAAGAGGAGGGCGGCGTTACCGACTTATTTTAAAAGGAAGTATGGCTAAAGATTGCGCTTTACCCGATCTATACTTATATTTGCAAATTATAAGTAAACTGGTCAGCTACATAGGCTCTCAGGGTCTACAACTCAACAAAATCGAAATCAAAATAAATGGATTATTACAAAATATTGGGCGTCTCCAAAAACGCCTCCAAAGAAGAGCTCAAAAAGGCATACCGCAAGAAGGCCCTAAAATACCATCCGGATCGGAACAAGGACAACAAAGAGGCGGAAGAAAAATTCAAGCAGGCAAATGAGGCCTATGCCGTGCTGTCGGACAAGGAAAAACGACAGCAGTACGACACATACGGCTCAACTGACTTTCACCAGCGTTTTTCCCAGGAAGACATTTACCGCAACAGTGACATCGGTTCCATTCTGCGGGAATTCGGCATCAACCTTGGCGGCATGGGAGGGGGCGGGGGCCGTGGCTTCCGCACCAGCTTCCGGACATCTTCCTCTGGAGGAGGCAGCCCTTTTGACGCCTTTTTTCAACAGGCCGGAGCTGGTGGCGGTTGTGGGTCTCGCTGTCAGAGCGGTTTTCAACAGCAAGCAGCAGTCAAGGGAAATGATCTCACCATGGAACTGCCGGTAAGCTTAAATGAAGTATTGACCGGTGCGGAAAAAGTCATTTCAGTGGGACAGGCAGGGCACCGGGTATCAGTTAAAATTCCGGCCGGGATCGAATCAGGAAAAAAACTCCGGGTAAGCGGCAAGGGTTCACCATCCCCCATGGGCGGACCGGCCGGGGATCTGTATCTGCTTATCAAGGTACAACCCCATCCCGTTTTCAGCCGCGAGAAGAAGAACCTGATCGTTGAACAACGCATCCCCTTCAGCTCCATCGCCCTTGGCACCCATATCGATGTCCCCACCCTTGGCGGCAAACATCTCAAGGTGAAGGTTCCTCCAGGCATGCAGGAGAAGGGAAAACTGCGAATCAAGGGCAAAGGGCTGCCCGACGGCCCCCGTGGATCAAGGGGAGACCTGCTGGTGAAGATAGCCGTGCAGATTCCAAAAGAAATCAGCGACGAGCAGAAAAAATTGATTGAAGCGTTAAAGGAAACAGGGCTGTAGCCCCTGCGTGGCCCGCCT
>JAYEPA010000168.1:0-2986 GCA_034723545.1 Thermodesulfobacteriota bacterium | reverse complement strand
TTCAGCTGCACCTCATCTTCGCTCATTTAGGCCTGCTTGAGTAGCACAAGTACGCTTCGCAGACCTAAATAAACGAATCTAAGGCACATCTGAACAGTTACGGAACTGTGGTTAGGCCAATTTGGTGACCCACCTGAATAGTTACAATAAATTTTGATTTTAAAGTAACTGAGAAGTGATCAAGTCAATCTCTGGAACTCAACACCAATGGTTCATCCTGAGTTACAGCGATAGTATGCTCAAAATGAGCGGACATTTTCTTGTCTTGAGTTATGACTGTCCAGCCATCCTTTAAAATTTTCACCTCATGAGTGCCGATATTTATCATCGGCTCAATTGCAAACACCATTCCCTCCAATATTCGTGGAGAAGGTCCTTTGCGATGATAATTTGGAATTTCAGGAGGCTCATGAAGATTCGCTCCAATACCGTGGCCGACAAATTGTCTGACAACGGAAAAACCATATCGTTCTACATGATTCTGAACAGCTGTCGATATATCATCAATTCGATTACCGATTTTAGCTTGAGCGATACCTTTGTAAAGTGACTCCTCAGTCACCTTCAACAGTTCTAATATTTTTGAGTCAAGAGTACCAATCGGAACTGTAATCGCAGAATCACCGTAGTATCCTTTATATTTTACACCAAAGTCAATGCTGAGGATATCACCGTCCTGCAGAACAACCTTTTTTGAGGGGATGCCGTGCACAACCTGTTCGTTCAGAGAAACACAGAGACTGCCCGGGAATCCTCTGTATCCTTTAAAAGCTGGAATCGCCCCACTTGCACGACAAAAATCTTCAGCCCATAAATCAAGCTGCCATGTCGATACGCCAGATTCAATCCGGCTTTTCAGCATGGACAATGTATGTGCTACAATTTGATTTGCCAGGCCAATTTGCTCAATTTCAGCTTTAGACTTTAAAATTATTGCTTTTGTCATACTCACAACAGCAGGAGTCTGCTTACCTGCGACCCTTCATACGCCCTGTCTTCAGGAAACCGTCATAATTACGAGATACCGTGTGAGATTCAACCTGCGAAATTGTATCGATTGCCACACCGACGACAATAAGCAATGCGGTACCGCCAAAATAGAAGGGAACATTCAGCTTATTAATCAAAATGGTTGGCAAAACACAGACAGCACTAACATAAATGGCGCCAATAACCGTCAAGCGAACCATGACTTTATCTATAAATTCAGCGGTTTTTTTACCTGGCCTGATGCCTGGAATAAACCCGCCGTTTTTCTTAAGATTTTCTGCAACATCAACGGGATTAAAGGTAACTGCTGTATAAAAGAAACAGAAAAAAACGATCATACCGACAAACATGGCGGTATGAAGTGGACTACCCCAACTGAGTAAACCGGTGACCTGCTGAATCCAGTCAATTTTAATAAAACCACCAATAGTCGCTGGGAACATCATTATGGACGATGCGAAAATTGGCGGAATAACCCCTGACATATTGATCTTCAAAGGAAGATGAGAGCGCTGACCGCCATACATCTGCCTTCCGATCATACGTTTTGCGTACTGTATCGGTATACGGCGCTGTGCTGTTTCAAAAAAGATAATCAAACCGATAACCAAAGCCATAAAAACAATCAGGATTGGCAGAAAAATGAGTGTCATTTCTCCGGTGGTGACCATTTTATAAGTATTAAAAATTGCAATCGGTAACCTGGCGATAATACCTGCAAAGATTATCAATGAAATTCCGTTGCCAACACCACGTTCTGTAATCTGTTCTCCGAGCCACATGATAAAGGCAGTACCGGAAGTCAGGGTCAGCATCGTCATCAAACGGAAGGTCCATCCGGCGTTAATGACAATCATCTCGTTCCCTACCGGCGCTGCCATTCCTTCTAGACCAATACTGATAAACAAGCCCTGAATCAGACTAAGAACAACGGTTGAATAACGTGTGTACTGGGTAATTTTTCTACGACCGGCTTCTCCTTCTTTGGACAAGGCCTCTAACTGGGGTACGACAACTGTAAGCAGCTGAAAAATAATGGATGCACTGATATACGGCATAATGCCGAGTGCAAAAATTGAAAAATTCTCCAACGCACCACCAGAGAACATATTAAACATGCCAAACAGGGTCCCTGCATTTTTTTCAAAAAAAGCAGCGAGTGCCTCACCGTTTATACCAGGAGTGGGAATCTGCACTCCGGCCCTGTAAACAGCAAGCATCAAAAAAGTAAAAATTATGCGCTGGCGAAGTGCTGGAAGATTAGCAGCATTCTGTATACCTGAGGACAACGACATGGATTTTAGTCCTCGACCGTGCCGCCGGCAGCTTCAATTTTGCTTCGAGCGGGTTGACTGATCATGTCTACTGCCACTTTAAAGTTTTTTGTAACTTCGCCATCACCAAGAATTTTGACTAATTTATCAGCCTTACCGATCAGTCCGGCTCCAACCAATGCTTCACGATCAATACGTGTACCTATCTCAAAGGTATCAAGATCCTTAACATTGACTATGGCTATTTGTTTGTTAAAAATATTTGTAAAGCCACGCTTGGGGAGACGACGTTGAAGGGGCATCTGTCCACCTTCAAATCCAGGTTTAACTCCACTACCTGACCTTGACTTAAAACCTTTATGTCCACGACCAGATGTCTTCCCATGACCTGTACCAGGTCCACGACCAAGTCTTTTCCTCGGCTTTCTGGAGCCGGGATGAGGAGATAAATTGCTGAGATTGATCATGACAGTTCCTCCATCGTCACAAGGTGCACAACCTTTTGAGCCATGCCCCTGATCTCCGGTGTATCCATCCGAATGATTGTCTTATTAGTCTTGGTCAGTCCCAAGCCTGTTACAGTAGCACGTACTTTCTTTGTGCTGCCGATTACACTTTTTTTTAAGGTCAACTTGAGCTGGTTTGCCATATCACTACCTTCTTAAATATAAAAAATGCCACAAACAAATATGATCATATTTATCTGCAGCTTTAAGTGGGGC
>JAYEPA010000167.1:0-2991 GCA_034723545.1 Thermodesulfobacteriota bacterium | reverse complement strand
GTCAAATGAGTCAAATCAAAACCGAGGAGATAACCTACCAGGAGAAATCCCAAAATAAAAATAAAGTAATTGACCAGGCGGACAATGGAGATCTGGGTGCCTATTTCCATTGACTGACGGGGCAGAACCTCCTGCAGCAGGATACTCTTCACTGTTTTTGAAATCAGCATGACAATGTAAACAGCTACAGCGGCGGTGAGGACAAATTCGGTCTTGATATCCCATGCTCCTATCTTAAAGTGAAGCGCCTTGAGTCCATCCCAGGCAGCCTCGATGGTGGGATATATACTCCACACTTGAAGCGTCGAAACAAGAAACATTAAACCATAAAAAGTAATGAGAACAGGAGTTATGGATCTGATTATGGCAATTGAATTCCGGCCTGCAATTGTGCCGGGAGCAAGAGAAAGCAGAGCATCAAAAGTTCCGCAGGTGACGAGAAAAAACATCCAGTAGCCCAAGGTATATGCCCCTGTGGCCAGCAGCGAATCTAAAAGATACAAGGCCAAATCACCAAAACCGCTACTAATCAATATCAGGAGAAATAACAGGACAAGAGAGCAAAGTCGCAAATTCCATACTCCGAAGGATGTTTCGTTTTTGCGGCTCAGCTTGTGGCTCTGCCACAGGTAGAAAAAAAATCCTATGAGTAAAACGCAATACAGAAAGATATACACGAATGGCAGTGGCAAATTGACCAGCCGAAACAAAAGAAGAATGATAATGGCAACAGCTAACTGGCAAAATAATCTTCTTTTCCATGGCGTTGCAACCAGCAATACTCTGATTAAAGGGATGGAGACTGAGATAATGGTGATACGTTTAATTGTCTCCCAGCCCGGGGGAATGAGAAAAACCCCATGTGAAAAGACCTCAATCAGGGTAAAAACTGCCAAAGAGACAAAAAAAGCCGCATAGACAGGACGTTCTGTAAAGGAATGCCAGGGGGCTGATCCCTTTATCGGTTTTCTGCTGTACCTGATGATAATTGTCAAAAAAAATGTGCTGAGAAACAGGGTGAAAAGAGATTTGATATGGTCAGCAATTATTTTTTTCTGCAGTGCGATAAATGCCGTGAAATTCTGTAATGTCGTCTGCCAGAGATTTTTATCCAGTTGTGCATAAAAATCTGCAGAAAAAATGGAGCTGGAAGTTTGCTCAAGCCGTATCCCACCAGCCTCTTGCAAAAGTTTCTCAACCTCATCATGCAGCACATAAAGAGTTGTCTCGATTTCTCCAATCTTTTTTCCAGCGGCCAAAGCCGGTAAGAGCTTCTCCTTGATGAGCTCCACTGCCCCCCCAACTTTTTTTTGAACATTTTTGATGTCATCTGCAACCAGATAAAGAGATTCGTCATGCTTTGCTTTTTCGTTCCACGCTGCAAGTTCTTTTTTTTCTGACTCCCATGAGTTGATTAAAAGAGAAAGTTTTTCAATGAAAAGAAAAAGAGGCGTTCTGATTTTTTTGAGTCGATATTTTTGGTTGCTTAATTGTGATTCAATACTTTGCAACTGGTCATAATTGAGATTATGAGCAGATTTCAGCGTGAGAACTTGTTGGGCAAGATTGCTAAACTCTTGGGATAATGCAGGGAACTTATCGTGAAAAAGGGATAATGCTTTAGTATCATTAATTTTGTTTTCAAGTTTTACCAAACGAGAGGACAGGTCCGATATATAACTGATGAAATTAACCAGATTTTTTTCCAGGTCTGGTTGCTCTGTTTTGGCAGGTGAAGAGGGGGACTGAGGTTTTTGATTTTCAGCACCCTGTACCGGCATTACCAACAGGAAGAGGAAAAGGAAAATAAGTCCTAAATGGCGCATAGGGGGTATGTATTTATAAAATTTTGATTCACTCATAAATTCATGTCCACCTTAAGGACTCTCATTGGCCTCAAAGATGAGGCTTTTAATGTCTGATTGCATAAACAAGCCGATTAGAATCAAGAGAATTGACAAAACAATGTTTATTTTTCTGCCGCTGTCACCGCTAGCTGTTGATATGCCTTTATTACGTCTTCCAGTCAACCCGGGCATTCGGATGTCCAGTATCAGGCAGCTGGGCTTATCCGGTAGCTCTTCTTCCAAAAACGCCTGGGCAGATGAGAATGTATCTGCCTGGAGACCTGCCGACTTGACCAATTGTTTCAGTGAATCGCGAATAAGTGAATCATCATCGACAATGAATACAGCCGCTTCGGATATAGTCATTTTTTATTCTCCTCACAGATCGGTACGGTAAAAGAAAATGGTAACTATTCAGCGTAGGCTGGAAATTACCCTTTACTCCGTAGTGTAACTGTTCAGATGTGCTTCATATTTGTCCATTCGGAGTCTACGCTTACCTGGGGCTTTGAAGCATACTGGTGCTATTCGAGAAGACCCAAATGGACGAAGATGGAGTGCAGCTGAATAGTTACAGAAAATGTTGTTCCTTTGTCGGGGTTCCGAGTGGCCCAGAGTCGGCCGCCGTGGTCTTCAATGATCAAGCGGCTGATGGACAGGCCCATTCCCATACCCTCGGTCTTGGTCGTGTAAAACGCATCAAAGAGAATATCCATTTGTTTCTCATCGATACCGACACCGCTGTCTCGCACCGATATCGTGACAGCATCGGATTTTTCTCTCAACGCGCGTACAACGATCTCGCGAAGATCCCTTCCTTCATCTGCTATAGCTTCAATAGCATTAAAAATCAAATTAAAAAGAACCTGTTGCAGCTGGATGCGGTCGCCTAAAACCGGTGGTAGACCGGCAGCGATTGTAAGTTTAAGTGAAATGTTCTGCTCTTCAGCTTTACTCTGAACGTAACTATTCAGCAAGGCAACCGGGGGTAAAGATCCCGGCGTTTATTATAAAAGTAACAAAAGAATTATATCGTCATTCCGGCATGTCCTTAGCCGGAATCCAGAAACTAGCCACACAGTCCACCCTGGATTCCGGCTAAGGACATGCCGGAATGACGTATACGAAGTTTTGTGTCTATTTT
>JAYEPA010000166.1:0-11881 GCA_034723545.1 Thermodesulfobacteriota bacterium | reverse complement strand
TTCCGAAAAACTCGGTCTGTAACTGTTCAGATGTGCTTCATATTCGTTCATTTTGGGCTTTGAAGCATACTAGTGTTATTCGAGAAGGCCAAATATGGGCGAAGATGAAGTGCAGCTGAATAGTTACCAATGAATTAACTTTCACGAGGTCTGAACTCTTAAATCAAAACCAGATTATCACGATGAATCACTTCATCACTGTCCTTATAGCCGATAAGCTGCTCAATCTCACTGGTCTGCATCCCTTGAATCTTAGAAATCTCCAGCGATGAATAATTCACCAGCCCGGTAGCAATGGGGGTTCCATCTGCATTGCAACACTGGATCGGCTCACCCACACCAAACTCGCCATGCACTTTTAAAATTCCTGAAGGCAGCAGGCTTTTACCATTTTTTACCAAGGCCCGGCAGGCGCCGGAGTCAAGGAGCAATTTCCCCTTCGGCCGTAGCGTGTAGGCGATCCAATGTTTGCGGCTTCCCATGATCTCCTGATGAGGAAGAAAAAAGGTGCCTACGGTCTCACCGTCGTAAAGCTGCTTGAAAATGGACTGTTGACGACCGGAACCGATGAAGGAAAAACCGCCGCCCGCAGCTACCATTTTAGCGGCTATAATCTTGCTGCGCATCCCGCCGGTACCCAGGTTGGTATTACAGATATTCCCTGCCATGCCCTCGACTTCCTTATCAACCTCGATCACTGTATGAACAGGCCGGGCCTCGGGATTAGTGCAGGGATTGCCGGTATACAGACCGTCAACATCGGTGAGGCAGAAAAAACCGTCTGCGTCACTCAGCTTAGTCATGATCGCCCCGAGGTTATCATTATCGCCGAAACGAAGTTCCTTGACGGAAACCGTATCATTTTCATTTAAAATGGGCAGAATTCCCCAGTCAAAAAGGGTTGACATGGTATTACGCACATTAAGATAACGATCCCGATGGGACAGATCATCATGGGTAAGGAGAACCTGGGCCACTTTAATTCCACGTAGTTCAAAAAGTTTTTCGTAAAAGCGGATCAAATCGGCCTGGCCCACAGCAGCAGCGGCCTGTTTTTCCCGCAGAGAAAGCACAGGATTAGTCAGGCCCAGCTTCCGCCGGCCGGCGGCCACGGCCCCGGAACTGACAAGGATGACCTCCACACCGTTCTGGCGCAGAAAGGAAATCTCTTCAACGAGATTTTCCATAACTGTCTGGTTCAGGCCGGTACCCATGGTGAGAACAGCGCTGCCAACCTTGACGACCACGCGTTTCGCCTTCTCAAGACAGCGCTTCCGGTGGAGTAATCCCTCTTTTATATCCAACTGTTGTGACATGATTTTATCGGCAGGCTATCACAGATTCATTTTTTAGTCAGGGCTGAGGGATTTCACTATGAATAAAATCCCCCTCAATCCCCCTTTTTCAAAGGGGGAGGTAGTCTGTACACAATCACTTATTGAGAAGTTACAGCAGGATACCAGCCGTCTTTCGATCCCTTTGCCCCTTTCTCCCTTTATGCCTCTCACTCAAAAAAAATTTCTTCCAGCGTTTCTTTTAATTTATCCAATCCCTGCCCTGTTTCTGCGGAAATGGGCAGGACATCCACTCCCTTTTTTTGAAAAAGGCTGATCAACTCCTGTAGTTCATCATCCGTTAACAAATCAATTTTATTCAGCAAAACAAGCCTGTTACGACCGGCAAGCTCTTCTTTAAAACGACGCAACTCCTCTTCAAGGATACGAAACTGGTCATAGGGATCTTCCTCAAGGCCGGAGCTGTCAATCAGGTGGAGGAGTATTTTTGTTCTTTCGATATGACGAAGAAAACGATGGCCAAGACCGGCGCCCTGATGAGCGCCCTCAATCAAACCGGGAATATCGGCCAGAATGCAGGAACGGCCATACTCCAGATGCAAAACGCCTAACTGAGGTTCAAGGGTGGTAAAGGGATAGGATGCAACTTTCGGATTAGCAGCGGAAAGTTTTGACAGCAGGGTGGATTTCCCCGCATTGGGAAGGCCGATCAAACCGACATCAGCCAAAAGTTTCAATTCGATGCGCAGCCACTTTTCCTCACCGGGTTGCCCTTTTGAAGCAAAACGGGGAGCCCGGTTCTGGGCCGTGGCAAAATGAACATTTCCCTTGCCGCCATTGCCACCGACAGCCGCAACAAATGAATCATTTTCGTTTACCAGATCGGCAAGGATTTCACCTGATTCCGCATCTTTAATCAGGGAACCCACCGGGACAAGCATGACGCAATCCTTGCCTTTGCGGCCATGCATTTTTTTCCCCAGGCCATGGGAAGCGTTTTTTGCCAGGAAATGAGACCGGTAACGAAAATCTATCAGCGAATGAAGCCGCCCGGAGGCCTTAATAATAACAGAGCCGCCCCGGCCGCCGTCACCGCCGTCCGGGCCGCCTTTAGGAACAAACTTTTCCCGACGAAAACTGGCACAGCCATTGCCCCCGTCACCGGCTTTAACAAAAAACCGGGCCTCGTCGATAAAAGCCATAATAAAAGCCGCACACCTTGCAAGCTGATAAAAAAAAGGTCAGCGTCATAGAAAATGACAGCCAACCTTCACATTTCAGCTTCTTAAGCCTTTACTTCGGCCGGATAGACACTGACCCTTTTCCGGTTACGGCCGAATTTTTCATAGGCGACCACACCGTCAATCTTGGAGAACAAAGTGTAATCCCTGCCCAGGCCTACATTACTGCCGGGATGAATTTTGGTACCAAGCTGCCGAACCAGGATATTTCCAGCCCGTACGTTCTGACCGCCATATTTTTTGACACCACGCCGTTGGGCGTTACTATCCCTGCCGTTTCTTGAGCTACCGCCCGCTTTTTTATGAGCCACAATAAAACCTCTCAGGCGCTTTGCGCCGTTATATAAAAAAAATTTTATCTATTCCAAAAATCCTGCAATACTATTTCTTACAGAATGTTCTTCGCGCTATTTCGGATTTTAAAATACGGATTTCGGTTTAGACAACATCGGAAATCTGCTCACCTCATCCCTAAGCGGAAATTTCCTTGATCTCTAAAGCGGTAAACAGTTGACGATGACCTTTTTTCAACCTATAACCTTTCCGCCGTTTCTTCTTAAAGATGATAACCTTTTTTTCTTTTCCCTGCTCAACGATCTGGGCTGTAACTTTGGCACCATCAACAACAGGTTGACCAATCTTGACATTTTCACCATCGGCGATCATCAGCACATCGGACAGTTCCACAGAATCTCCGACCTCACCGTTCAATTTTTCCACCCGCAGACGTTCACCGGCCGCAACCTGATACTGCTTGCCGCCGGTTCGAATAATTGCGTACATAATTTCCTCCAGAATATCCGGCTCTACGGCCAGTTTAAATACAAATATGTGTAACTCAAACTTTCATGCCTTCCTAAAAACAGAAACATAGATTGATACCATAAAACCTGCTTTTGTCAAGTTTGATTTTAATCCGGTATTCCCTTTATCTTCAATTCAACTCATCAAAAATGGACAAACCAGCGCAGGGAGTAAAGGTCGGCCGTGGAACCGAATTCATCATCCGTTCCACCATGATAAAAAAAAATGGAACCGCTCAGGGTCATTTCATCACTCAGGCTGTATTCAAGGGAAGGTGCAATAAAGGTGGAGTCGTCGTCAAGATTAATGATACTCAAAAGGCTCAGGGACCAGAGGACTGAAGGCTGGCAACTGATTGTAAAGGCGCCGTAATCGATGTGGGTATCATCGTTAAACTTGTACTCTCCCAGCAGCGACAGAGAGTTGGCAAAACCGTATTCGGCCCCGGCAATGAATTCGGTATAACGGTTGCTGCTCCTGCGATCATAAAAACTGCCGCCTTCGCTGCGCAGTTCAATTCCTGTACCAGCCAGTTCACCCTGCAGCTCATAACCAATGATGTCCCGGTGGTTGTCATTATCGATAACCGCGACCAGAGCCAGGTCTGCAGCGTACAAAAACCCCTTGAGTCGCGCCGCGCTTTTGTCTTTCGAAAGAGTTACCTCAATATCGGACAAGTCACTGATGGCGTATTCATAATGCAGCGCCTCGGTGCCGGATCGTTCCTCTGGTTCAAGACTTAATGAATCGATGGGATTAAAAACATCCACGGGATTCCAGATCCGACCTACGCCAAAGGAAATGCGCTGCCGGCCGATGGCCAGGAGATGCCTGTCGCCAACATACGCCAGCCATGCCCGGTAGATTGATGTCTTATTAGCCAATCCGGACGGCCTTTCCGTGTATCCTGTTTCATTATCAATGATCATCTTTGCTTCAAGTCCGGGCATCAGGGAGTTGACCATATCCAGTTCAAAGCGCAGCCGGTTATAATCCTGCCAGTGATTATCCTTGTCCCAGGTGGGAATATTGGTGTTTTCAAAACCATAGTCAGGCTCAAAGGCCAAAAGACCTGCGACCAGGGCCAGGTTAGCCAGACAAATCATTTGCGACAATCTCCCCGTCTTTCAAAATAACGGAACGTCTGGCCTTGCTGATAACCATTGGATCGTGGGAGGAGAAGATCACAGTGACACCCTCATCTTCATTTAAACGCTGCATCATATCCATCAGATCTCCGGCGCTTTTACTGTCAAGATTGGCAGTGGGCTCATCAGCCAGAATGAGTTTCGGCTTAGAAGCCACGGCCCTGGCAACGGCAACCCGCTGCTGCTGGCCGCCGCTGAGCTGATTGGGTATTTTAGCAAGTAATGTTTCAATGGACAGTTTTAAGGCAATCTCGTTTACCCGTTGGTCACATTCCTCTTGTGTCCTCTTCTGCAGTTTCATCACATATTCGATATTCTCCCTGGCTGTGAGTACGGGGAGAAGATTATAGGCCTGGAAAACAAAACCGATATGATCACGTCGTATCCGTGAGAGCTGCTTTTCTTCCAGACCGGTAATTCCCAGTTCGTCCAGCGTCACCGTACCGCTGCCGGCTAAATCAAGGCCACCAATGATATTCAGCAGCGTTGTCTTGCCGCTGCCCGATGGACCAGAGAGTACGACAAACTCACCCCGGTCAATGGCCAGATTAATATTTCTCAAGGCAACGACCTCAACATCCCTGCCCGTCCGAAAAATCTTGTTTACCTGTCGAATCTCAAGAAAGAAATCCATCCCTCTGCCCCTCAGCCCCTTTGCCCCTCTGCCCCTTCCCTTAATCATCCCTTACAAATCGCCTCGACAGGTCTAGCCTTTTTCAAAATTCGCAACGGCAGAAGCACACTGCAAAAGGTGGCCAGGGCAACAGCAAATACAGCATTAATAAAATAGCTGGGTCGAATTATGGCATAGGTGATAGTGTCCATACCAAAAACATCGAGACCTTCGCTGAAGACCGTCAAATCCAGACCATGGACATAAAAATAATAAAGTGTTGCGCCTCCCAGCAAACCGCCGGCCAGACAACCTGCACATCCCAGAAAAAACGATTCAAGCAGAATAATATAACAAATCCGGGAAAACCCGGTGCCAATGGCCATCATGATACCGAACTCGCGTAATCTCTCCAGCACGGAAACCAGCATAATCCCGAAAATCCCCAGCCCGGCCACACCAAAGACCAGCAGACTGGTCACCAGATTAAAGCCTTCCATCATGACACGGCCCTGCATGAGCGCCGGATAGATCTCATCCCAGCGTAAAATTTCCAGCTCCGGAAAACGTTGCCGTAGCTCCGCCTGCAGCCCGTTGATGTCCTCTTCATTTTTAACCATGACGCAAACCTGGCTGACCCCGGCCGGAACCCGCAGCAAATCGCGAGCCTTTTGATCTGCAACAAAAACCGCTGTTTCATCCAGGGCCATGTTATTGGTCTTTATGATGCCGGTGACCCTGAGAGCTGCGGAGGCGATCTCATTTTCAGCGTCCTGGGCCGAGATGATCACCTTCCGCCCTACCCCCACCTTCAACTTTTCCGCCAGACGCACGCCCAAGATCGCGCCCCGTTTTTTGCGGCCGAAATCATACTCACCTGCCTCCAGATACTCATCCAACCGACCATGGATCTTTTCAGCCTCAAGATCAACTCCATAGATTGAAGCCCCCCTGGAATAATGGGCCGTGGCAATAAGGCCGTCCTGACGCAGCCGCTTGATAAAAGTCTGAACACGCGGATCTCCGGCAAGAAACCGGTCAAGAGCCGCGACATCCCCAATCAGCATGTTGATATCTTTTTCCAGCCGATAGCCCTTGACAGACAGTGTCAGATGACCGCTACCGCTGCGAATAGCATTGCCGATCATCTGCTCGGTCATGCCGTCATATATTCCCTCCATGAAAAGCAGCCCCCAAAGGCTGAAAGCAATCATCAACACCACAAGCACGGAACGGGTCCTGCGCCGGTTGAGGGATGCCCAGGCAATCCTGATAATAAGCCTATACATGATGAATCGCCTCAATGGGCCGATAGCTGTTCACCTTCAGAATTGGATAAAGGGTGGACAGAACGGCCAAAACAAACATCACCGACATATCCCGCAGAATGGCGGGCAGGGAAAATTCCGTGGGCAGGGCCGAGACCGCGAGGCCATATTGTTTAAACTGCTCGTCAAAGCCGGAAAAGACCATGGGATGAACCTGAAAATACCAGGCCAGCATACCGCCGATAATTCCGCCCAGAACCACACTGACAAAACTGAGAAGAACGCTTTCCAGAAGCAGCATGCGCAGAATCTGGCCCGGCGTGGTGCCCAAGGCCCGGAGAATGCCGATTTCGCGAATCCGGGCGTAGACAGACAGCAGGGTGTAGATCATGACAACAAACAAGATGACCATGAAAATGATACCGAAGGTGATGTAGCCGAAGATGGAGTCAACCTTCATGGCCTGGACCAGGCCCGCCATGGTCTGCTGCCAGTTGAGCGCCTGATAGTCCGCACCAATCTGCGTATCAAGACGACTGCTGAGCCCTGCCGCGTCCCGGGGCCTGGAAGGCAGAACAACAATATGGGTGGCCAGGCCGTCTGCGGCCATGACCTTATCAAAATAGCTTTTACTGACAAAAGAGGCGGAGGCGTCAAAATCAAAAAGACCGGTCTGAAAGATGCCCTTGACCGTCAGATTATCTGCGGCAAATGAATAATCAGCCCCGCTGCCGATAAAGGCGAGTTCATCACCCACATCAACATGGAGACGGCGGGCCAGCTCACTGCCGATATAAAGAAAAGGCCCGTCGCCGGGTTCAAGGTATTCCCCTTTTCGCAGCGAGGCAAACAGGCGGGACAACCGCTTCTCCCTCTCCGGCTCAATGCCGGTGAGCATGCCGCCCACGGCCTTGTCGCCGGCGGCAAAAAGGACATAGGACTCAAAACGCTCGCCAAAAACGTCAAGGTCCGGTTGTCCAGCCAGGACATGACGGATGGCTTGCGTATCGAAAATCAGGTTGTCAAGGCTGGGATTATCACGGAAATCTCGGTGGGTGATCTGCAGATAGCCGGGATAAATTTCCACGGCGCTCTCAATCATTTTGTTGTGGGAGCCGGTCATAAAGGCGGAATCAAAAACCAGGAGGGCCGTGGTGACGCTGATCAAAATCACGGTGATGATACTGCGTTTTTTATTGGCCCAAATGTTTTTTAAAGCGAACCGTAAAAACATATTGTTTTTGAAAACCAGAAGACAGGAGACAGAAAACAGGAGTCAGGAGTCAGGAGACAGAACCAATCAAACCAGTTCAACCAGTCTACCTACATCGAATATCTTTTCAAGGCCCGTTTTGTAAAATAGGACTCGCTGATTTCCCGGTCAAACAAGGCGTCGCTGATCTCGACAATGGTCTGGTGGCCGGCCTTGCGCTCGTCCAAGGGCTGCATCAGCCAGCGACTCGGATACATCCGGTCACCAAAATGTTTGACATCCAGATAATGAAGGATGCGCACTTCCACTCCATCTTCATCAAAATACCTGACCTTAACCGGCAGGAAATGCTCTTTTGAAACCTCCATGACAATCCGGCCCCAGACCACCGGCGCATCCTCCAGGGGCAGGAGTTCAATTTCATAAATACTCTCATTTGCGGCAAGAATTTTTTTATGATAATCATCGCTGATGGAACTTTCTTTGACCAGGTCATCATGGGTAAAATCACTGCCCATCCAGCTCTGCATCATCATGGAAGATGGAATTTTGATAATCTTTTCAATACGCGGCACATACTGCCACATGGCATTATCGATCTTGAGAAATGTTATACCCTTATCTTTAAGCGGATAATTGATTTTGATAAAACTCTTTTCCTTACCGATGGACCAGCTTTCCATCTTAATCGTTCGTTCGCTTCTGGCAGTTTTCACCTTCATGGTGATTTTCATAAAAGCGGTCTTGCCGTTCAGATTGTCTTCAACCCGCTTTATGATGTCATCGGCGTCCAGGGCCCATCCGTTTCCAACAAGAAAAAACAGGCTGCAGAGTGTCAAAGTAAATGCCAGAAACTTCCATGGTTTATAGCCATTTATGCCCCTTGCCTGAACAACGAGCATAAGACCATTTGATCTGAGAAATCCCCCCTTGCCCCCCTTTACAAAGGGGGGGATGGTGGCACCCCTCCTCTGCAAACGAAGGGGTACCCGTGTCCCTCTCTGTAAACGAGGGGATATCAGTGCCCCCCTTTGAAAAAGGGGGGATGGGGGGATTTTCGTCTGCCGACACAAAAATTCCATATGGTCTTTTTCAACCGCCTGAAAAATCACGCAGTACTGTCCCAAAAAATTTCATATTTCTCCTGATGAAGATCTTTCACCGGAATAATTGTCAACGTCTTGTTCCATTCATTCTCAAGCTGATGAATGGTATCGGTCTCCTCCTTGAGCATTATGCCGGCAACATTGGGATGCACATTCAGGGTGACGTTTCTGCCCTTTATTTTCCCGGCCTTTGCAGAAATCTTCCTGAATATCTCATAACATAACGTCCTTTCAGATTTCAACATCCCCTTGCCGTGACAGTAAAAACACGGCTCGCACATCATATTGGCCAGATCTTCCCGGTTGCGCTTGCGGGTCATCTGAATCAGGCCAAATTCCGAAAATTTTAAAATATTGATCCGACTTTTATCCTTTTTAACTGCTTCATTCAGGCTGCGGAACACCATATTTCTGTTGGCCTGATCCTCCATATCAATAAAATCAATGATAATGATGCCGCCAATGTTACGAAGCCGCAACTGGTAGGCAATCTCCTTGGCCGCCTCCATATTGGTCTTGAAGATCGTTTCCTCGAGATCCCTTTTACCGACATAACGACCGGTGTTGACGTCGATCACGGTAAGGGCCTCGGTGGATTCAATAATGATATAACCGCCGCAGCGAAGCCAGATCTTTTTATCAAGAGCCCGGCTGATATCCGTTTCAATGCCGTAGAGTTCAAAAATCGGCTGTTCATCTTCACAGAAATGGACCTTTTCCCGCAGATGAGGCGCAAAGGTATCGACAAATTTCAACACCCTGTCGTATGTCATCCTGTCATCCACAACCAGACGGTCAATATCCGGGGAAAAGATATCCCGAACCACCCGCAGTATGATGTCAAGATCCTCATGAACCAGGCTCATCATCGACGATTTTTCAGCAAAATCCTGAATTTCACTCCAGAGATGAAGCAAGAATTCCATGTCAGCCTCAAGCTCTTCTCTCGAGGCATTTTCAGCCACCGTCCTGACGATAAAACCGGTACCGGCAGGACGCAGTTCCTCAATATCCTGACGCAGTTTCTGGCGCACGCTCTCATCCTCGATCTTGCGGGAAATGCCGATATGATCGGTCCTGGGCATGAAAACAAGATTCCGGCAAGGCAAGGTGATGTGACAGGTCAGGCGAGCGCCTTTAGTGCCGATGGGCTCCTTACAGATCTGAACAAGAAGTTCCTGCCCTTCTTTCAAAAGATCGGCAATGCCTTTGCCGGGGATACGACGAAGCAGAGATTCCGGCGGTTCCTGATCGGAAACGGAACAGCAGCTATCATCAGTGCAGCTCTGCAGCCTTCTTTCAAAATCATCCTTGTCCACTTGAACATCATCGACATACAAAAAGCCGGTGCGTTCCAGGCCCACATCCACAAAGGAGGCCTGCATACCCGGCAGAACCCGGACCACTTTCCCTAGATAAATATTGCCCACCAGCCCCCTTTCATTGGGACGTTCCTGGTAAAACTCAACCAGATTGCCATACTCGATAAGGGCAATGCGGGTTTCATACGGTGTCGCATTAATTACAAGATCACTTGCCACGATTCTCTCTCCAAAGAAAAGGCTTTATATCCTCATTCTTATTTTTTAAAAATTCAGTAACTTTTCAATAATTGGTGGCATACCGACAACCTCCCCTTTTTTAAATAGGGGAATTTGTCTATAGGTTGCCACCCAATGTCATTAACTTAAGCTCCACATCTCCCCCCTTAGAAAAAGGAGGGCTTGGGGGGGATTTAACTATGGCTGAAAAATCCCCCTAAGTCCCCCTTTTTCTAAGGGGGACTTTTTCGGAGAAGTCCTTAAGTTAATGACATTGGGTTGCCACCACTTATTGAGAAGTTACTTGATGTTGGGTTAATATGTTGTTATTATTGCTCTAATTTATCGTTCCCCGGTGGGGAGCTTTTTTAACCGCTGACTCATAATCAGTAGAGGGGAAGATTGATAATCCAGCCTGTAATGAGATGCTAAGCGCGGATATTTTTTAAAGATCCAGTCCTTCCAGAGGGCTGGTGAGACGTGAAATATCCTTATCCATCACATGGGTGTACATTTCCGTTGTTTTGACGTCGGCATGGCCCATGAGATCCTGCAGTACACGGATATTAACACCTTTTTCCAGCATCGTCGTGGCAAAGCTGTGGCGCAGGGTATGACAGGTAACCCGTTTATCAATACCTGCCCGCTTGGCTGCCAGCTTCACGGCCTTTTGCAGGCCCGACTCCATTACATGATGACGCCGCTCCATGCCCGACCTGGGATCAATGGAACGTTTTTTTGAGGGGAATAGATATTGCCAGCTCGTCTCTCTGGCGGCATGAGTATATTTACGGGCCAGGGCCGGCGGGACATAGACTTCGCCGAATCCCGCTTCCAGATCAGCATGATGCAGTGCTTTTACCCGTTCCATGTGCTCCTGCAGTACGGGAATAACCTGCGGGGCGAGAATGGTGCTTCGCCACTTGTCTCCTTTACCAAGCACTTTAATCCGCTTGCGGTCAAAATCAATGTCTTTGATCCGTAACCGAACACACTCCATAAGCCGTAAGCCGGAACCATAAAGGAGTTTGGCCATAAGCGCATGAGTGGTGTGCATCTGACGAAAAAAACGGGTGACCTCTTCAGTGCCGAGAACGGTCACTGTTTTGGGCTTTTTCTTGGCACGAACAGGGACAATCTTCCCATCCAAGGGGGTATCAAGAACCTCCCGGTACAGGAAGACAATGGCATTCAAAGCCTGCCGCTGCGTAGAAGCAGCCACTGCCCGTTGTACGGCCAGGTCGGAAAGAAAACGCTCTATATCTCTAATGCCCAGATTCCGGGGATGGGTCCTGCCACCGAAGAAATGGATGAAACGCAGTATCCACTGACAGTAGGTCTGCTCGGTGCGATAGGCATAGTGATGATAGCGTAGAACCTCACGCACCTGATCCATGAGCTTAAGTTTTTGGTTGGGACGGAATTTAGGTTTATTTTCCATATCTCATAGCTTAATATCACAATAAGAAGAAAAATCAATCAGAAAAGTGATATGCGGAAACAATTTCCACTTTATGCCATTTGATATTGAAATAAGTGGAAAAAAGCGGTATCTATTACAAGTAATATGATGGAAAATTTCCACTTATTAACGCTGTTGGACTAGCCGAACAACAGGGGATCATGAGATAACATTCTGTAATTAAAAGAAA
>JAYEPA010000165.1:27123-35404 GCA_034723545.1 Thermodesulfobacteriota bacterium | reverse complement strand
CAGGCCCAACGGCCATCTGCTGCTCAACAAGGGAAGCAATGATTCCGTGCGCAAGGGAGATCTCTGGAGTCTTTACAGCAAGGGAGAGGTTGTGCTTGATCCGGTGAGCGGCGAGGAGCTCGGTTCCTTTGACGAGATCATCGGTGCTGCCAGGATAACCAGAACCGATCAACGGTTTTCAGAGATTGAGATCACTGGTTCTGCTCAAAGCGGCGAGGTGAAGACGGGTCAGAAGGCCCGGCGTTATGACGGGATAAAGGCAATCTTTCAGGATGGAACCGGCGCTCATTCTTCGCTTTATGAAAAAATGCGCGCAGATCTGTCGTCTCTGAACTGGGAGTACGTGGTGACCGAGACCGGCGATGCATTAACTCCTCCCCAGGACGCATTGCTGCTTGCCGTGGCAAAAAATCGACTGACAGTCTGGAGTGGAGGTGAGATTATACAAGTCTATGAGATGATGAGGCGGCCTATACGGGCTGTTGCCCAGCCGGTGGCTCCAGGCGCGGTTTTTTCAACACGGGGATCAACAACCGTGCCCGTACCCGTGCCCGTGCAGAGCCAACAGCAGTCTATTGTCAAGCAGGAACCTATCATGCAGCCGCAGCAACAGCCTGTTTTCAGGCAGGAATCTTTCTCTCAGCCAGCCCCCGGCCTGATGACGCCGGGCATGAGCGCCAGGCTCGGCGGCCAGAACTTCCGTTCCGTGGGCACCATCAATTCCGTAGCTTATAACCTTGATCTGCTCGAGTTTGACGGTCAGGAGCAACCCTGGTTTGTTTATCTGACCAACAAAGCCCTTTATTGTCAGCCGTCCTTGATGAGTGGTGACCGTTTTGCCTACCGCTATGAAGGGTTTGGCTCTGTCGTCAATGTTTCCGCCGGTCCCGGAGGAATGATCGCCCTGAATGTTTTTAACCAGAGTGAATGGCAGATGCAGTCCTCTCTGCTTCGTTTCACCACGGCGGGTTTTCAGGTTGTCGATAAAGACATTCCGTACATCATGGCCTATATTGATATTGATGATGACGGTGTAAAGGATCTTGTCGGACAGAGTTTTGACGAGGAAAACTTTTTCGGAACCAGCTTCTACAGGTTGGCTCTCAAGGGATCTTCGGTCAAAAAAGCCGGAAAGGTGAAGGTTCCGAGCGGTTACCGGATTTACGGGTCCTTTATGACGGATATGGATAATGACAATATTTTGGAAACCGGATTCTATAACATAGGCAAAAAGCTGTTGATTTATGAGCAGGGCAGGGAGGAATGGCAGTCAACTGGTAGTTTCGGCGGCTCTATTCAGATTGTTATGATCGACAATGTTGGTGAGTCACAGGGAGCCACGGCCCGTAGAGAGATCGTCTGGTGTCCGCCTGCCGTTATTCCCTATGACCAGGGAAAGCTTATCGCTCTTGTTCATAATGATCCCTCGCTTCTCAGCATGGTGGGTGTCGGGCCCAGAAAAGGAAGTGTGTCTATCCTGTACAAGGCCAATGGCCAGTATTTCCTCCGCACCCTGGACGCCAATTTTGAGGGGCCGGTACAGGCTGTTTTCACCTGGGGTAATGAACTGTACTGCGCCATTGTCGAGGGTAAATTTTACTCCGGCAAAGGCAAAACTCATGTCATCGCTTTTTCCCTGGATGAGATAAGAAGGGCGTTGTATTAATAGAAGACAGGGACAAAGGTTCAGAGGGGCAGAGGTTCAAAGGGATGAAGGGATGAAGGGATGAAGAGGCAAAGGGTAACTTCATTTTGCTCGTCAACCCCTTCAGCCTTACACCTTCTTCCTGCTCTTCATCTGTCCTCTGAGCCCATCATACACCGCTTCTTGGAGTTCCTTCATTGTGTAGGGTTTCTGAAGAAATGGCAAATTCCGTTTTTTGATCGCATCCCATTGTGATCTTTCGTCGGAATAGCCGCTGCTCATCAGCAGCCGCTGTTCCGGATTCTGAGCTAAAATTTGATCGATAAACTGGATGCCGTTGCCATCCGGCAGTACCATATCGCTGAAAATCAGATCGAACCGTCCCTTTTCCCAGTTAAACAGATTGAGTCCTTCCAGGACGGTTGCAGCGCTGAATACCTTGTAGCCGCTCTGTCTCAACATTATTTCGGCAACCTGCCGCACAGCCGGTTCATCCTCCAACAATAAAATCCGTTCTCCAAGGCCGGCTGGAATTTCTTTTATCTCCCTGTCCGGTGAGACCGGACTTTCCGGCTGGTGACGGAGAGGCAAAAATATTTGGAAGATGGTCCCTTTCTTCTTCTTGCTGATTACATTAATCCAGCCATGATGCTGTTTGACAATGCCGTAAATGACCGAGAGCCCGAGTCCGGTTCCTTCTCCAACTCCTTTTGTCGTGAAAAAAGGATCAAAAATACGGTCAATAATTTCATCGTCGATGCCCAGGCCCTGATCGGAAACATCGATACAGGCAAACGATCCAGTTCTTCCCTGGGGAAAAATCCGTAAATTATCTTCGCTGATTATGCGCAGCTTCGTGGCTATGGTTATCCGACCCCCGTCGGGCATTGCATCACGGCTGTTGATGACCAGATTCATCAGAATTTGTTCTATCAAGCCCGGATCAACCTTAACCACGATCTTTTGATGGCCCAGATTCGTTACCAGCTCGATATCCTCACCAATGAACCTGCGCAGCATTTTTTCCATATTTTTAATCAGCATGTTCAAGTCGAGAAACTGCGGTATAGCTGACTGTTTACGGCTGAAGGTCAAAAGCTGTCGGGTAAGGCCACCGGCACGCATGGCGGCATTTTTTATGATTTGAACATGTTTACGTTGTGGATCGTTTTTTGCCATTTCTATCAGCAGAATATCACTGAATCCGGTAATATGGGTCAGCAGATTATTGAAATCATGGGCCACCCCGCCGGCCAGGGTGCCGATGGCCTCAAGCTTCTGAGACTGAAGAAGCTGGGCCTGGAGCTGAGTCATTTTTTCTTCCGCCTGTTTTCGTTCACTGATATCCTGAATACACATTACAGCGCCTTTCGTCCCCCCATCTTCATCATATATAGGGGAGGTGCTGTAATGAACATGAATCATCGAGCCGTCTTTCTTCCAGAATAGATCTTCAGTCCGGATATCCACAGGACCGTTTTTCAAGGCTTGACAGAAGGGGCAGTCTTCACTGGGAAACTGGCTGCGATCTTTGCGTAGATAGTGAAGAAGGCTGTGCAGATCCTCGCTTATCAGTTCATGAATCTTAAAACCGAACATTCTGGCTGCGGCCGGATTGGCAAAGGAAATTTCTCCTTTCGTGTTGATGCTTAAAATCCCTTCGGCGGCAGAATTGAGGATCATTTCCGTCCGGTGACTTAAAGATTTAATTTTTTTCTCAAATATTTTGCCCGCCTTTTTTGTGCCCACATAACGTTCGGCAAGATCAGTCAGTTCCTTGCCAAGTTCTTTCACCTCCTGTGGCCCGGGCCAATCAAAGCGCACTGTTTTTTCGGTATTTAAAAGCTGGTGTAAACCGTCTGTCAGATTTTGTCTGAATCGGGCGGCCCTGGCGGAAATTTTTATGGCTGCCAGAGAGATAAGACAGATCAGCAAAAGAAAGATAGCAACGAATTTGTAGAGAAAATCCCACATCCACCTTTCAACTTCTTTCGTATCAACGATATGACCGGCCCACAAGGAGTGGTCAGGGTGCTGGTCTTTTAGAATCGGGGCCCAGGCAAATTTTTCACCTTGCTGATCCGTGACAATACAGCTGGTGTTTTTTACCATGGCTTGTTTTAACTCTTGAAAGTCATCAAATGCAGTATTTCCCGCATGGCCGTGGCTGGCTACGGCGTGATGTCTGGAATGGTATGAAGAAATGACATAGGTCCCATCTCCAAGGATGAGATTTTTTATGTTGCTTTCAGGCAGCAGACGCAGCAGGTTAATATCAAAAAACGCCACGCCACGAGTCTTTTTTTCTTTACTGATAATGGGAATGCCAAGCTTAATTTTTATCCGGTGAGTATGTTCGTTTTGTTTGGATATGGTTTTGAAGAGAATATCGCCGACAAAAATTGAACCTGGCTCGACACTGTTTCTTTCTTTGAAAACAGAGGATTCTTTCTGGGTTGTTAATTCTTGCGGTGGAATTATCACCAGTACGCCCGCATCATTGCGTTTTATGCGGAGCCGTTCCCGACCTTCATTGTCAAGAATGGTGAGGCCGACAACATCCGTTTCATCGTTAAACCAGGAGGTCAGAAGAAGGGTTAGTCTTTTTCGCCGGAGAGACACAGGGATGGAATCATCAGTTTTCATGCCTGCCATGTCCCGGACGCCCGGTATCAGGCTTATAACCCGGAGACTTTCTTTGCGTCTTTCAATAATATTTTGTGTTTTTTCAGAAAGCTGTAAAAGTTTGCCGATATTTTCTTTTTCCGCGTTTGTTTCAAGTTTATTCAAGACAGTGGGAAGATTAACGGAGATGAACAGGACAAGAGGGATAACGCCGATAGTAAAAAGGGACAGGAAGACAATGGTTCGCAGAGAAAAATTTTTACATATTTTTTTCATTTTTTTAACAATAATGACACATGCTGAAAATTAGTCGGAATCTGTAAAAAGGCGTTGCGTTGTCCCTGTGAGTTGTTTTTGAATATGTTTTGTTAGATTCTTTATTTATATAATTGTTTCAAGGTGCGTTTTGTTTGTTGCGAGTTTGTCTGGTAAGTAAAAAAGGTCAGAGATGTGTAATTTGAATTACGGGGAGAAAAATGTGCGGAAATGGTATAATTTTGGTAACTATTCAGCGCAGGCTGAAAATTACCCTTTACGCCAGACTGTAACTGTTCAGCAAGACAACCGGGGTGAAGATACCGGCATTTATTATAAAAGTAACAAAAAAATATATCGTCATTCCGGCATGTTTTTAGCCGGAATCCAGGATGGAGTATGTAGCAAGTTTCTGGATCCCGGCTAAAAACATGCCGGGATGACGTGTGCGATTCTCTTATGCTTATCATGCTGTTTTTTTGCCTGAAAAATAGACATTCGTACATCTCTTCCTTTCATTTCATGAAAAAAGAGTGAAAATGTCAATCCTATTTTTAAAAAATGGATAATACAGCTCCCTAATCTCCACAGTTTAAGTCCCCATTTAAGAAATGAATTTCGTCAAACGGATATTTTCCTATTTCACAAAGAGCGCAATATTTTTGGTTCTTTTTTTGTCTCTCATTGCTGTTGCCCATGTTGCCGCTGTTTCCGTCCACCAGGAACGAACCAGCCAGTCCTCACTTTCTGAGCCTGTTTCCAACCATAAATCCATTGCCAGATCAAAGGTCAGATGGATTTTTTTTGGTTCCGGTAGTGTTGCCCTGTTAATTATTCTCCTTGTTATTTTCAGAAACAGAGCGCTGGCTCGGAAAATACATGAACGAAAAAGGGTAGAAGAGGCCTTGACCCTGGCCAAGGAAACCGCAGAAGCCGCAGCCAGGGCCAAGAGTGAGTTCCTGGCCAACATGTCCCACGAAATCAGGACTCCCATGAACGGCATCATCGGTTTTGCTGAAATGATGGGAGATGAGGATCTGACTCCGGATCAGAAAAATGCCATCGACATGATCCGTGCCAGTGCTGACACTTTGCTGGTGCTGATCAACTCAATTCTTGATCTTTCAAAAATAGAATCAGGAAAAATGGAGCTTGAGCAAACCCCTTTTGATCCAGCCGCAATCGTTCTTGATGCCTGTGATTTAATCAATGCAAAAAAGGAGAATAAACCCGTTGAGATCCTCTGTGATTTTGATCCCCTGCCTACGCAGGTGATCGGCGATCCCACCCGGCTGAAACAGGTGATGCTGAATCTCCTGGCTAATGCCATGAAGTTTACCGCCAGGGGAGAAATCGTTGTTACCATAGAGGTTGTAAAGCAAGAGACGGAAAAAATTCTGCTGCAGATTTCAGTAAGTGACTCGGGGGTCGGTATCCCCGGGGATAAGCTGGCTGATATATTTGAATCATTTAACCAGGCGGATGGCTCCACGACTAGAAAATATGGCGGCACCGGTCTTGGTCTGACCATTTCACAGAGGATCGTGCAACTCATGGGCGGCGAGATTGCCGTAGAGAGCCGTGTGGGTTTTGGCTCGACCTTTCAGTTTGAAATATGGTTCGATCTTGACCCGGCACAACAGGATCTGGAACCAGAGGAGTATGGTGATTTGCAGGGCTTGAAGGTGTTGATTGTCGATGACAACCCCAAGGCCCTTGCCATTCATCAGCACATGCTGGTCGGACTGGGAGCCGTGACCGTCACGGTTACGGATCCGGCCGAGGTATTGACATTGCTGGCTGAGCAGAATTTGTTCGATATTATTCTTTTTGATATCAAACTGGCTGAAATTGATATCTGTGATTGTGCAAAACAAATGCGCAGCCGGGCCGGTGATAACAAAATTCGTTTAATCGGTGTTTCCCGGGATATTCGCCTTGCCAGTAAGGCTGAGAGGGAATGTTGCGATGGTTTTCTGACCAAACCTCTCAGGATCAAGGTGCTGGCTGAAATGATCAACACAGTCCGTCATCGACGGACTTCCGGTGAACTGGCTGTGCCGGAGACGCGATTCCATAAAAATGTTCTTCCCCTGTCAATTCTGCTGGCCGAGGACCAGTATGTGAACCAGGTTGTCACCAGGGGGATGTTGACCAAAATGGGCCATGTGGTGGACGTTGCCGCTGATGGTCTTCGTGCTGTTAAAATGGCCAAGGCAACCATGTATGATCTCATCTTAATGGACCTGCAGATGCCGGAAATGGGTGGCATAGAAGCGACAACTGCCTTGAGAGAGGCCGGGGTGACTGTTCCCATCGTTGCGTTGACGGCAAATGTCATGAAGGGAGAAAGGGAACGTTGCCTGAAGTCTGGTATGGACGCCTTTCTGTCAAAACCGTTGAAAAGGCGGCAAATGGAGGTCTGTATTCGCAGATTTTTGCCGGCCCATGATATTGCTGAAAGTGGAGATCATGAAGCTGTTCAGGAAGAACCCGTTCTGCCTTCACTGACTGAACTTGAAAAATTTCCGCACATTCTGGAGCTCATTGAAAATCTTCTCGGAGCAGTTCGGCAAAGAAATTTAACCCGGGTGAAAAAGCAGGCCGCAGAGTTGATTGAGGTTGCCCGCGACCATCATCTTGAAGGAATAGCCATGGTCTGCGGAGAAGTTCTTAACAAAGCCAAGCAGGCAAAATTGTCCGCTTTGAAGCAGGCTGTCAGTTCCCTTGATTTCATGTATGGAAATAAAAAATGAACGTAACTGGTTCAGTTACAATACGGTGGTTATGATAATTTTGCAAACCCACGAGAATAGTTACAAATGAACAAAGCCGGCAATACAATACTGATTATTGACGATACTGAAGCAAACCTTTCTCTTCTGGCAAGCCTGCTTGAAAAAGAAGGTTATGAGGTACTGGCCGGAGAAAGCGGCGCCGAGGCCCTTGAAATTGTCCAGGAAACCATCCCGGATCTCATGCTGTTGGACGTGGCCATGCCGGGCATGGACGGTTTTGCTTTATGCCGAAAAATGAAGGAAGATCCACGGTTGCAAAGTATCCCGGTTATTTTTATCACGGCAAGGACGGATGAATCCGATATTGTCGCAGGCTTTGAAGCAGGTGGCAATGATTATATCACCAAGCCTTTTACCATTCCGGAGCTGCAGGTCAGAGTCAGAACCCAGCTTACTCTGAGACGGGCACAGGAGGAGCTCAGGAAAAGCGCTGAAAAGTTTCAGGATCTTGCCATTCATGATGATTTGACCGGCCTCTACAACACCCGCTATCTTTACCAGGCCTTGAGTCTTGAGATGGAGGCCTCCAAAGCCACCCATATACCCTTGTCCCTGATTTTTATGGATATAGATAACTTTAAACGTGTGGTGGACACCCATGGCCATCTTGATGGCAGTGAGGCCATTGCCGAGATTGCGGCGACTATCCGGAGCCTGATTCTGGAACCGGCCTTTGGCGTTAGTTATGGCGGTGATGAGTATGTTGTTGTCCTGCCGGGTTTCAATAAAACACAGGCAATGGAAAAGGCGGAGGAAATACGGGTTGAAATTGCTTCGACACATTATCTTGGTGATCGAGGTTTAGATATCCGCCTGACCGTCAGTTGTGGTGTTGCGACTTTTCCCGACGACGGGGATGATCTTACCACGATTCTTGGATTAGCAGATCAATCGCTTTTTGCGGTGAAAAGCAAAGGGAAGAACGGGGTGGGGGATGGGGCTGAAGAGAGGGGCAAAG
>JAYEPA010000165.1:13667-27023 GCA_034723545.1 Thermodesulfobacteriota bacterium | reverse complement strand
GTTGCGACTTTTCCCGACGACGGGGATGATCTTACCACGATTCTTGGATTAGCAGATCAATCGCTTTTTGCGGTGAAAAGCAAAGGGAAGAACGGGGTGGGGGATGGGGCTGAAGAGAGGGGCAAAGGGGTATAGCCGTCATGCTAAGCGTTAGTTAGTTGTTCGCAATTGACAATTGACAATTGATTAGTGGTAAAACTCCTGGATCCCCGATAACGACATTCGGGGATAACGATCGCAACTCCCCGTAAATTTGTCATTCCGGTATGTTTTTAGCCGGAATCCAGAAAGTCACAAAATAACTATAAAGTTTTTGAGAAACTCTTCATTCTGTGACCGCTTACCTTTCAAGGGCAGTTCACATAATCAACATGAATTTTTCCCTGCTTTTCAAAAAAATTTAATCCCTCCTTTCTGATTACCTGAAAGACCGGCCGGCCAAAATAAAAAAGCTCCAATGGAAGTGATAGGTGGAACTTGGCCACAGCTCTCGTTCGTATTGCCAAATCTTCCCGGGTGATGGTTGTCAGTTCTGTGAGAAGAGGGGAAGGGTGTGGCGATGAAGAAAGAGCCTCCAGGAGAGAATTGATTTTTTGGTACGGGCATTTTTTTTCATGTTCGCAAATCCAGGCCGCCATGGGATCTTTCTTGCCAATGATATCCAATCTGGTGATTGTGTTTTTTTCAATCACTGCCATAATGTCATTTGTGTCCCAACATTTGAGCAGGCGGCATTCCAGGGGGCGGCGAGAATGGATGGTGCAGGCTGAGTGGTTCGGGTCATAAAATCGACAAGTCCATGATTGACCATGTCCTGAAATTTTCACAAGTTCTTTTATTACCGGTTCAACCTGGTCTGTCAATGGAGAGTAGGCCGGCTCATCTTTTCTGATCGTTACCAAATCCTGACAAATCAAATTCCCGTCACGCAACAGTTCCAGATCTTCATCATGAAGGGCCGGCCCGCCCTTGCGGCAACAGGTGCCACATCTTCTGCATACGGTTTGTTGTGTCATAACGGTATTTAACTTTGAAGGAGTTTCACAAAAACTTGGGAATTTTACCCCGTGATTGGTTACTTTTGATGAATCTGCAAAAAGTCTTTTTCCACCACAGAGCGCACGGAGATCACAGGGAACTCTTCTTTATTACAACAAGTTGCCTCTGTGAACTGTAATTTCTCAATAAATGGTGGTATACCGACAACCTCCCCCTTTATTAAAGGGGGATTTTTTTAGGTTACAACCATTTATTGAGAAGTTACAGTGAACTCTGTGCGCTCTGTGTTTTCTATATTTTGTAAACGTACATTTGATTTTTTTTGTTTTTGAGCCAGAAATAATAATGGAATTGTGCAGTAAAAGCGAGATTGTTTCTCAGCAACACTAATTCGTTTTCTTTTTTCGTTTTATGATATTTAAAAAAGTTTAAAAAAATAAATGACATAATCATTTTTTAGTATTAATAGCTTAAAGATACATTAAGGTCTTGTTTTTTTAAATAAATATTCCGGATGGCATCTTCATGGAAAGCATTTGCAGAACTGAACAG
The DNA here is from genome assembly GCA_034723545.1 of Thermodesulfobacteriota bacterium. Classification (GTDB taxonomy): domain Bacteria; phylum Desulfobacterota; class Desulfobulbia; order Desulfobulbales; family SURF-16; genus JAGHCC01. Next base: position 25,472 of record JAYEPA010000165.1, on the reverse strand, counting down.
CATAATGAGGATTTCAGTCCATCACCCCGGCGCATCAAAGCTTTGGATAATGATACACATGAAATAAAGCGGAAAAAGGGTTTTTCCCGCTTTATTGATGATGCCAGGTTTTGGCAGCAGACCTATGATGCCCTGCCGGATATCATGTTTATTGTTGACAGGGAGTTCAGGATTATCCGTGCCAACAAGGCTGCTTATACATCTCTGGGACCAGATGTGATCGGCCGAAAATGTTTTAAACTGATCTATGGTGTCGATGATCCCGTTGCCCTTTGTCCGGCATGCCAGGTTTTTCATTCCAACCAGCCTGTCAAGGATGAAAAAAAGATCCATCATTTAGGAAACCGTTGGTATGAGGTGTCGGCTTATCCTATAAAGGACGATCATGATTTTGTCTGGCATAGTCTGCATATTTTTCGTGATATTGACACATCTAAAAATATGGAAAGTCAGCTCCAGGAACTTCAAATCAAGGATGCCTTGACTGGACTGCATAATCGCCGCCATTTTAATGATATCTTTCAACGTGAATTCGATCTCGCCTCTCGGCGGATGACAGGTCTTGTTCTTCTTGTCCTTAATTTAGATTCTTTTAAACAGGTCAATAACTTATATGGCCATGAATTTGGTGATTTTGTACTGACTGAATTTGCCCATCTTCTCCGAGGTAGAGTTCGTAAGACTGATATCTGCGCTCGTGTCGGCGGTGAAGAGTTTGCCATTCTTTTGCCAGACGCCGACCTGACGGAAGGCGAGATGATCGCCCGTAATATTCATTCCCTTGCCGAACAGTTTCTTTATAACGATGGGGGTAAATGTCAACAGGTGACGGTCTCCATTGGTCTTGCTTCATTTAATGAAAATGAACCGCAGACTTCTGATGAACTTCTTTCCTTTGCCAATCAGGCCCTGTTCGAAGCCAAGGAGTCCGGTCGGAACCGGGTGGAAATTTATACGACCGTGTAGTTGGTTTTTTTGAAACAATGTGTGTTAAAAGGGTATGCCTTCAGGCATACCCTTTTTTTGTGACTATTCATGTAAGGGCTCGCTCAAAAACAACTTAGCATTCTGAGGCGACACTAAGACACATCTTAAGACGATTCTCAATCACAGGTAAGCGCCAGACTCCGAAATCCTCAACGGAGCCCTGCTACGCCTGCGGTTTCGCTCAATCGGGTCGACTTAACCTATGTCCTATTGTCACCTCATCTCTACTAATTTATTTTTGAGTGAGCCCTAAGGTGGAACATCTTTTGAAAATTATTGTTCTCATAGGTCCCACGGCAGTGGGTAAGACAAGATTGTCCCTGGCTATTGCCGAACAGTTTCTGTGTGAAATTATCAATATGGATTCCATGCAGATTTACAAATACATGGATATCGGCACGGCAAAGCCGACTGAAACCGAACGGGCCTGTGTCCCCCATCATCTGATTGATTTCATTGATCCGGCCGAGGATTATCATGTTGCACGCTATGTTGATGACGCAAACCGGGTCATGGACGCCATATTCGGCAGAAACAGATTGCCCATGCTGGTGGGCGGCACCGGACTCTATCTGAAAGGCCTTGTGGAAGGACTGTTTGAGATACCCCCCATTGCCGCAGAGATCAGGGAGCAGGTCAAGCTGGATATGCGTGACAGGGGAAATCAGGAAATTTATCAGGAATTACAACAGATTGATCCGGAAAGTGCTGCCAGGATTCATCCCAATGACATCCGGCGCATCAGTCGGGCCATTGAGATTTATCGAGCCACGGGCATTGCCTGGTCGGCTCATTTGAAAGAGCAGAAAGAACAGGCTGTCCGCAAAGGATCTGATCTGGATATTCTAAAAATTGGTCTGACCCGTGACCGGGATATCCTCTATGAAAGGATCAATGAGCGAACCCGGATCATGATCGAGCAGGGTTTGGTTGAAGAAGTGGAAAACCTGCTGGCCATGGGCTACGGAGCCGAGCTTAACTCAATGCAGTCCATCGGCTACAGACACATGGTCAACTATATTCAGGGCCGATGGGGCAGGGACGAGGCAATTGGTCTCCTGGCACGGGACACCCGGCGCTACGCCAAACGGCAATACACCTGGTTCAGGCGTGACAAGGACATTCGTTGGTTTGAGCCTGAGCAACAAAACGAAATTTTTACTCTCATTAAGCAGTTTTTGAGAAGTTGAAAGTAGCCACGAAATTTACTAAATTGTAAAAAATAAAATCTGATTTCAATCTGATCTGACAGATGTTCAATTTCAGGATTCAGGAAACATCTCAAATTTTTATATGCTTGGCAGGAGGTTGAACTTACTCCTGCCAGCCCTCTGTTTTATCCATATAGATTTTCAATCCACCTGACCACATCAATAAATCGACCCATTTCGGCAAACTTGATAATGTCTTTGGCAGGAAATTGGGTTTATATTGCAAGCAGTTCTGCAATAGGGGCTTCAATTATCTTTTTAAAATCCTATTCGTCGACAACTTCCGCCAGCACCTTCCGGGCAAGTTCCTTTTCGCCTTTTTAGGAAGATGTTTCCAGTTTGGAAATTATTTTTTCAGTTTTAAATGTTTATGAAGAGAAAAAGTTAATCTATCATGCAAGGAATAATGACAACGATGCAAGATAAAGCCAAACCTGTTGTGAGACAGGGACGGAAAGCAACGGGTCTCAACAAGGAGCCGGGCTGACCTGGAAGAAAATGATTCGGCTTTTTTGTCAATGCCGGTTAGCTGAAGGGAGGGGCAGGGAAAAATGAAAGGATTAAAAGAAAAATGGTTAGTTCTAATCTTTGCGTCGGTCTTCGTTCTGGGATTCAGCTCTCAGGTTTTTGCGGCCTGTAATGGTATTTTTGAGTTGCTGGGATATCGCCTGCCTGCGGATAGAGATAATGGCACAAATGCTGACTTTGGTGACGTTGATGGAGATGGAGACCTGGACATTATCATCGCCAATTATTTCTACCAGCAGAACCGCCTCTACCTGAACGATGGCAGCGGCTCCTTTACCGATGCGACCTCTGCCAACCTGCCTGCAAATAGGGATTCGAGCGTCGATGCCGACTTCGGTGACGTTGATGGAGATGGAGACCTGGACATCATCATCGTCAATTATCAGGAGCAGAACCGCCTCTACCTGAACGATGGAAGCGGAGCCTTTACTGATGCGACCTCTGCCAATCTGCCTGCTGATAGCGATGACAGCCATGATGCCGACTTTGGTGACGTTGATGGAGATGGAGACCTGGACATCATCATCGCCAATTGGCAGCAGAACCGCCTCTACCTGAACGATGGAACCGGCTCCTTTACAGATGTTACCTCTGCCAACCTCCCTGCGGATAGCGATCTTAGCAGAGATGCCGACCTTGGGGACGTTGATGGAGATGGAGACCTGGACATCATCATCGCTAATTGGGGAGACCAGAACCGCCTCTACCTGAACGATGGAACCGGGTCCTTTACCGATGCGACAACTGCCAACCTGCCTGTTAATTGGTATGAGAGCCATAATGCCGATTTTGGTGACGTTGATGGAGATGGAGACCTGGATTTCATCATCGTCAATTATCAGGAGCAGAACCGCCTCTACCTGAACGATGGCACTGGCTCCTTTACAGATGCCACCTCTGCCAACCTCCCTGCAGATAGGGATATGAGCTGGGATGCCGACCTTGGTGACGTTGATGGAGATGGAGACCTGGACATCATCATCGCCAATTATAATCAGAACCGCCTCTACCTGAACGATGGAGCCGGCTCCTTTACCGATGCGAACTCCACCAACCTGCCGGCGGATAACGATAAAAGCAATGATGCCGACCTTGGAGACGTTGATGGAGATGGAGACCTGGACATCATCGTCGCCAATGATCAGGAGCAGAACCGCCTCTACCTGAACGATGGAGCCGGCTCCTTTACCGATGCGAACTCCACCAACCTGCCGGCGGATAACGATAAAAGCAATGATGCCGACCTTGGAGACGTTGATGGTGATGGAGACTTGGACATCATCTTCGCCAATGATCAGGAGCAGAACCGCCTCTACCTGAACGATGGAACCGACTCCTTTACCGATGCGACTTCTGCCAACCTGCCTGCAGATAGCGATGATAGCTATGATGCCGACTTTGGTGACATTGATGGTGATGGAGACTTGGACATCATCTTCGCCAATGCTGACCACCAGCAGAACCGCCTCTACCTGAACGATGGAACCGGCTCCTTTACAGATGCGACCTCCACCAACCTGCCTGCAGATAGCGGTGGGAGCGGGGATGCCGACTTTGGAGACGTTGATGGAGATGGAGATCTGGACATCTTCTTCGCCAGTTACCGCCTCTACCTGAACAACGGAACCGGCTCCTTTACCGATGCGACCTCCACCAACCTTCCTGCAGATGGCGGTGGGAGCCATGATGCCGACTTTGGAGACGTCGATGGAGATGGAGACCTGGACATCATCACCGCCAATTTTCACCAGAATCGTTTATATACAAATACAAAAAGCACAGCAGGTTTCCCATGGGCAATGTTTTTGCCTGCCATAACGAGTGGCAAAAAATAGAACTTTTTGGTAATGAAAGTGGTCGTGGGTATCTCTCAAGATCGCTGGATAACTGGATACTTGTAGGGCCAATTTCTGGCGTGTACTCTATATGAATTTATCGGTGTAAGCGTTACCAAACATTAGCAAAGGCAAGGTCTACATGGAATGTGTATAGCCAAAGTTAATCTTTCTTTAATGAAGTTAAAGGCAGGGTCATGCATTTGGTCCTGCCTTTTTTTGATGGGAAATATGCCTACCTTCGGGATGAGGACTGCCAGGTCGAAGTTCTTAATAAAGTTCATATAGCCAAAGCGTAGATGTTTACTGTGAATGTCAGACTTGACCTGGCTTTGTTTGTCTTGTCAGATCAAGTCTGAGCAACTACAATTAAATCTACAAAAAATTTATAAGGAGGCCTTATTTCAAGGCCTCCTTATAAGCCTTTTTTGATTCCGGGTTAAAGCAGGTAAAGATTACCTTTTCAAGTTGAGAGTTGCTGGCCATGGCCTGTCTTGTTTCCTGAATGGCGATTTTTGCGGCCAGATCCTTGGGAAAACCATACACTCCGGTGCTGATGGCAGGAAAGGCGGCGCTTTTTAAATTATATTTTTTGATCAGCTCAAAACAGTGCCTGTAACAACTTGTCAATTGTTCACTTTCCCTGTTGCTTCCGCCTCGCCAGACCGGACCAACGGTATGAATGATATAGCGTGCTTTCAGGTTATAACCCCTGGTGATTTTTGCCTCTCCGGTGGCACAACCGCCCAATGTTCTGCATTCTTCCAGCAACTTCGGACCGGCCATCCTGTGAATGGCCCCATCCACGCCGCCCCCGCCAAGAAGTGAATTGTTGGCGGCATTGATAATCACATCAACATCAAGGGATGTAATATCCCCTTCATAGAGATCAATTCTGTCGTCGTTTCGCATATTGTCTGTTTGTCTCCACATTGTTTTTTTCTTCTCTTTATAGGCCGTTACTGGGTATCCAGTTTACCTAATTGACCTGGATTCCCGCTGACTACATGCGGGAATGACGTATCTGGGTGTGAAAAACTACTCTAACTCGTCATTCCCGTATGTTTTTAACGGGAATCCAGGAAGTTTTGCAACCACTTATTAAGAACTATTGAATCCAGTTGGCCTAACTGGATACCCAGTTTCTCTTTTATCGATTATAGTCCGCAATTCGACACAAAAAAAACAATTAACAGGATCACTTCATGTCAAAAAAACCCTTCATTTTGCTGACCAATGATGACGGTGTGCAGTCTCCGGGACTGCAGAGCCTGTCTGTCGCTATGAAAAAAATAGGACGGCCCGTGATTGTCGCTCCAGACCGAGACAACAGTGCGGCCAGTCATTCATTGACCATGAACCGGCCGCTTAAGGTCTGCCGTCTTGAAGAAGATATCTATAGCGTGGATGGCACCCCGGCGGACTGTGTGACCCTTGCTTTAAGTAAAATCCTTCCCGGTCCGCCGGATCTGCTGGTGTCGGGAATCAATCCGGGTGCAAATCTTGGTAATGATATCAGCTATTCCGGTACGGTTTCAGCAGCCAGGGAAGGGGCTATCCGCGGCATTCCGTCCTTTGCCGTATCCCTGGTCGGTAAGGACAATTTTTGTTTTGAAACTGCGGCTGATTTTGCCGGACAACTTGCCGGTCTGATTTTTAAACATGGGATGCCCAGGGAGACTCTGCTCAATGTCAATGTTCCCAATCTGGATAAGGCGGAAATCAAGGGGGTTAAAGTGACTCGGCAGGGCAGAAGACAGTATAAAGACGGGATCAAGGAAGTTTTTGATCCCTGGGGCAGGCCATGTTTCTGGATCGGCGGCGGCACACCCACAGGGGACAGGGGAGAGGGGAGTGACTCCCATGAAATTCTTGAAAATTATATTTCCATCACACCGATTCATCTGGATCTGTCAAACTATGATGTCATGACGGAATTGGAAGGCTTTGTTTATCATGAAAATTAAGCAGAGGCAGATCTTTCCACAGGTCTTCAAGAAGGCCGAAGAGCTTGGTCTCTCATGCCTTGCATCCCGTATTGTCGCCGGGCGGGTTCATGATAGCGCTGGTCTGGAAAAAATAATCAGGCCGTCTTTGGCATATCTTTATCATCCTGAAGGGTTGAAAAACTGTGACCGGGCAGCGGACCGGCTGATTCGTGCCATCTCAAGTGATGAGAGAATCGGGATTATCACTGATTATGATGTGGACGGCATCACCTCGCATCTTGTTTTGCTTGAGTCGCTTGTGTTTTTTCAGGTAACCCCGGAAAGAATTGACCATTTTATCGGCCATCGCCTGGAGGATGGTTATGGAATCAGCGATAATCTGACCCGCCGCATTCTTGAGCACAACGAACTGCCCGGGCTGATTGTTACCGCTGACTGCGGTTCGAGCGATGAAGAAAATATCAGTCGGCTGCAAAAGGCCGGAATTGATGTCATTGTCACCGACCATCACGCCATCCCGGAGACTGGAGTTCCGTCATCTGCTTATGGTGTTATTAACCCGGTGCAACAGGATTGTCCCTATCCCGATAAAACGATTTCCGGCTGCATGGTGAGCTGGTTGCTCATGTGTCTGGTCAGAAACAGATTGGTTGAGTCCGGTCGTCTGAGTCCGGATATTTCCAAATTGACGTTTTTGCTTGATTTTGTCGCCTTAAGTACTGTTGCCGACGCAGTTTCCCTGGCAAGTCCGGCCAACAGGGCCTTGATTAACAGCGGTTTGCAGATAATGAATACTTTTGCGCGGCCCTGCTGGAGAGCAGTCAAAAGATTGTCAGGCAAAAAAGGGGAACTCTTTAGCGTGGATGATCTGGGATTTCAGATAGGCCCGAGGATCAATGCCAGAAGCCGCATGGCCGATCCCTATGGCGCTTTTCACTTCCTTTCAGCAGAAGATGACCAGGGGGCTGATCGCTGGCTGGCCGTGCTGGAGCAGGATAACCAGGAAAGAAAGAAAATTGAACAGGAGATGCTGAAAACGGCCCGGATCCAGGCAGAAAAAACGGCAGGGGAAAATGCATCAATTGTGGTGGCGGATAATACTTTTCATGCCGGAGTTCAGGGGATTGTCGCTTCAAGGCTGGTGGATCTGTACGGCCGACCGGCGGTGGTGTTCAGCCCCGGTCGTGATTCCGAGAAATACTCAGGCTCTGCCCGTACTGTTGACGGAATTCATGTTCAGCAGGCCCTGCAGTTTGTCCATCAACACGATTCCGGTTTGATGCTCAGCTTTGGTGGCCATCGTGGTGCTGCCGGAATGCGGATTCAACGGGGTCGGTTGGAAGAATTCAGGGAAATCTTCGAACAGGCAGTCAGAATACAGGCTGGAGAAAGAAAGCTCGGACCGGTTGTTCTGACGGATGGTGGACTGGACTTTTCTGAAATTTCCTTAGAGACCTTAGAGGAAATAGAAAACCTGGTTCCCTTTGGCCGGGAATTCGAGAATCCCGCTTTCGAAGGTGTTTTCACAGTCGAACGGCTCAGACCGGTTGGCGTTGATCCGATTCATCTTTCCTTGGGCTTGTCCGTCCGGGGCAGGATCTTTCAGGCCATCTGGTTTCGGGCTCTGGAACGGGCCGGAGATCCGCTGCCGTTTCACAAAGGGGATCAGGTGCAATGCGTCTACCGGCTTAGTGAAAACAAGTTTCGTGGCAAAACAACTCTCCAGCTTATTGTTCAATACGCTGCAAGAGACATCTAAACAAATCCCCCTCAATCCCCCTTTAATAAAGGGGGAGGTTGGAGGTATACCACAATTTATTGAGATGTGACGTTTTTCTCCGTGTCTCTGCAGACTTAGAAGTTTAACTTCAAATATTCCCGATTCTGGGATTCAGCCACCTCCCGGCTGACAAGTTTTCCCTCATACACATTTATTCCCCGGGCCAGGGCGGGATGATCCATTGCCGCCTTTTCCACTCCTTTGTCGGCAATCTCAAGCGCGAAGGGCAAAGTGGCGTTGGTCAGCGCAAATGTCGAGGTGTGTGGAACCGCTCCCGGCATATTGGCGACGCAGTAGTGAATCACACCATCAATGCTGAAAACAGGATCGGAATGACTGGTGGGTCTGGTGGTTTCCACGCAACCTCCCTGATCGACGGCCACATCGACAATGACGGAACCTTTTTTCATCAGGGAAAGCATTTCTCTGCTGATCAGCTTCGGGGCGCTTTTGCCGGGAATTAACACAGCCCCTACAACCAGATCAGCAATCTCTAATTCCTCTTCAATATTATGTTGGTTGGATATTAAAGTGTTGAGTCTGCCGCCAAAGAGATTTTCTAAATCAGCCAGACGTTGTCGGTTTCTGCCAAGAACGGTGACCATCGCACCCATAGATAGCGCTATTTGGGCGGCATTACTGCCCACGGTGCCGCTGCCGAGAATCGTTACATGACCATGAGCCACCCCGGGAACACCGCAAAGTAAAATGCCACGACCTCCCTGTTCGCGCTCAAGGAAATGTGCGCCAACCTGAATAGACATACGGCCGGCCACCTCAGACATGGGAGCCAGTAAGGGAAGTGCGCCGCTATCAAGCCGGACGGTTTCATAACCGATGCCGATAACCTTTTTTTCAAGAAGAAGATCGGTGAGATCCTGCAGCGGGGCAAGATGAAGATAGGTGTAAAGGATCAGGCCGGGACGAAGAAAAGAAAATTCCGGTTCCAGGGGTTCCTTGACTTTGATGATCATATCAGAGAGCTTGTAAAGTTCTTCAGCTTCGGAAACAATCTTGGCACCGGCTTTTTGATACTCTTCATCGGAAATCCCGCTGCCGACTCCCGCATCCGTTTCTATAAAAACCGTGTGGCCTCTGTTTGTAAAACTTTTCACGCCGGCCGGTACAATTCCAACGCGATATTCCTTGTCCTTAATTTCTTTCGGAATCCCGATGATCATAGTTGTCACCATTCTGTTGTTTCGTTGTCAGCGTCTCATGCCTGCATTATTTCCTTTTTTAATTATTAATTTACATTTTATCAAAAATACAGGGGTTAAATAAAATGGAGCGAAAGTTTTGCAAAAATGAGGGAGCGGCAGTGTTCATTTCAAAAGGGGCATATGTACCATTAGGGCAGAGGCGCCATCCGTCATTAAAACGCAAAAAAGAAAAACATAATCGTCGATAGGGAAAAACGATCAAGCAGAACCGAGAAAAACGCAAGGTAACCATTTGAAATTATAAATATTAACAAAACTAAACATAATATACATTATGCGACATTGTAAATATGCTGTTTTCTTTTTCCCCTCTTAATGCTAAATATGTAAAATTAAAATTTTGCAGATAATGAAAGCTCAGCAGTTACAGTCCGAGTTTTTCGTATCATTTTTGCATACGCTTCTAAGTAACAAGATTTTGTGTAGCCTGTATAAAAAACGCAAAATCAGCACGATAAGTTGAAATTACCTCTCACGTCATCCCGGCATGTTTTTAGCCGGGATCCAGGATGGTGTGTGTGGCTACTTTCTGGATTCCGGCTAAGGACATGCCGGAATGACGATATAATTTATTTTGTTACTTATAAAATAGATGCCGGGATCTTTACCCCGGTTGCCTTGCTGAATACTTATCCTCTTTAAAGTAATTGGAGATAAAAAAATGAATCGTGATATTTACCAGGAGCCTCTGGTCAGCCGTTATACCAGTCCTGAAATGCAGCAGATTTTTTCTGAAAAAACGAAATTTACCACTTGGCGACGCTGCTGGATCGCCCTGGCCGAGGCCCAGCACGAGCTTGGTCTGGACGATATTGTCACCGCCGAAATGGTCAATGAACTGAAAGAACATGCCACAGAAATTGATTTTGAAGTCGCCGCCGCCAGGGAAAAAGAAATCCGTCATGATGTCATGGCCCATGTTTATGCCTACGGGAAACAATGTCCCAAGGCTGAAGCCATCATTCACCTTGGCGCCACCTCCCAGTTTGTCGGCTGCAACTCTGATTTGATCATTCAGAAACAGGCCCTCGGTTTTATCAAGAAAGCCTTGGTAAATGTCATCGCTAATCTTATTGGATTCTGTCGGCAATACAAAGAGTTAGCCACACTTGGTTACACTCATTATCAACCTGCTCAACCCACCACTGTGGGGAAACGGTTCACCCTGTATATTCAGGATTTATTGATGGATCTGGATTATCTTGAGAACCTGGAGTCACAGTTCAAGGCCCGCGGCGCCAAAGGCACGGTAGGAACCCAGGCCACTTTCATTGAACTGTTCAAGGGCGACCATGAAAAGGTTCGTCAGCTGGATCGTCTGGTGGCTGAAAAACTCGGTTTTGACAAGGTCTTTGCCGTCACCGGTCAGACATACACCAGGAAGCTTGATATGAAGACCGTAGAGGCCCTGGCAGGCATTGGTGCCTCCGCCCATAAATTTGCCGTTGACCTGCGCCTGTTGTCCAATTTGAAGGTTCAGGAAGAGCCCTTTGCCAAAAAACAGGTAGGCAGCTCAGCCATGGCCTATAAGAGAAATCCAATGCGCTCGGAGCGTATGACCGGCCTGTCCCGCAAGCTCATGGGCCTGGCAGCCGACTTTGGCGCAACCTATGCCAATCAGTGGTTTGAGCGTACTCTTGATGACTCGGCCATCCGGCGGATGGACATCCCCCAGGCTTTTCTTCTCACTGATGCCATTTTGAAGCTTTATCTTAACATTACGAGCGGAATGGTTGTTTTTCCGAAACAAATTGAACGTCATCTCCGCCAGGAACTGCCGTTTATGGCCACGGAAAAAATCTTGATGGAATGTGTTGAAAAAGGCAAGAGCCGGCAGGAGATGCACGAGGTGGTCAAGGTTCATTCCCTGAAGGCCGGCCGGGTGGTCAAGCAAGAAGGCGGTGACAACGACCTTCTCCGTCGCCTTGGACAGGATGAGAGCATCCCCTTTGATCAGGCTGAACTCGATGCCATGATCGGTAATGGTTCGGAATTCGTCGGTCGGGCACCTGAGCAGACCGAGGAGTTTCTAACCGAGGTTGTTGAACCCCGTCTCAGTGCATACCAAGATCTGCTTGGTGAAATGGATTCGACTCTTTCGGTGTGAAAAAAAGGGACTAAGGGTCAAAGAAGCAGAGGGACAAAGAGGGGCTGAAATCGAATGAATTGCAAAAAACTTTACCTGCGTATTTCTTCTTCCCGCATCGCCTATCTGCGTTTTATTCTGGAGGGATATGATGGCTTGGCAATTCTGTCGACCTTTGATGCCGGGCACGGAATTGTCCTGGTTCG
>JAYEPA010000165.1:12189-13567 GCA_034723545.1 Thermodesulfobacteriota bacterium | reverse complement strand
TATATCGCCACTTTCGGCTGCCAGATGAATGACCGTGATACGGAAATCATGGCCCAGCTGCTTAACCAGAGCTATTCCCAGACCACGGAACTTGCTGAGGCTGACGCGGTGATTGTCAATACTTGCAGTATCAGGGAAAAGGCCGAACAGAAAGCTTTTTCTCTTTTGGGCGTCTTGCGTAAATACAAAAAGAAAAAGCCGCAGATGATCATTGCGGCCACAGGCTGTGTGGCCCAGCAGGACGGCAGGAAGATGATTTCCCGCATGAAGCATATTGATTTGGTTGTCGGGCCGCAGAACATCTACCAGCTTCCCCTGCTCTTTGATAAAATACGTAAAACACGGAAAACCACGGTTGCAACCGACCTCTCCCCTTCTTTCTCGATTCCGCCCTTCCTGCCCACCATGGATTGTGGCCTGCCCCACAAGCGGTTTGTTACTATCATGCAGGGTTGCAATAATTTTTGTACCTACTGCATCGTACCCTATGTTCGTGGACGGGAGCTCAGTCGCAGTCAGGAGGATATTCTTGCCGAGGTTCGCCACCTGATCAGCCATGGAGTCAAAGAGATTACTTTGCTTGGCCAAAATGTTAATTCCTATGGAAATGACCAGGAAGAGTCACAACGGACATCTTTTCCGGATTTGTTGCGTTTAGTGGCCGGTATCAGGGGTGTTGAGCGTCTACGCTTCACCACCTCGAACCCCAAGGATCTCTCCGATGAGCTGATTCGTTGTTTTGTTGATCTTGACAACCTCTGCTCCCATTTTCATCTTCCTGTCCAGTCCGGTTCAAATTCAGTTTTGCGGCGGATGAACCGTAAATACACCATTGAAACCTATCTTGACAGGGTGGATAAATTAAAGGAGGCGCGGCCGGACATCGCTCTGACCACCGATATTATTGTTGGTTTTCCCGGAGAAAGGGATGAAGATTTTCAGGCCACCATGGATCTTCTTGAAAAGGTGCGCTATCATGGCAGTTTTTCTTTTATCTATTCAAGCCGGCCCCCGGCCAAATCCTGTGAATTTGAGGATACTTTTTCTCAAGAGGTGAAAAAAGAGAGACTGGCCATATATCAGGCCCGCCAGAAAGAGATAACCATGGAGCGAAACCGTGAATATGTCGGACAGACCATGGAGATCATGGTTGAGGGTGAAAGCCGCAACGCGGAGGGCCAGTGGAGCGGCCGCACTTCAACCAACCATATTGTCAATTTTACTTGTACCAGCCCCCTTGTTCCCGGCACGATGCTCATGGTTCGCATTGACGAGGCCTGTTATAATTCGTTACGGGGGACATTGATGAAGGCGGATTTGTGATTGCGAATTGCGGATTTAATGGAACTATCTGATCAGATAAGGTAACTATTCAGCA
>JAYEPA010000165.1:0-12089 GCA_034723545.1 Thermodesulfobacteriota bacterium | reverse complement strand
AATATTATGATTGATCTTCACACCCATAGTTTTTTCAGTGACGGCGCACTGGTGCCGGCCGAGCATTTACGCAGGGTCGAGGTGCTTGGCTATGAAGCTGTCGCCCTGACCGACCATGCTGATTCGTCCAATCTCGATTTTATTATTCCCCGCATTGTTCAAGCCGCTGCAGACCTGAATCGTTATTCCAAGGCCCTGCTGCTGCCCGGAATTGAATTGACCCATGTTCCGCCGGAACAGATGGCTGAGCTGACGGCCCGTTCTCGTGAACTGGGAGCTCAAGTCGTTGTGGCCCATGGCGAAACCCCTGTTGAACCGGTCAAACCAGGCACCAATATGGCGGCCCTTAAGGCCGGGGTAGACGTCCTGGCCCATCCAGGTTTTTTGACCGTGGAAGAGGCGGAGCTGGCGGTGAAAAATGATATTTTTATCGAGATCACCGGACGCAAGGGCCACTCTCTCACCAATGGCCATGTCGTACGGGTAGCTGTTGCCGCCGGAGCAAAACTTGCCGTCAATGCCGACGCCCATATCCCTAGTGATTTTCTGACCAAAGAGATGGCCCAGATTGTTGCCCTGGGCGCCGGTCTCAGCCTGGAGCGTTATCAGCAGTTGCGGACAGATATGTCGGCCTTTGTCAGGCGTATTTCTTCCAAATGAAAAAAGCTTTCCTTGTTGGTCCGGGAAAAATTGTCATCAGGCGGGATGCGCCCTCCCCTGCCCCTGTTTTAAAGGTTCAGGCCTGCGGAATCTGCCGGACAGACCGCAAGGGATTTCATATGCCGCCGTCTTCCATGGGATTGCCCCGCATTTTGGGCCATGAGGTCAGCGGCATTCTCTGCCGGGATTTTACAGAGCTGAATCTCAGCCAGGGCGACCGGGTTGTCCTCTGGCCTGCCCTTTGCTGCGGACGCTGTCGTTTTTGTCTCTCCGGCCGTGAGAATCTCTGTTCTGAAATCACTCTTTTCGGTTGTCATCTGGATGGCGGCTTTGGTGCTGAAATCGGCCTGCCCTCTCATTTTTTGAATCAGCTTGTTTTTTGTCCGATTCCGGAAACTCTCGATTTTATACAGGCTTCCCTGGCCGAGCCGCTGGGTTGTGTCCTTCACGCACTTGGCATGGCCGCTGATCTCCGTCCTCGTTCCCTGCTGATCCTCGGCGCGGGACTGATGGGAAGACTGGCCGGCCGGACAGCTCGGGTCCTCTGGCCCGAGAGTGATATTTGTCTTCATGATCTGGATGAAAGGCGGCTTCTAAACTGCCGAGATGAGGGGAAAAAAGACAGGCCTCGAAGCGCGGATCTGGTTTTTCTGGCCGCCTCGTCCCGTGAGGCTTTTTATACTGGTTTGCGCCATCTTGAACCGGGCGGCTTGATGATCCTTTTTTCCGGGTTTTCAAAGCAGGAGCGGGAAGTCTTTTTTGATCATAATTTGCTGCATCGCCGGGAGCAGCGACTTGCCGGCGCCTATGGCTGCTGTTCGGTTGATATGCGTCAGGCCCTTGATCTCATTGCTTCCGGCGCTATCGAGGTGAATGATCTGGTAACGCAAATCATTGCCCTTGAACAGGTTGAAGATGAACTGCAACGACAACAAACCCCAAATGATTACAAAACTGTGATTGTTGATTTTGCATAAGCCACTAAAACCACGAACTACTCGAAAATAAAACAAATTTTTTGTGTCTTTTCGTGAGGTTCGTGGCTAAAAACAATACCTTGCTTAACTCAAATGACATTAAGTGAAAAATAATGACGACCCGTTTTTCCTTTCTCATTGAAAATGAATCATGCCGTCCCAAGATCGGCAGCGAACACGGTCTGGCTGTTCTGGTGGAAAAAGAGGGTCACCGGATTCTTTTTGATACCGGCCAGAGTGATCTGCTGCTGGCCAATGCCCGGGAAATGTCTATTGATCTGAGCAGTATTGACAGAATCGTCCTGTCCCATGGTCATTATGATCACGGCGGCGGCCTGGAGGCCCTGAGTCACATTGTCGAACCGGAAATAATCGTTGCCCATCAGGCGGCCCTGGAATCCAGATACAGTGTGGTGCCTGGCTCTCTAGCCAGACAGATCGGCATTACAATGCCAGAAAATTTTTTCGACCGTCTGCAAATTATTTCCAAGATGACAGAACTTGTTCCCGGCCTGTTTTTTCTTGGCGTCATCCCCAGGCAAACTTCTTTTGAGGATACCGGCGGTTCTTTTTTTCTTGATCCCCAAGGAAAAAAACCGGATCTTCTCCCTGATGACAGCGGCCTGCTTGTCTTGACGGATTCTGGTCCTGTTCTTCTTGTCGGCTGCGCCCACAGCGGGATTGTTAATATGCTCCAATATGTCGCGCAAATGCTGTCAATAAACGAATTTACTGCTGTCCTGGGCGGCATGCATCTTTTGAATGCAAAAACTGAGCGGCTGCAAAAGACAGTGGATGCTTTCCGCTCTTTTCAGGTGAAACAAATAGGGCCGGTTCACTGCACGGGTGAACGGGGAGTTTGCGCCCTGACCTCGGCTTTTCAAGATCGAATTGTATCCTGTCCCGCTGGAACAGTGCTGGAGTTTTAGTCAGCTGCGCTGAAGGCTTAAGGTATAATATAAGGCTAAAGGTATAAGGCTGAAGGTATAAGGCTGAAGGTATAAGGCTGAAGGGTTGACGATATATTTTTTTTGTTACTTTTAAAACAAATTCCCCTCAATCCCCCTTTGATGAAGGGGGAGGTTGTCGGTATGCCCCAACTTATTGTGAAGTTACCAGCCGTTAGCTGAAACAACTATAAATACAAAAAACATTCTCGTAGATAGAACAGGTAGGAATTTAAATAATGCTGAACGAAAAGGAAAAAAACTTACGAGCCTTTGGCAAAATGATTATGAAACTGGCCGGAGGCCAGGATCTTTCCCGAAGCGAGACCAGGGAATGTTATTGCCAGGTCATTTTAAACAAACAGCCGGAACTGCAGCAAGGCGCTTTTCTGATGAGTCACTTGATAAAAGGCCCCACCACGGAAGAGTTGAGCGGAGCCTGGGATGCACTCTATGAGTTTGACACCGAAAAAATCGAGCCCAACTTTGACGAGGACTGCTGCGATATTGTCGGCACAGGCTCCGATGCCCTGAAAACGGTCAATGTTTCCACTCCGGCCGCTTTTGTTGCCGCGGCCTGCGGCATCAGAGTCGCCAAGAAAGGAGCGAGGCTTGTCACCGGCGTTTCCGGTGCCACCGATGTTCTTGAAATTATGGGATTGCGGCTGGATACGCCGCTGAGCCGGGCCAACCAATGTCTGGAGGAGCATGGCATTTGCTATCTGCCCGGTGAATCCTTCTTGAAATCAGGCTGGGCCAGGCTGATTCAGTCCATGCGCTTCACCTCGGTCTTCAATATTATCGGTCCCCTGACCAGGCCCTGTGCCAAAACCACGGGTATTGTCATCGGCGCCTATGCAGAGTCTCTCTGTCCCCAGCTTGTGGAAGTTTTACAAAACACCGGTACGAAAGCGGCCATCTCGCCTTATGGCATGAGCGAAAAACATGAAAGGCATCTTGGCATTGACGAAATCTCGGTCTGCGGTCCCACAGCCCTGGTTGAACTTTGCCAGGGAAAGATCGAGTCATACACCGTGAGTCCGACTGATTTCGGCGTCAAACAATGTAATTATGAAGACGTGGCAAGCCGGGAATCAGCCCAAGGCAATGTAAGGGCCGTCTTGAAAGTTTTGTCCGGCCGGGATGAAGGACCTCTTGCCGATCTTTTTGCGGTTAATGCCGCCGCAGCCCTGAGGGTGTCCGGCCGCGAAGATGATATGAAGAAAGGTACGGCCCTGGCCCTTGAGGCGATCGCCACTGGCAGAGCTCTAGACAAATTGCGTTGTCTCATTGAATATCAGGGAGGTGAACAGGGGCTGGACAAGTTTGAGAAACTTCTCAAACAACTTTGTTGATCCCGTAGAGGGTATCAGTTAACCACAGAGCACACGGAGACCACAGAGAAATCTTTTTATTTCAATCAGTAGTCTCTGTGATCTCTGTGCGCTCTGTGGTAAAAAAAACTTTTTAGGGGCCATCAGACTTGATCCCGGCAAGCCATTCATTCACCGCTCCCACGAGAAGTTGAAAATACCGATCTGTTCCCCCCAAGCCATGACAGCGGAAGAAATAATTAATTTCCAGGAAAAGGGGCGTTGGTTTTTTTTGCCGTGAATCAAAAAGAAAATCAAAGCCGGCCAGATTGATCTTTGTCCGTTCGCAGAATTTCTTCAGCTCCCGCACCGCAGCTTCCTGGAGATCGGGATCATTATCTTTGTCAATCTCCGCCCCTCGGCTGATATTTGAATAAAAACTGTTTTGATCCTGCTGGGTCCGCCAGTAAGAAATAAAGCGGCTGCCAATGACCACGACACGCAGACTGCGGCCGGCGGAAGGAATATACTCCTGGATGACAAAACCATTTTTCCCCTGCCCTTCCCATTTTTTAGCCAGATCCAGACAAGTATTAAGTTCCGGTAGGGATTGAACAAAAAAAACATTGTTTCCTTCTCCGCCCCAGGCGAATTTAAAAACAAAAGGATACGTTCGTATATTTTTTCCTCTTTCTGCAAAACAGGCAAGATTTTCAAAAATCAAGGTGTGTGGATGTGGAACCTTCATCGTTTTAAAAAGGGTGGCCTGGCCTGTTTTGCCCGGATAAGAAAAAAAGGCATCATAATTGGGGAAAACATGAGTACAGTATTGCCTGGCCAGACGGTAAAGGGGTTCTTTGCAGCCCTGAGGAAGGATAACGGCATCTGCCGCCTGGATTTCCGTCACATCCTCCCCTGACGGTTTGCCTGAATAAATACGGTTTCGGCCCGATTCAATCAAAAGATGATAGGAAAGAACATTGAGCGCGGTATGCGAGGTTTCGGGATTTTTTATTTCCGTCAATCCATTCATTGTAATTTATTTAAGGTGGAGGCTTTACCTTTATTTTGCTAGTAGTTATAGTTATCGGTATCTTTGCGTTGAAAGTAGTTTTGAAGCCAATCTTTCACAGAGGTGCAGAGTACACAGAGCTTTTTTGATTTCTCTCTGTGGTTTCTGAGAGTTCTGTGAAAGACATTTAAAAAATTATAAAAACGAGCCATTCATAATGAAAGTCACGATTTATATAGATACCTATCGATGTAAAGAATGTGAAGCTTGTGTTGAAGAATTCCCGGAAGTTTTTTTTATTGATGAAAATACGGAAAAAGCTGCCACCAAAAAATATGAAATGGAGTTGACTGAAGCCCTTGAAAAGGCCATTTCCATCTGTCCGACAAAATGTATTGAAATTGAGGAATGAGTCTGACTCCTAAATAGTGCTTGAATAAAAAGCCAAAAAAAACCTTTATTCAATGGGCACTTTCCGTTCAGCCTCTAAATACAACAGTATTGTTTTAATTTTTCCAGCTTTTTTTCTCCAATTCCTTTCACTTCGAGCAGTTCCTCCAAGCGCGAAAAAGAGCCCTGTTTTTCCCGCAGGGCAATAATCCTTTCACTTAATCGAGGCCCGATACCGGGCAGCGAGGAGAGAAGACGTTGGTCAGCGTGATTGACGGACATAGGCTGAAAAAACAGAAACGCAGCATGGGAAGGAAAATCGGCCTGAATCGTGGGATGGTCTGTTTCAAGCTTGATAGATGACAGGTGTTCCGGAAAGTAATTCTGAAAAAACTCATGATCGCTGTCACGTCCTGTCAAACCGTAGAGACCGTCACGAACCTGACTGCCGGCGAGCCAGACGCAGTTCATGTTGTCTTGATTATCAGGTTGATGAAACAATGTAGAATTGAGAGAAAAAACATCACCAAGCAAGATACAAAATCCCAGGACAAGGAGAACGAGCAGACGCTCATCTCCCCTGCCCTGGTTATTATTATTTCGTTCGCTCCTGCTCATCTTTCATTAATTTATAGGAAATACTGTCAACCAGGGCCTGCCAGCTGGCCTCGAGGATATCATGTGAGACTCCAACCGTCCCCCATGTTGAGTTTTTATCACAGGATTCGATCAACACCCGCACCCGAGCTCCGGTGCCATGTTCGCTGGCCAGAACACGTACCCGGTAATCATTGAGCCACATATCTTCCAGGGATGGATAAAATTGGGTCAGTGCCTTGCGCAAAGCATTATCAAGTGCGTTCACCGGGCCTTCTCCGAGGGCTGCTGTGTGGACCATTTCTCCGCCCACCTCCAGCCGGATTGTGGCCTCAGCCTGGGGAGCCTGGTCCAGGCTGGTTTTCTGGTTGATAACCCTGAAACCTTTTAAATCAAAAAAACGGCGCATGTTGCCAAGGGCCTTTCTCATCAGCAGTTCAAATGAGGCTTCAGCTCCTTCATATTGAAATCCCTGGTTTTCCAGATCTTTGAGTTCCTTTAAAATCGAGGTCACCACCGGATCCTTGCTGTCAATGTCAATTCCGAATTTTTTTGCCTTATGCAGGACATTGCTGCGGCCTGACTGATCCGAAATCAGGATGCGGCGGATATTTCCCACTTTTTCAGGTTCAATATGCTCGTAGGTCAACGGGTTGCGTTTCACCGCCGCGACGTGGATGCCCCCCTTGTGAGCAAAGGCCGAGTTGCCGATATAGGGTTGATAACGGTTATGGGGCAGGTTGGCCAGTTCATTAATGTAACGGGCTGTCTCGCTTAAGTGCTTCAGGTGTCCTGCCGCCTCAAAGGAATATCCCATTTTCAGGGCCAGAGCAGGCATGATGGAGGTCAGGTTGGCGTTGCCGCACCGCTCGCCATAACCATTCATTGTTCCCTGTACCTGGCTGGCGCCAAGAGACAACGCCATCAGGGAATTGCCCACGGCTGTCTCTGAATCGTTATGGGCATGAATCCCCAACTCGACCTTTTTGCCCCCGGTTTTGATATGGGATTGTACGGTTTTTATGATTTCCTGGATCTCGTTTGGCAGGGTGCCGCCGTTGGTATCACACAGCACCAAACATTCCGCCCCGCCGGCAATGGCCCGGTCCAGAGTGGCCAGGGCATAATCGCGGTTATTCTTAAAACCGTCAAAAAAATGCTCGGCGTCATAGAACAGATGTTTGACGTGGGGTCGCAGGTACGCCAGGGAATCCTCAATGATAGTCAGATTATCCTTAAGTTCGATCCTGAGCGCTACCTTGACGTGAATATCCCAGGTTTTTCCGAAAATGGTGATAGCTGGAGACTTTGCTGCAATCAGGGCTTGGAGATTCGGATCAGCATCCGTTGGATTTTTGAAATTTCTCGTACTGCCAAAGGCGGCAACTATGGCATGCTTGAGATTGTAGTTCCTGATCTCTTTGAAATACTCGGAGGCTGTCGGGTTTGAGCCGGGCCAGCCGCCTTCGATATAATCGATTCCAAGTTCATCAAGTTTCAGGCTGACCTTGATTTTATCCGAAACCGACAGATTAAAATTCTCGGCCTGGGTGCCATCCCGGAGGGTAGTGTCATATATTGCTACATTTTTTTTCATTTTTTTACTCATCTGGTACGTTGTTCATCTCCAAGGCAAAGGCATCATGCAGAGCCCGTACCGCCAGTTCCGTGTACTTTTCATCAATCACACAGGAGACTTTAATCTCCGAGGTGCTGATCATGGAGATGTTGATTCTTTCGTTAGACAGAACTTGAAACATGGTGGTGGCAATACCTGAATGATTTCGCATCCCGACTCCAACAATGGAAATTTTGGCAATGTCCCGTGAACCGGTAACCCGTTCAGCGCCAATTTCTTGAGCTATTTCCTCGACTAGTTCCATGGCTCGGTCATAGTCGGTCTTGGGAACCGTGAAAGTCATGTCGGTCAACTCTCCGGCCCTGGTATTCTGGATAATCATGTCCACAACAATACCGGCATCCGAGATCGGCCAGAAAATTTTGGAGGCAATGCCGGGAGTGTCCGGTACTTTGGCAATGGTGATTCGTGCTTCGTTTTTATTATAGGTCACACCGGAGACCAGCATGTCTTCCATTTCTTTATCCTCCTTAACCACCCATGTTCCTTCGGTATCGGTAAATGTTGAACGAACATGGATCGGCACATTATATCTTTTTGCAAAACCAACCGAGCGAATATCAAGGACCTTAGCACCGAGACTGGCCAGTTCAAGCATTTCGTCATAGGAGATGCGGTCGATTTTTCGGGCAGCTTTGTAAATATTCGGATCAGTGGTGTAAACGCCTTCCACATCGGTAAAAATTTCGCAGTAGTCAGCCTTCAGCGCTGCGGCCAAGGCCACGGCCGAGGTGTCTGAACCACCCCTGCCAAGGGTTGTGATGTCATTGTTTTCATCCACTCCCTGAAAACCGGCAACAACGACAATCTTTCCCTTATTAAGATGTTTTTGAATCAGCTCGGTATCGATATTTTTGATTCTTGCCCTGGTGTGCATGCTGTCCGTGCTGATTTTAACCTGGTCGCCAAGAAAAGAGATTGCGTCGAGACCCGCTTCCTTGATGGCCATGGCAAAAAGGGCCACGGTCACCTGCTCGCCGCTGGATAAAATTACATCCATTTCTCTTGGATCAGGCATTTTCTGCATCTGTTGAGCCAGATCAATAAAACGATTGGTCTCGCCGGCCATGGCTGACAATACGACAACCATCCGGTGTCCCTTGTCGTGATATGCCATTACCCTGCCGGCAACTGCTTTAATTTTTCGGGGATCCGCCACCGATGTTCCGCCAAATTTTTGGACTATTAACGCCATTCTTTACCGCCACTCCTCTACTTTGATCAACTTATTATTTAAACACCATGTCTAATGACTTAAGCAAAATAATTCCTTTTGAGATTCTTATCATAAATTAATGGTATTTTGTCTAAAATTGAAGATACAAAATAAAAAATCAATATTTTTTGGAAAAATGCACGCGAGTCACCCATGCAATCTACTGATTGCCCTCGGAAAATAGCCAAAACAAATACTCCCAAAAATAAAAACAATACCAGTCTTGACAAGGAAGAACCAGTTTTTTTCTTCTGTCCGGAAAGACTATCTATTTTGAATGAGAAGGTGAATTTTTTTCGTTTATATGAATAAAAAAATGAGACTTGTAATAACTAAAAGATTTTGTTAGTAAATTATTCTAAATTTAATCCCAGCGAAATCAACATTGAATATTTCACCAAATATTTTTCAGGGGCTCTTTGTGAAATTATATAGACCATTTCTTTTTTGTTTCGTCATTTTTCTTTTTTTCGGTGGTATCTCCTGTTTAGTGAACAGGTTGGATCAGAAACAAAATTCCCCGGTAAATATTGCAAATGCCTCCATTCCCGAGACATATTCCGTAGATCAGGTGCAAGCCTCCCTGCCCTTTGACAACCTTGGAAACTATACTGAAATTCAAGGGAAAATCAATATTGGCGATTCCCTGAGCAGCTCACTGACCCGCCATCATGTTCCCGGTCATGTTCGGGCCGAAATTATTCGCTCATTATCATCATGCCTCAACCTGAAAAGGATCCAACCCGATGATCGTTTTTCCGTTATTCTTGATGAATCGGAATCTTTGGTTAAATGTTCCTATGAATGCGGTCCCCTTGAAAGGTATACCGTTGAGAAAAAAAACGATATCTTTACGGCCGGCAGGGATGCCATCGATCTGGATGTTCAAACTGTTGTTTTTCAGAGCAGTATTGAAAGTTCTCTTCTCAATGCCTTTCTGGATCAGGGCGAGAAAAGTCCTCTGGTTTATGAATTTATCGACATTTTTTCTTCAAAAATTGATTTTAACACGGAGCCCTGTAAGGGTGACCGGATTGAAGCTGTATTTGAGAAATACTACAAGGAAGGATCCTTTATCGGCTACGGCAGGATTCTCTATGCCCGATATCAGCAGAATGACGGTGATCATGAGGCGTTCTATTATGCTTCGGGAAAGACGCCGGGCCTTTATTTTGACAGTCAGGGTCGGGAAACCGGCACCTCCTTTATTAAATCTCCGGTTCCTGTGGGCCGGCTGACTTCAAAATTCACCTGGCACCGGAAACATCCGATTCTGGGTGTTGTCCGCCCCCACTTGGGGATCGATCTTGCCGCACCTGTAGGCACGCCAATCATGGCCGCAGCAGATGGCAGAGTTCAATTCAAGGGCACCAGGGGTGGATTTGGCAAACAGATTATCCTTTCCCACTCCGGCGGGTACAAGACTTATTACGGCCATCTTCGCCGCTTTAAAAAAGGATTAAAAAGAGGGAGCCAGGTCAGCCAGAAAGATATTATCGGTTATGTCGGTTCCACCGGCCTGTCCACCGGGCCCCACCTTGACTACCGTATTTCTGTGAATGGAGTCTTTAAAAACCCACTTGCCATGGACTTTAAACCAAAGTCCGTTCTCAAGGATTCTGAACTTAAAGCATTTCAAAAGGACATAGAAAAACTGATCGACAAAATTCATCAAGTTGATGGGCATAATGTGATGCAGGTCAGGCACAGGGTTTTGCAGCCGGATGAGTCCATTGCCTTTTTGTAATGGAAATCATCCCCCCTTTTAATGTTGTGCTGGTGGAGCCGGAAATTCCGCCTAATACCGGCAGTATTGCCCGTTTGTGCGGAGCAACGGATTCCATCCTTCATCTTGTCAAGCCATTGGGATTCAGCACGGATGACAAATATCTGAAACGGGCAGGCCTTGATTACTGGCAGTTTGTCAAAATTATCTATTGGGAAAGTTTTGAGGCGTTTCTTGAGGAACAGCCGGAAAAACGGCTGCATTTTTTGAGTAAAAAGGTTTCGCGTCCTTACTATAAAGCTGTTTTCCAACCGGGAGATTATCTAGTCTTCGGCAAGGAGACCAAGGGGTTGCCGGAAGAGATTATCGACCTGTACCACGACCGTTGCCTCACTCTGCCCATGAGCAATCCGAACATCAGAAGCCTGAATCTCGCTATGGCTGCCGGCATTGTTCTGTATGAGGCCCTGCGGCAGCAGGCGATGAACAATTAACAATTAAAAGTGAAAAATGAAAAAGTCAGACCTGCTTACAAGGTCTGGAACATGCTACGTCCGTTTCAGCTTGTGCTTATACATCAACTGGTCGGCTCTCGACAGAAGATCAGGTAAAGAACAGGGATTTAGCGGATCATAGCGGATAATGCCGACACTGATTGTCAGTTTGAATTTTCGATCTCTCTGCTTGCTGACGATTTGCAAATTCTCATTAAATCTTTTCGTGATCAGTTCTTTTGTTAACTCCCCTGATTCTCCGGAAAAAAGCGCGGCAAATTCATCTCCTCCCAAACGACCGACAATATCGGATTCCCGAAACATCTTTAAAGCCATTGCTACTTGCTTCAGCGCCTCATCTCCACTGCTGTGGCCATGGGTGTCATTGATCAACTTCATGTTATTGACATCCGCATAAAGAAGATAGAATGGATTTTTGCGGCGGTCGGCGACCTTGAGCTGCTGTTCGGCAAGAGTGATAAAACCGCGGCGGTTGAGGATGTTTGTCAGTTCATCAGTGATTGATAACTGATGAAGCCTCTCCTCCAGTTTTTTCCGTTCGCTAATATCAATGAAACTGACGATAAAAAATTTCTGACCGCTTATCTTCTTTACAGCCGAGGTTCTGAGGACCGGGATTTCCCGTCCTCTGGAATCGGTGATCACCTGTTCCAAGCGCTCGGCACATATCCCATCCTCAGAAAGGAGACAGTCCGCTTTGTCTTCGGAACAGATCAGGGTGTTGCATTCTTGGCCGATGATCTGTTCACGGGGCAATCCCAGCATTTCACTGACCACAGGATTGATATCAACGATCAGTCTGGACTCCGCATCAATTACCAAGATAGCGGCCTGAATCGAGTCAAGGAGTGACTGCAGATATTCATTGGTGGTGCTCAACTTCTCCTGTGACTGCATTTTATCTGAAATATTGCTGAATATGCCCTGGACAATAGACGTGTCGCCGACAAATGAAATTGCCGCCGAAACCCTGACAGGGACTGCTTCATCCACCCGGTTTTTAATCTTGGTTTCAAACTCCTCAATCCTGTCAGCTTCACCTTTTTCGTCAAATAATCCGGCAAAATCTTCGGCTTTATCCTCGGAATGCAATATGG
>JAYEPA010000164.1:3350-11917 GCA_034723545.1 Thermodesulfobacteriota bacterium | reverse complement strand
CTGCAAGAAATATTTCGCTTGACGGATTCCACAACATTTTTCACAATAAAATTTAACCGTAACTTTTTGTGCCTTTGCTCCTCGAAACCTTTGCCCCTCAAAAAGCATGGACAACTCCTCCGACGTTATCTCAATCCTTATTATTGACGACACTCCGGTTAATCTTAAATTACTGGAAATGACTCTGCAACGCGAAGGCTACAAGGTCCTCAGTGCTACAAATGGGCCTGAAGGCCGCTGGCTGGCGGTAGAAGAATCTCCCCAACTGATCCTGCTTGACATTCATATGCCGGGGGAAGACGGCTTTGAAACGATCACCAGACTCAAGGAAAATCAACAAACCACATCCATTCCGGTTCTCTTTTTAACCGCAAGTGATGAAACCGAGTCAAAAATAAAGGGCTTTGACCTGGGGGCGGTGGACTATATTGTCAAACCTTTTCAGCCCATGGAGGTGCTGGCCCGAGTCAGACTCCATCTCAAACTCAGCATGGCGACCAATCTTCTCATCCGTGACCAGACAGAAAAACTACGGCAGATCAGTGACGCCCAATCCGCCATGCTTGTCCAGCCGGAAGAGCTGCCCGCAGCCAACTTCAGCGTTCACTTTTCCTCTCTCCAGGAGGCCGGCGGTGATTTTTATGAAGTCATGCAGGTTTCCGAGAATATTTTCGTTTACCTGGTGGCGGATGTGTCGGGTCATGACATCGGCACAAGTTTCCTGACCTCCTCAATGAAGGCTCTTTTGAAACAAAATGTTTCACCGATGTATAAGCCGGCGGAAACCATCTCCATGATCAACAATGTTCTTTATGAAATTCTCCCAGCCGCCAAATACCTGACGTTGTCCTATCTCCACCTGAACAGAAAAACAAAAAAACTGAACTTGGTCAGCGCGGCTCATCCACCTACCATGCACATCCCGTCTCAGGGTGAAGCCCGGCTCATTGACCTGCCGGGTGACCCTGTGGGAATCTTCAAAAACGCTTACTTTGCCCAGCATGAAATCAAGGTTTCGAAAGGCGACCGCTTTTTTATCTATTCCGACGGCCTTCTTGAACGGCCCGACATGGGAAAGGTGTGGACGGCGGCCACCCATGAACTGCTTCCTTTGGCTGAAGAATTACGATCGGTGCCGCTCGGTGAGGCCGCAAAAAAGCTCAATGACCTGTTTGATGAGCGTCACGAGCCCCCGGATGACGATATTGTTATCCTGGCGATTGAGGTTTAAGAATTTCGGAAGTCGGATTTGGGAAAAAATAACGTTTACACTCCGAACAGCATAATTAATTCTAGCCAAACGGTACAATTTATCTCACCACAGAGGACACAGAGAACACAGAGAACCCCCAAAAAACATTGTTTTTTTCTCTGTGCCCTCTGTGCCCTCTGTGCCCTCTGTGGTGAGTAAAAAAAATCATAAATCCATAAAACTACTAATCCAGGATCCCTATTCAAAATGCGAAATCAAAAATCCGAAATCCGCATTCAAAAATCCAAAATCCCAAATCAACTTGCCTGTACTTTTTCATCCAGCCTGGAACTGGTAGACCAGGCTGTCCAGGAGGCTGTCATGTTCCTGAAGGAGCACAACTCCCGGATTAAGATTTTCGATTTCACTCTCATCCTGCGCGAGGCCCTGAACAACGCTGTCCTGCACGGCAACAAAGGCAACATTGACCGCCAGGTGAAATTCAACCTGGTTGTTACCGGCAAAACCATGGAGATCAGCGTCATCGATCAGGGACAGGGTTTTAACTGGCGCACGGCCTGCGATAAGAAAATTGTTGGGTCGCAGGCAACGCACGGCAGGGGGCTATCGTTAATGAAGTCCTATGGGTATTCAATTTCATTCAACGACGCAGGGAATCAAATGACCCTAAAAAAATGGTAAGCACTCCGAGTTAATGAAATTGAAGTTCATTTTTTTTATTTGACTTCTAAAAGTTCAAAATTATACACTTATTCAACGAGTCGTGAAGCACTGTACGTCTGGCTGGTTGGTTTTTACGAGACCGACATTTAATAAGTAATATGTAACTATTCAGGTTGGGCACCAAATTGGCATAACCACAGTTCCGTAACTGTTCAGATGTGCCTTAGATTCGTTTATTTAGGTCTGCGAAGCGTACTTGTGCTACTCAAGCAGGCCTAAATGAGCGAAGATGAGGTGCAGCTGAATAGTTACAGTAATATCATTAATTTTTCTATGGCAGGATAATGGAGAAATAACGCTGAATGAAACTCAACACAAAATTAATTATTACCGTCACATTTTTTCTTGCCGTTTCCATGGCTTTAACAGCGATCCTGACAGTTACGTCTGTAGAAGAAATAACACATACCCACGCGAATGCGGCCGAGCAACAAATAATCAACAAGGCGGAGGAATCAGCGGAATCCGCCGTTGCCGCCGTTTATCAAAATATACACAATACAGCCGAAAACTCGTTAAGGCAGGCAACAATTTTCACGATCCAGCCCGGAATCATTGAGCAGTATCAACTTGCCCGGAACGGGAATATGGATGATGAGCAAGACCCCACCGTGCAAGAAGCCCGCATCAGTCTTCGTCAATACATCCAGCCGATATACAATAAATACCTGGCGGACACCGGCAGACCGGAACTTCGTCTCCACTTCCACCTGCCGAACAACCGCAGTTTCCTGCGAACCTGGCGAGACCGGCAGACAAAAAGAAACGGCAAAAAAGTTGATATATCCGACGATCTCTCATCTTTTCGCCATACAATTGTCGAAGTCAACAAAAGTCATCAACCGATCCAGGGAATAGAAGTGGGCCGCGGCGGTTTCGTGATACGGGGCATTGCGCCTGTCACGGCAAACTCAGGCGCTCACCTCGGCACATGTGAGGTGTATTATTCATTTAACGATATCGTTACAATTTCCCAGACAAACAAAAACGATCATTTTGCGGTATATATGAAGAAGGAACTCCTTCCCATTGCCAAAAAATTGCAAAATTCGGAAAAGAATCCAATACTGGACAAAAAATATGTTCTCACGGCAACAACAGACAAGGAACTTACTACTCGCATCATCACCTCCTCCATTCTCGATGCGGCCAAGAACAGTCCGGCTTCACGGCAATCAGATTCTTATTATGTAACTTCGTTTCCAATCCTGGATTACTCAGGAAAACAGGCAGGAGTGATGGTTTACCTGCAAAACCTCGGTCCGGCGCTCCAGCATCTTGAAGAGACAGAACAGGAGGCGAAAACAAAGTTACGGTCACTTATTGTTCAACTTTTTACAGGCAACCTTGCGTTATTAAGCGTTCTTGTTTTCTGCATCTATTTTGTGCTGAACAAACTCGTGTCAAAACCACTGGCTTCCGCCGTTGTATTTGCCAGCCAAATTGCCGATGGTGATGTTTCCGGACAAATCACATCGAAAAGTAAAGATGAAATCGGCCGGCTTGCCGAGGCTTTGAACTCCATGGCGAAAAAACTGCGCCACACTTTGCAGGGTGTCGCCCAGAACAGCGCGATGATCGAAGCGTCATCGGAAAAACTTGTTGATACGGCAAAACAAATGAGCGGGACTTCCCATGAGATGAGCGGCCAGGCCGTGGCCGTGACCGAAGTAGCAGGACAGATTTCTGA
This sequence comes from Thermodesulfobacteriota bacterium, assembly GCA_034723545.1. GTDB lineage: Bacteria > Desulfobacterota > Desulfobulbia > Desulfobulbales > SURF-16 > JAGHCC01. Next base: position 8,291 of record JAYEPA010000164.1, on the reverse strand, counting down.
AAACATGAACAACGTTAAGGAAAACGCGGAAAACATGTCCGCCAATACTGTTGTCATTGCCGGGACATCCGAGGAAATGGCTTCCGACGTCAATTCCGTGGCCGCAGCCATCGAAGAAATGTCGGCCTCCATCGGCGAAGTGGCCCAAAACTGCAGTCTGGCCCAGGATGTTGCCGGTCGCGGCAAGGAAATGAGCCTGACATCGGCTGAAAAAATCAGCCGCCTGGAAAAGGCGGCCAATGAAATCGGCAATGTGGTGGGCATGATTAATGATATCACCGACCAGACAAAACTCCTGGCCCTGAATGCCACCATTGAGGCGGCCCGGGCCGGGGAAGCAGGCAAGGGTTTTGCAGTGGTGGCCAACGAGGTCAAGGACCTGGCCCGCCAGACAGCCGAGGCCACCGAAGACATTATCGTCCAGATTAAAGGAATGCAGGATCAGACCGGTGACGTGGTTACGGCCATTAACGAAGTTGCCACCATTAACGAAGAAATCAACGAAATCAACACCACCATTGCCGCCGCAGTGGAAGAACAGACCGCCACCGTGGGTGAAGTGGCCCGCACCGTGGCCGGCACAGCCCAAAATGCCACCCAGGTTTCAACGACAATCAAGGAACTCTCCAGCTCCATTGATCAACAGGTGGTCAGCTCTATCCAGGAGGCTTCCCAGGCCATCGCCGATGTGACCCAAGTTATCCGGGAGGTACAGGGTAAGGCCGAGGAAAATGAGGCCGGAGCAAGCGAAAGCAACCATTTTGCCTCGGAATTTACCAGGCTGGCCCATGATCTCAGTGACAATGTCAGCCGCTTTCAGCTTGGTGAGGCCAAATTTGATCTGGCTGAGGTAAAATCTTCTCATCTTGCCTGGCGCGCCAAGCTGGAAGGACTGCTGCATAAAGGGCAATCTCTATCCGCAGATGAGCTGGTCGCTCATGAGCAGTGTGATTTTGGTCAATGGCTGTTTGGTGAGGAAGGCAAGGTGCTTGATACCACGCCCGTTTTCAGTGAAGTTGTTAAACATCACCGCAATGTCCATGACGTTGCCTTTGAAATTGTCCAGCTTGTTGAACAGGACCGTAAAGACGAGGCCACTGCCTTGATGGAGAAATTTGAAAACGCCAGGGAACAACTGTTTTCCAGCCTTGATGAGCTTTACAGGGCATAAGAACAGTCGAACTAGTCTAGTTGGTCTGATTAGTCTTATTGGTCAGGAATGATGCAGGCCAGACCTGGCAAATCAACGGGGCCAACTAGACCAACAGGGCCAACAGGACCAACAGGATCAACAGGACCAAACAACTATGAGCTATATTGAAAGAAAAGATGGAATTATCGTTGTCAAACCCGGCGTGGATGTTATCGCCTCCCAATGCGCTTCTCTGCAAGATGAGCTCCTGCAACTCATCAATGACGGAGAGAAAAAAATTATTCTTGATCTCAAGGATACCCGGATGATCGACTCCTCCGGTATCGGTCTACTCATTGCCAGCCGCAACAGCCTGCTGGACAACGGCGGCAATGAAATTGAATTGATCAACACCTCGGACGATATCCGCGGTCTTTTTACGGCCATGCGTCTGGATCATCATTTTACTATTACAAGCTAATTTGTAACGATGTAACCTTGATGGCTTTGTAAAAAGTTTTTTCTACCACAGAGATCACAGAGCTCACAGAGAAATTCTTTTTATTCCAATTAGTTGCCTCTGTGGCCTCTGTGTGCTCTGTGGTTAATTTGTAGTTTTTGCGAGCCCATCAACCTTATGACAACACCGAATTTTGAAGGAAAACCGCCATGGCGATGATCGATGATGAAGAAACGTTACTGGCCTTTGTCGAAGAATCAAAAGAGCATATGGACGGCATTGAAACCGATCTTCTGGCCATAGAAGAAGACGGCGCCGACATTGATTCAGAGCTGGTGAACAAAGTTTTCCGAGCCGTGCATTCCATTAAGGGCGGAGCCGGTTTTCTTGGCCTTGACAACGTCAAGGAAGTGGCCCATGCCGGCGAGAATCTGCTGAACATGGTCCGTAATGGGGAGATGGTTCCTACGCCGGAGTTGATCACTGTCCTGCTCGAGGCCTTTGACCTGCTTAATTCCATGCTTAACTCACCGGCGACAAGCAATGACGTGGATATATCGGAGCAGATTTCAGCCTTGAAAAATGCGCTTGAACCTGCTCTCAGCCAGGAGGAGAAGTCATCCCAGACCAATGAAATAGGTCTCGGCACACCTGATGCCTCCAACCTTTTTACACTGGACAGTCTTGATGTTGCCCTGAGTCTCAAAGGAGGAAACAATCTCTATATTCTCGTTTATGATCTGATTGAAGACATTGAAAAAAAGAATAAGACCCCCCTGGAGGTCGTTACTGAACTTCAGCAGACAGGGAATATTGTCGACAGCAAAGTGGACATTGAGGCAGTGGGCAAACTTGAAGACGATCCGGGAGAGAGACGTGTTCCGTTCTACGTCTTGTTTGCAACCATCATGGAAGGAGATATCCTGGGCAGTTTCATCGGCCTGGATGATTCCTGCATCCATCTCATTTCTCCGGAGTCACTGACCCAGCCCCAAGCCGGGGAACCAATTCCTGTCCAGGAAGACGCGCCCCCTGCTTCAGTTGAAACTACACCACCGGAACCAGCCGCTCCGAAATCAGCGCCGCCGGCCAAGCCCGCTGTCAAAGACGTTGCCAAAAAGAAAAAATCGGCGCCGGTCAAACCCATGATCAAGGACAGCAGCCTGCGGGTCAATGTTAAAATCCTTGACAACCTGATGACCCTGGCCGGGGAACTGGTATTGACCCGTAACCAGTTGGTGCAGGCTGTTTCCTCTCAAAACAAACAGGGGATTGACACGGTTTCCCAGCGGCTGAACATGGTAACATCGGAGCTGCAGGAATCCATCATGTCCACCCGCATGCAGCCCATCGGCAATATTTTTAATAAATTCAAGCGGGTGGTCCGGGATCTCTCAAAATCTCTCTCCAAGGAAATCAACCTGATTATCGAAGGGGAGGAGGTGGAGCTGGATAAAACCATTATCGAGGCCATTGGTGATCCCTTGACCCATCTGGTGCGAAATTCGGTGGACCACGGCATTGAACAACCCGAGACCAGGGTCGTGAATGGCAAGAATGCCCAGGGCCTGTTGCGGCTGTCCGCCTATCATGAAGGCGGCCAGGTGATCATTGCCATTGAAGATGACGGGGCCGGAATCAACACGGAAAAACTCAAAGAAAAAGTCCTGTCCCAGAAGCTGATGGAACAGGCCCAGATCGATGCCATGTCAACCAAGGAGCTGGCCAAGCTGATCTTTCTTCCGGGCCTTTCCACCGCTGCCGAAGTGACTGATGTTTCCGGCCGCGGGGTGGGCATGGATGTGGTCAACACCAACCTCACCGAACTCGGCGGCATCATTGATGTTGACACGGCAATGGGCAAGGGGACCACGATTACCATCAAGCTGCCCCTGACCCTGGCTATCATCCCCAGTCAGATCATCACCTGCGGCAAGGAACGCTTTGCCATTCCCCAGGTCAATCTGGTTGAACTGGTTCGCATACCGGCAGCCCAGGTCAAAGAGCGGATTGAAAAAATCGGCTCTGCCCTGGTCATGCGGCTGCGAGGTGAACTCCTACCTCTGATTCGTCTTACTGATGCCCTGGACATTGAGCGGGTTTATATTGATCCCCACACTCTTGAGGAAAAGCCGGACCGACGGACGCAGATCGAAGACCGGCGCAGTGTTTACAGGGAATGGGATGACAAGCCGATTCAAGAAAATGAAGAGAACGGCGAACGGGCGGAGGAGAGGCGTCAGAGCAGGGAACGGCGAACAAACCCTATAAGCGCCTACAACATTGTCGTTCTTTCCGCCGGGGATTTCCATTACGGACTCATTGTTGACCGGTTGCTGGATTCGGAGGAGATTGTCGTCAAACCCCTGGGCAATCATCTTAGAGATTGTAAAGCCTATGCCGGCGCCACCATCCAGGGTGATGGCCGCATTGCCATGATTCTCGATGTTGTGGGCTTAAGCACCCTGATGAACCTGACAACGGTTGCCGAAAAAGTTAAAAATCAACTGAGGGAACAGGAACAAAAGACAAAGGGAGGCGAGGATTCCCAGACTCTGCTTATTGTCCGGAATACGGAAGACGAGCAGATGGCCATTCCCCTGGGGTTGGTTTCCCGCATTGAAAAAATCAGGTCAAATGACATTGAGATCACCGGCGGCCGTAAAAATATCCAGTACCGGGGCGGCAGTTTGCCGCTGTTCAATGTGGATGAAGTTGCCAATGTGGGCATGCGGGACGAAGAGGCGGAAAGCTGTTATGTCGTTGTGTTTCCGATAGCCGGCAAGGAGGTCGGCATCGTGATGTCCGAAATTGTTGATATTCTTGATACCATTGAAAAGGTCGATGACATCACCCATCGCCAACCCGGCATCCTCGGCTCCATGATCATTTTTGACAAAATTACCCTGTTGGTGGATCTCTACGGCGTGGTAACAACCGTTATGCCGGAATGGGCGGGGATTGCGGTCCATTCTTCGACAGAAGAGGACGGCGGCGGAAATATCCTCGTTGTGGAGGATTCAAAATTTTTCATGAACCAGATCACTGATTTTGTTTCCGATGTCGGTTATACGCCATTTCAGGCTGAAGACGGTGTCGAGGCCCTGCGAGTCCTGGAAGAGGAGACGATCCACCTGGTACTCACCGACATTGAAATGCCCAACATGGACGGCCTGGAGCTGACCAGACAAATACGCGCGGACGAGCGCTGGGCCGAGTTACCGGTCATTGCCGTAACCTCGGTGGCCGGTGAAGCGGCTGAGCAAAGAGGACAGGAGGCCGGTGTTGATGAGTACCTGATCAAGCTGGACCGGGAGCAGATCCTGGCTAATCTGAAGAAGTATCTGGG
>JAYEPA010000164.1:0-3250 GCA_034723545.1 Thermodesulfobacteriota bacterium | reverse complement strand
TGAAAAATGATATACCGATTTAACAAATTTAACAGAATAATTTAAGGGAAATAAAATGACCCAACAGACCATTCGGGCAGAGGATATGAGAGACCTGGTCCTGTTTCAGGTTGATGACATGACCTGTGGTCTTGACACCTCCCTGATCCAGGAAATCAACAAACAGACTGAAATCACCGTGGTCCATCGAGCCCCTGATTATGTCAGGGGCGTCATGAACCTGCGGGGGGAGATTGCCACTATCATTGATCTCAGAAAAAAATTCAAATTGGAATCCCTTGACATTAATAAGGAGATGAAAGTTGTAGTGGTGCGGCAGGGCTCGGAAAATATCGGCCTGCTAGTGGACAGCGTCACCGACGTGGTCATGGCCGACAGCCGGGACATTGCACCGCCGCCATCCAATGTGTCGGGGGTGCCCGGAATTTTTTTTGAAGGCATTTACACGATGAAAGAAGATCTTGTTGCGGTTCTCAATGTCGACGAGTTGCTGCGGACAGGGGAATAGAATAAGGGGCAAAGGTATAAGGCTGAAGGCTGAAGGGAAAAAATCATACCGACTTTTAACCAACTCAACGAAATTAAACCAATATCATGACTATCAAAATGAAACTCGGAATTGCAATAGGCAGTCTTTCACTGATCATTATCGGCATGTTCCTTGCCACCTGGCTGACAACATCGGCCGCCAAGGACGCCGGACTGATCATCAACTTGGCCGGCCGTCAACGCATGCTGTCCCAGAAACTGACAAAGGAAGTCTTGGCCCTGGAGATGGAGCGCCTGAAAAACGGCTCTGTTTCTTCAGAACAGATCAATACTGCTAAAAACACCATGAAGATTTTCGGCATGACCCTGGACGCCCTGCACAATGGCGGCAAAGCACCGCTCAGCCTGGATCTCAACACGACGGAATACCGGCAATGTACAGCGGCCACAGAGTCTGCGGCAAGTCAGCTCGGCAAGGTTGCCTCCCTGTGGAAATCCTTCGCTTTCCACACTGAAGCCCTGCTGACCGGCAACGGAGAAACAGACTCTCATTTAAAGTGGCTGCAGGCCAACAACATCACTCTCCTCAAGGAAATGAACAGCGCCGTGGGGATGATGCAGACACAATCCGAACAACTTATCAAAACATTGCTGACCCGGCAGCTTATAGGCATTGCTATCGGCATTTTTTTCATGATTTTTGCCGGATTAACGGTCATGAAGGTTCTCAGCCAGCTTCAGAAGGTCAATGCTTTTGCTTCCAAACTGGGAGATGGCGATCTTTCCGCCAGGGCCGGCTTTACAAGCAATGACGAACTTGGCGCCATCGGCAGAAACCTTGATACCACCAGTGAAAATCTGGCGAAAATGTTTCAAAAAATCATGGCTGGCTCAAACTCTCTTGCCAGTAATGCGCAAGAGCTGACGAAATTATCAGAGCAAATGTCCCAGGGCAGCTCTGCCGTCTCGGAAAAATCCGATTCCGTTACCTCGGCCACCACGGAGATGAGCGGCAACATGTCGGAAGTTGCCGTTACCACGGATGAAATGAACCAACAGGTCAGCCAGGTTTCCATATCCAGCCAGGAGGCCGCCCAGAACATCAGCACCATGGCCGCTGCCGCCGAAGAGATGAGCGCCACGGTTGCCGATATTGCCGCCAACACGGAACAGGCCCGAACCGTGACCAACGAGGCCATGGCCAACGTGGAAAACGCCTCGGAACGGGTGGATGAGCTTGGCGGCGCGGCCAGGGAAATCGACCAGATCAGCGATGTGATTGTTGAAATTGCCGAACAGACCAAGCTGCTGGCCTTAAACGCTACCATTGAGGCGGCCCGGGCCGGTGAGGCAGGCAAAGGTTTTGCCGTGGTCGCCAACGAGATTAAAGAACTGGCCGCCCAGACAAACAATGCCGTTATCGAAATTCGCCAGAAAGTGGAGGCCATGCAGAATTCCACTGACAATACAATCCAGGAAATTACGGGAATCCAAAGCGTCATGGATCAGGTCAACGAAATTGTCGTCAATATTGCCGGTGCTGTTGAGGAACAATCCGTTACCACCCAGGATGTTGCCAGAAATATCAGCGAGGCGGTCAGCAGCGTCCAGCTGATGAGCGACAGCGCAGCCGTGGCCGCCAATGGCGTTGAAGATATTGTCGTCACAGTTACCCGGTCGGCGGATTCGGCAAAATCCATTGCCTTTGACATTGAAGATATCAACCAGTCTTCGACAGCGGCCAATGACACGGCCGCACAGGTTAACGAATTGGCTCGGGAACTCAACAGCCTGGGAGGAAATCTCAAAGAAATGGTGGGCCGTTTTAAATTATAGGTAACTGTTCAATGTCGGTGCTTAAAGGCCAACTCCTTTTTTGCTCGTCATTACGATTCCTTCACATTCAAAAACAGGATAAAATATTGCTAAATCTTATTAACTGGAAAAATGAGTACAGTGTGGGAGTAGATGAAATAGATGCTCAACATAAAAATCTACTGGACATGCTTAATTCTCTGCTTCAGGCAATCGTTGAAAAAAAATCAAAGGAAGGCATAGAAAAGGTGCTTGAAGAAATGATCAACTATGTGGATTTCCATTTTAAAAGTGAAGAAAAATATACGAAACCTCATCCAAATTTTTCAGAACATCGCCTGGAGCATTGGCAATTCGTTAAAACCACCATGGAATACCAGAAAAAATTTGGCAGGAATGAGGATATCAGCATTCAGGAAATCTTCGAATTTCTTGTCAACTGGCTGACCAAACACATCATGGGCACGGATGTACGGGATTTTACCTATCTGCGAAAAAACAATCTTTTGAAAGAAACACCATGATGGCGCTGAAAGTAGAAAAAAACCGTCAACCTACCTGCTGCCGGCAAAATTATAAATTACGAATTATCGAGAGCGTAGATATTTCAGACAAAGAGCCTAATCACCTCATTCAAAACTAGAGGCATTAATGAGCAAAATAAAAATACTGGTTTGCGAAGACAATTTTGTCGATCGAAAAATACTCTGCAATTTTTTGCAGCAATATGGAACCGTGGATGTGGCCGCCAACGGAAAGGAAGCCGTTGAGGCTTTTAGTGCTGGTTTTGCGGAAAAAGATTCCTATTGCCTGGTCCTGCTGGATATCAACATGCCGGAGATGAATGGCCACGAGGTTTTGAAGGCCATCCGGAATTTGGAAAAAGAGGTAGGGGCCGTCTCAAGCAGTCATGCCGTTGTCATCATGATAACATCGGCCGAAGATC
>JAYEPA010000163.1:0-11994 GCA_034723545.1 Thermodesulfobacteriota bacterium | reverse complement strand
GAGGGTATTGAACTGGAGGGCTCCGCGATTATGGGTGCTGTATGCAACGGCAGACAAGCCGGCGGAGGACAGGTTCTTGCGCCTGATGCTTATATTAATGACGGTTTATTGGATTGTTTGGTCATATATACATTTCCATTCACAGATGTCGCCCAAGTCATTCAAGAGGTTCTAAATCCATCTTCCGGAGGAAAATACGTTAAACGGTTCCAGACAAAATGGCTGGAATCCTGGCCGAAGCAAACCAGCTCCGTGAATCTCGATGGTGAGCCATACAAAACCAACCATCTTCGTATTGATGTATTACCTGCGGAAATACAACTTGTTTTACCGAAAGACTGTCCTTGTCTGATAAGGCTGTGACACTTATTTACAGGCCCTCAGCCGAAGATAAGCATCCTTAAAAACAGTTCTGGATTCTAATACACTGACAGCAAGTCTGCCCTTCTAATGCTGAACATCATAAGTTACAAAAATTTAATCAAATATTCACTTTAATAATCTTCACACACTTTGTAAGTTCCACACACTCTTGGAGTTAAAACAAATGAATACTAGAAATCGTTATTTATCTATCTGTGTAATTGCTATCTGTCTGGTTGCAGGCAGTGCCTTTGCGTCTGACACACAATCACAAGTTTTTGGTATGTTAAAAAAAGTGGCTGAAGCAAAGCAATACAGTGTCACTATTCACATGGGCTATGATATTGTCCAGGAGTCAGGACAAAAAATCGAGTTCAGTGAAATACGTAAGACTACGATCAGCCGACCGAACCATCTGCGGGTCGAAGCTCGGCAAAGCGACGGCGATGAAAGCCTTTTGATATTTGACGGAAAAGTGATTACGCTGTTTAATGAATCTGAAAATATTTATTCACAGACGGATCGCCCCGGCGATGTGGATGGGGCAATTCGTTATGCCGTTGGCAAAATGGGCATGCGTGTGCCCTTGGCACGGATGCTGACCACAACCTTCCCTTCAGAATTTCAAAAGATGACCACCAGCGTTGATTATGTAGAACATAATACCCTGGGTGCGACGCCGACTGATCACATTGCCGGCCAGACAGAAGACATAGACTTCCAGGTCTGGATTACAAAAGACAACTTGCCTGAACGTATCGTAATAACCTACAAAAATTCACCGGGTCAGCCTCAGTTCCAGGCTCAATTTTCGGATTGGAATCTGGCACCAAAGATCTCGGATGATACTTTTATCTTTACACCACCAAAAGGTGCTGAAAAAATCCCGACTTTACTTCCGGCCACTGAATCGGGTGTAATGAACAAAACCCAGGGAGGTTCATGATGAACCTTAATCTAAAATCCAATGCAGTTATTTTCGCTATTGCTTTAGTTCTTACTGTTTTTTTTGTTGCTGAACTTGTTGAGGCCCGTGGCAGAGGAGGCGGTGGTAGAGGTGGTGGCAGATCCTTTTCACGTGCCGGTGTGGCCAGTGGAGGAGGATTTTCACATAACAGGCAGCGTGTCAGCAACCCGAGGACACGCCCGGTTTCCCGTGATCACAAGATCCAAGACCGGGACAGGGCAACTACCCGACAGGGCCATCTGGAAAAAGACCGGGACCGGGGCAACCTTGACGACCGTCAGGAGTGGCGAGATGAGCACCGGGATGATATCCAGGAAGCAAGAAAAGAGCGTCGGGAAGACAGGCAGGACTTTATTGATGACGAACGTGATGATTACTGGGATGACCACCGTTACGGCTATGGCTATGGTTATGGCTATGGTAGTTCCACAGTGATTATCGCTGGAGGTGCGGCGGAAACGGTGCAGACGACAGACTACAGAACAACACTGCCATGCAGGACATCGGCTGTCGTCGTTAACGGGGTTTCTTATTACAACTGTTCATCGACCTGGTACCAGAGAGGATATGCCGGCAACCAGGTAACGTATATTGTTGTAGACTCGCCGGCAGGTTATTGATTGATAACAGGTTCCTCTCCAGAAGCACCCACGGAGTCGCTCTCTACACTGGCTTTGAGGGTGCTTATCTCCGGCTAAAAACATGCCGGAATCTTCACCCCGGTTGCTTCGAAGTCTACGCTTATCTGCTTCTAAGTAACAAAATTTCGACAATTACTCATAAATATCGTAATAACAACATGATAAACACAAAAACTTCGTATACGTCATCCCGGCATGTTTTTAGCCGGGATCCAGAAACTTGCCACACACTCCATCCTGGATTCCGGCTAAGACCATGCCGGAATGACGATATAATTCTATTGTTACTTTTAAAATAAATGCCGGGATTTTCACCCCCGGATATTTTGCTGAAGAGTTACCTTCTATTTAGCGAAATACAATGACAGGATGACCATGGACACAACAGACAGCAAAATTTTTCAAAAAAATGCCATTGAAACGGTTATTAAAATTGCGATTTTAGGAACTATGGTGGTTTACACCTTGCGCATCATTCACCCCTTTATCATGCCGGGTCTCTGGGGGATTATCATTGCTGTAGCCGTGGAACCGCTTATTAGCAAGGTTGCCCAACGCTTGGGGGGACGCAGGAAGATGACTGCAATTTTGTTTTCTCTGGTGGTCATTGGTGCCATAGTCATCCCATCGGTGATGCTTGTTTCTTCTTCCGTTAATCAGGCGCAATCAATTACAGCAAGTATAGAGAACGAAACACTGTCTGTGCCGCCGCCACCGGCCGGAGTGAAAGATTGGCCCATTATTGGTGCATCTCTTCATAAAACATGGTCCCTTGCCTCGACAAATCTGGAGGCGTCCCTGAAAAAATTCAAGCCCCAGCTGAAAACTGTAGCCTATGCCATGCTTGCTAAATTTGGCGGAGGAGTGAAGGTGGTTTTCATGTTTATCATTTCTGTTGCCATTGCAGGGGCTCTGTTGGCCACGGCAGAAAAAGGTATCGCAGTCATGAACAAGATTGTTACCCGTTTTGCCGGAGACAGGGCCGCAGAAATCACCTCTCTGGGTACGGCGACCATCAGGGGGGTGATGCAGGGAGTTATCGGTGTTGCCTTCATTCAGTCCACCCTCGCTGTCATAGGGATGCTGCTTGTCGGTGTCCCTGCTGCCGGTCTATGGGCGGGTCTGGTTTTAATCCTGGCCATTATTCAGCTGCCGCCTATTCTCGTTCTTGGTCCCATTGCAGCATGGGTTTTTAGTTTTGCAGAGACCACCCCGGCGGTTATCTTTCTTGTCTGGGCTATCCTGGTCAGTGGATGTGACAGCTTTTTAAAACCGATACTTATGGGACGCGGCGTTGACGCCCCGATGCTGGTTATCCTGATTGGCGCACTGGGCGGCATGATGCTCTCCGGCATCATCGGCCTGTTCGTCGGTGCGGTCGTTGTTGCCATCACATACACCCTGTTCATGTCCTGGATTGAGGAAGAACAGGTTCCCTCACCCGCAGCCGATACAGTGAGTAACAATTAAACCGGACTGCTCAACCGTACAGCGTACCCATGACGCCACAGCGCTTAACATATCAATCCCTTTTCGCTGTTCTTTTCCTCTGGCTTGGCGGCTGCACCATGCTTGGCCCGGATTTCCAGACGCCCGAGGCCCAAGTGCCGGAGACCTGGAGCAAACAGGATAATGGCCTTTTCCAAAAACCTTCAAAGGATGATTCCATTGCCTGGTGGACCCGGTTCAATGACCCGATTCTCGACAAGCTTGTTCAGACTGCTTACGCGCAGAATCTCTCGCTTCGCAGCGCCGGGCTTCGGATCATGGAGGCACGGGCCCAGTTAGGATTTGTCAAAGGTCAGCTCTATCCACAAGTTCAGCAAATGAACGGTGATCTGTTCACCATCGGCACCACAGGGCCATCCGATGATCGATATTACAATGCTGCATCTGTAGGGTTTGACGCCGGCTGGGAAATGGATTTCTGGGGAAAATTTCGTCGAGGCATCGAGTCGGCAGATGCCGACTATCTGGCTACCATTGCAGACTATGATGATGTCCTTGTCTCCCTGACAGCAGAAGTTGCCAGAACATACGTCAATCTCTGCACCCTGGAAGAGCGTATCCGTCTTGCCGAGAAAAACGCCAAGATTCAGCAGGACGGGCTGCAACTGGTCATGTATCAGTTCGACGCCGGCACCGTGACCGAGCTTGATGTCATGCAGGCAAAAACCCTGTTAACGACTACCCAGTCAACGATTCCCAACTTACAGGCAAGGCTTTTTATCCACAGACATGCACTGGCACTGCTCCTGGGAATGCTTCCCGGTGATCTTGATAATCTGCTGAACAAAACGGAGAAGATACCGACAATCGACTCCGAGGTAGCCGTGGATATTCCGGCGGAATTGCTGCGCCGCCGCCCTGACATACGCAGGGCGGAAATGCGGGCTGCGGCACAGAGTGCCCGAATCGGCATTGCCCGGACAGAGCTGTTTCCAAGCTTTACCCTGTTCGGCTCGCTGGGCTGGAGTTCCACCGATAGAGGCGATAATGATCTGGGTGACATTTTCGATTCCAACAGTTTTTCCTACAATTTCGGCCCTGCTTTCAAGTGGAATCTGTTTAATTACGGTCGTCTCAAAAACCAGGTACGCATCCAGGATGCCCGCCTGGAGCAGCTGATTACCGCGTATCAGAATACGGTACTGGGCGCCGCCCGGGAAGTAGAAGACAGTATGACCGGATTTATCTATGCCAAACAAGAGGCAAAGTACCTCCTGCAGGCTATTGTCAGCTCGAAAAGATCCATGGAACTGGCAACGCTTCAATACGAAGAAGGATTTGTTGGTTACCAGCGGGTTCTTGACTCCACACGGGCAATGACCCAGAAACAGGATCAACACGCCCAGTTGCAGGGAACAATAGTGACCAACGTTATTGGCCTGTACAAGGCACTTGGCGGTGGCTGGCAGATCCGGCAGGGTAAAGAGTACCTGCCCCGGGAAACGAAAGAAAAAATGAAACAACGAACTGATTGGGGGACCCTGCTAAACGAGACCCCCCCTAAGGAACAATAGATATGAGAGTTGACCTTAAAAAAGCTGTTCTTGAGGGGAACGGCTTCAGAAATCTTCTTTTTTTTCTGTTGCTCTATATTGTCGGCAGCCCCTTTCTTGCCCCCTATCCAGCTGTTGCTATCCTGGCCCATGTCTCTCTGTCGGTTGCCCTGTTAGTTGCGGTCTTTACCGTGCAGAAACATCAGAAACAACGTTCTATTAGTATTTTTCTGCTCCCTGTACTTCTCGTTCTTTACTGGCTCGGGTTATATGACGTTATCCATTTCAGTCGACTTGGTTCTTACCTGCTCTTTGTCGTCTATTTCAGTCTACTGATATATTCTTATGCGATGCAGCTTGTCCATGTTAGAAAGTTAACGATAAACGTTCTCTATGCGGCTCTCTGCCTTTATCTCATTATCGGACTGTTCTGGGGGACGCTCTATACCTTGTTGTATGAGTTGAGTCCCGGTTCGTACAGCGGGGTATTGCTGGATAACGTTCAGCACAATCCACTCCATGTTTTTCATTATTTCAGCATGGTTACCCTGACCACCCTGGGGTATGGTGATATTACTCCCCAGACCCTGGGAGCCGGTGCTCTGTGCCAGATGGAGGCCATTGTCGGACAGTTCTTCACAGCCGTTATTGTGGGCTGGCTGGTCGGAAACATTATATCGGAAAGACAGACTGAGAGTTGAAAACTGGAATCATTTCATCCCTGAAGGATTGATAAAACCAATGTCTGACGAAACAACAACTGATAAAAGAGATAGCCCTTCTCCTGATGCTCCCAAGAAAGAGAGCACCATATCTGAAGAAAAAAACAAACGGGATCCGATCAAGCTTTGGACCAATATTGTTGTTGGACTCTGCATAGCAATATTTATCGGTCATATTCTTGCCGATAAATATACACCGTATACCAGTAACGGGCGTGTTGAGGCCTTTGTTGTTCCCATTGTACCCCAGGTTTCCGGACCCCTGACCAGGGTTAATGTGACCAATAACCAGCTTGTCTCTGCCGACCAGGTGTTGGCGGTTATCGACTCGGCCACATATGAGCTTGCTGTTCGCCAGGCCCGGGCCGACCTTCAGCAGGCAACCCAGACCTCTGAAGCCGATATTTCCTCGGTGACTACCGCCCAGGCAAAAGTTGCCGAGGCCAGGGCAAATCTCCAAAATGCTGAGGTCAAAGGCCGGCGTATCATCAAGCTTTCCAAACAGGGCGCAGCCTCCATGTCACGGGCAGATGACGCTCGCTCAAGTATTGCGGCCAACAAGGCCAAATTGGCCAGCGCTCGTTCGGAACTTGAAAAGGCAAAGGCCAATCTCGGCAGCACCGGCCAGGATAACGCACGGGTCATATCGGCACTGGTTACACTTGAAAGCGCCCAGCTTGATCTGTATAGAAGCTCCATTCGCGCACCATCGGACGGAATAATCACCAACCTGACCATTGATGTGGGCCAGTATGCCGGCACAGGCTCGCCAATCATGACCTTTATCGCCTCAAAATCAGTCTGGATCCAGGCTGACATGCGTGAAAACTGTTTGCTCAATATCAAAAAAAATAATCCGGTGGAACTGATCCTGGACGCAGACCCGGGAAGAATTTTCAAAGGTGAGGTAATGAGTGTTGGTTACGGGGTTGCATATAGTGCCGCTAATACCCTAGGTGGCCTGACAACAGTTCAACCGACCCAGGGCTGGCTCAGACAACCGCAGCATATGCCGGTGCTGATCCGATTTTCAGATGTTGAGTCTGCGAAGGGGGTTCTTCGTGCCGGTGGCCAGGCAAACGTGATCATCTATACCGGCAATCATGCCATACTGAACAACATTGGCCGGTTATGGATTCGGATAATCAGCCTGTTCTCACATATTTATTGATCAACAATGACCCAGCAGGCAGTTCAAATACTTCGGATGACCATCGGCCTGACAACGGCTGTTGCCGTTGCCTATGGCCTTGCCTGGCCCCTTTCTTATTTTGCCCCTCTTTTTGCCGCTTTATTCCTCGCCTTCCCGGTATGGATTGGTTGGAAAATGGCGATTCAGCTTCTCCGCCGACTCACCTTCAGTCTGCTCATAGGGCTTTTTATCAGTGAATACTTTCTTAATTTTCCCGTGCTCTGTGTACCGCTTTATGGATTGTTGTTCTTTTTTATCTACTATAACGATACGCCGTCAGCACCGCCCATGGCCGTCATGTTTATGACCATCGGCATCACCATCGTCCCGATCATGGGCCTCTCCGGAGCTGGTCTGGCGCACCTTATTGCCGGCGCACTTCTGCTCAACATGGGGGTTGGACTTTTCTTTGCCTGGCTTTTTCATAGCATTATCCCAAACAGCCTTGCAAAAGACTCCCTCCAGGCACAACCAGCGAAAAAACCAGCTCCGCCGCCGGCACCATCACGAGAAGAACGGGCCCGTCTGGCCCTGGTCAGTACTATTGTGGCCCTTACCGCTGTGACCCTCTTCTTTGCCCTGAACCTGAGCTCCTATGCATTAGCCATGATTCAAATCTGTTTCATGGCTGGAGCCCCGAATGCCAACGCCTCTTTTCAGGCCATGAAGGGGAATGCCATTGCCTGTTTAATCGGTGGTGCAGCAATTGTAATAGCCTATAATCTTCTTGCAGCTGTGCCGACCTATCTGTTCCTGGTGGCCCTGGTCCTCTGTTTTACTCTTTTATTCAGCAGACAGATCTATGGTGGTGGAGCAACGGCCAAAGCCTTTATGTCCGGTTTGACCACCTTTCTCGTTCTTCTTGGAAGTTCCACTATTGCCGATACGTCCGCCAGTACAAATTTCTACTTGCGTATCGCACAGATACTTTTTGCCGGTCTCTTCGCCGTGGCAGGCCTTATTATCGTCGAACACCTTCTCCGGCCCAGAAAAAGGCATCTGCGGATGGCTCTGTCAAAACTAAAAGCGTCTTGAATCTGTCCCTTTTTTCTCCTCTTATCCTTCTGCCGATCATATTTTTCAAACGGGTGACAATAGCTCTTATCCGTAGTCCGTAACTGCGCAACAATATTCAAAAAAACTTCTTCCCCGCGAGTTCATCAATTCCTGAATTTCCGCAGCATATTCGGATGATGCATCTCATCCTCCATGTCAATGGTGTGGCAAACCTTGCAGTTAAAATTTGATCCAATGGGCAGTGGACTGCCCTGGTACTGCAGGGGCTGCATGACATCCCGATTTTCTCCATAGGGGTTCGTGGCCCGGTAGACCGCGTGAGGACTGTTATGACAGGCAGCGCAAAAAATCTGTTCACTCATCTCCCGCCGATTTCTGTAAAGAGAATCCATATTTTCCGTCCAACTATTAAAGGCGTCCATGCTCTCCGGAGCCTGGAAGTCCCCATGACAGTTCAAACAGTCCGGCAGGTTTTTCCATGGGCTGCGGGGAACAATTTCATCAACACTGTCAAAATTGACCGGTTTCAGATGTCGCATAAGTCGGTCGGCCCGATTCTTTCCGTTTTCAAGTTCTTTCTTCAGCAGGCTAAGAGCATGTTCAGCCATGGTTCCATGACACAGGGTGCAATCAAGGCCAAGCTCGTTATGCATGCCTCGGAAAAAACGAGTCGCCCCGGTTTCAGCACCGAGATGACAGACCGTGCAGGCTTCTGCTCCCTTGTTGACAAGATAATTGGCATGGAAGCCATGCAGTGAGGCGGAAAGATTCAGGAGGTTGGGATCGCCCTTGTCGTTACTCAGCAGGTCAGCATGGCAGTCTTGACAACGAATCTTGCCTCCTTTTTTTGCCTGGGCCAGGAGTGTGGTATGACTTCGCTTATCATGGGCGGTAAGGATATTTTCAGCTGTGGCGTCGGTCATGATAATAGGATTTGTCTCCGGTCTGCCGCCGTGACAACCGGCGCAGCCGATTTCACTGGAGACCGGTGCCACGACTTTTGTCCGGGCCAGTTCATGGCCCGCCCCATTCTTTGCAACAACTGTGAGCAGCGGATAGGGCTGAAAATCTTTTCCGGCAGACCTGGGAGAGAGACTGATCTGCTCACCTATAAAAAAACCATCCCCGACAACCAGTGTTCCGCCGCCTTTGCCGTCGTCAATTTCATAGCTCAGGGTGATTTTGTCCGTGACGATTTCCGGAGTTTTACCCCGACGAATGAGTTGGGCTTTGATGGTCACATTGCCCGGCATCAGATCGATATAAGCGTTATTGCCGCTGGTCATATTCATTCCCATATCACTCCAGGCAAGAAGAACATATTTGGAGTAATCCATTTGAAATTGTGGAATTTCAACTTCCAGTGGCTTTGTTTCCGCAACTTGTACATCCGCCGATTTTCCGCCCAGGGTTTTAGTGAGAAAAAGGGCCAGAGCCTCTTTTTCCCTGTCCACACCGGCAAATGGGGGCATATAGGGGCTGAAGGAGTCTAACCCGTCGAGAATGGCCGTCATGCCGAAATAATCAAAGGGGGCCGTGACCGTGAGAATATCATTGATTGGCCCACCAATGGAATGGCAGGGCAGACAGAGCAGATTAAAAATCTCCCTGCCGGCTTCAGCTTGATTGTCATTTGTGATTTGTCTGTTTTTCACCCAGCGTGCCGACTGGAGAATGCCCTTTTCTGTGACCTGGTCCTGATCGGCCTTGAGAATAGATGTTGAGTACATATAGTCCCGGATAATATAGGGCTTTCTGCCCCCTTCCCTGACAAACTCAAACGCTCCCATGTAAATCAGCCCGGCAACAAGCATCAGAGCTGTCAGGGTGCGACTCGCCTTCTGCGGCAGCTTGACGGCCATGATAAGCCCACCTGCAATCAGCAGCACTGAGCAGACCACAAAAGCCTGAATAAAGCCGGTCAACTCCGGCATTCTTTCAAAAATGAGACCCTGCAGTTCTGGAGGCAGGGCCGAAATGTACCACCAGGCCGAGGCCAGAAAAAGAGCAAAAGGAGCCAGCAGCCACAGGGCGCAGAAGCGCACCATTTTGATGCGCAGAGCATCATCTCTTATATTAGTGGCGGTTACCAGCCCAAAGAGTCCGGCGATCATCAGGGCGATAAAGGTACGGAAAAACAGAGCCGGCCAGAATGTCGGATTGAAAAAACCGTCCCAGAAATTGCGGGTCTCAATCCAGGCACCCGGCGTCAGCATGTAGTCGATGATACCGTTAATGACAAAAAGAGACATCCAGGCGCAGCCAAAATAAATCCAGCCGATAATCAGATGATTACGGTTATCCATCCGGCCAAAGGTGTAATAGTAGATAAAAAGAGCGATAATCTCGGCGAGAAAAAAGACCCATTCAATGGCCCAGGCAAATACAAATGTATGAATCAGCGACGAGGTCGCCGACGGGTTCAACAGGGCAATGGTGAACCAGATCGCCACTCCGGTAAGGCCGCCTGCCACCATGGTGACCAGGAGAAAAAAGAGCGTATGTTTTTTTACAAAGGCAAGGATTCCAGCATCATCCTCCCTGAGTCCTTTTATTTCGGCCAGGACAAGAAAGAGACCGCCTCCCACGGCAAAATGAGAGATGTAGACATGAAAAACCGCGATGCAGGCAATCAGCAGACCGCCGCCAAAAACATCAAGCTGCCAGACAGGATAATTCATGACTGCACCTCCCGGGTTTGCGCTGCGATTTTCAGCATCCAGGCAATAAGAACCAATCCGGCAACAAAAATAATGAGAAATAGAATCATGGGCAGATACTCCGGTCTTACCTCGAGATCCGCTGGCGAAAAGTAAGGCCGGAGGTAGGCGGTCCGGGTGAAATCACGAACCAGGATCATCTGAAACACTGTGGCCAGAGCCCAGCCTGTTGCCTGAAATACCCTGTTTACCCGGGCATGCATTACGGATATCCATCCGCTTAGCACCGAACCGATGAGAAAAACCACAAAGAGCGCGCCGCTCAAAGTTGACACATCATGGGTGAAATCTGGCAGACTTCCTAAAAATAGAAAACCAAGTGGAAAATTGATCAATGTGGCCCACATGTACCAGGAGCAGCCATACTGTACCCAGCGTTGGGCTTCTTCGTCCCCCCGTTTTCTGCGAAATTCATAGAACAGGGCCACAGACAACCCGCCGATGGCTAAAGCCGAGGCCATAAAATGGAGGTAGCGGGGAATCAGGGTCGGATCGCCGAGATTGAAGAGAAATCCTGTCTTGTTCTCAAAATAGCGCGGCCATGATTCAGGATTCTGCATCATGGTTAAATTGTTGGAAAACAAAAAGGCGATGAACAGAAAAATCGATACAGTGAGAGTGGGCAGCAGAATGCGGCCGATACGAAGAGAATCATATTTCAGGATGAACGTATAGGACGAATAGTAGGCGATGATCAGTAGAAACACCAAAGACAGCCACAGGGTGGCCATCAGAACTGAGCTGGTGTACAAAAACTGACCGTAAAGAACTTGGAGAAAGAGGAGCGGCGCCACCCCGAAATTAACCGTAAAGGCGATGATAAACGGCATTTTCTTGCCAATTTCCCTACTCAACGGCTGCGGAGCCGGTCCCTTGAAGAGATGATTCACCCAGGCAATGACACCGCCGCCCACCATAATATTCATCGTCACCATATGCAGAAAAAAGGTGATCAGGAGCAATCCCTGGAACCAGCCCCAGGACACGGGGATGGCATCAGGCTGGGGAATGAGCGCGCTAGGGTCCATGATGTTCTCCGGAAAAAAGATTGTTGAAATTTAAGATTTAAGTCTTCAGAATACAAAACGGGCAACTCGTGCAGTGGGAATAACAATTATGCAGAGTACATTTTTTTGTTATAAAAATGAACGAAAAAAATGAGATGTTACGGTATTAATTTGAAGGGGATGTGGAAAAGATACAGCAGAATTATGTCTTTGGCGCAAAAGTAGTTCAATTGGGGTTAGGCCAATTTGGTGGCCCCACTATCTTAGTAACAAAATTTTAATCACTATGCACAAATGTCGTTAAAACAGTATAATAAACACAAACACTTTATATCGTCATTCCGGCATGCCCTTAGCCGGAAT